>JAISWW010000086.1 GCA_031270705.1 Deltaproteobacteria bacterium
GGCGCGACATCTGACGATGTGACTTCTCCCCAATAGGCTCTTTTTACTTCTACCTGTCGCCTACATGACGCCATAGGAGCCATTAGTTTCTTTTTGGCGATCACGCTTTTGGGCGAGGCTATTGGCGCGCCAAATGGTTTATGGTAGGTGGCGTTCTGACAGCCTGTTCCATGAGCCGCCTAAAAAGCTTTCCACAGCTCGAGGATTTCCTGCGATTGAAACGAAAAACATATTCATCTAAGGTAAAATTCAAAATATTTATGGTTAATAGAACCATGAAAAGTTCTATTAATCAATCTCTTAAGTAGAGAAAAATACAAGATAGACATGATATAGCAAGTCATCGTCCGTTTTTGAAATCTTGACGATTAGGCCTCCTGATTGGAAAATCAATCATAAGGCTGTAACCATAATCGCTCTAACGGAGGCCATCTCAGGCGTTAAGGAAAAACCAAGGCTCCACGACGATTCTTTTTGCATATAATATATATCAAAAATTGAGAACTGTCAAGCAAAAAGTATACCAAATTATTTATTCCATTTTTGGAGTACTATTCTAGAAGCCTTAAACTATAAGCTCCTCCCGTGATCGCTAAAAAGTGTCAGCAAAAAATATTTCCTCCCGTCATCGCTATACGCAGGTCAATTTATTAAAACAATAATATATATTAAAGTCTAGATGTTTATGGTATTGATGGGTCATCTGAAGACGCCGAATAAATTTTGGGCGCCCTATTGAGCGCTTGACATGATAGTTGACGCGCTAACATTGATTTTTTTAAGGCCACCATAAAACATTGGCGGTAATTTACCGCTCTCCGACCAAAAGCGACATAAATGTGGGCCGAGTTGAAAAATTTAGCGCTAGCAGGGGGGATCCGTAATGATTGATGGGTCATGATGGCCTTCCATAGACCCCGACCAGGAAATCGAACCGCGCCAAGTGGAAGCCGGGAGGGATTTCTGGCTAGCTTTAGAGGCGCGACCGTAAAAAATATGACTACAGAAGAATAGATAGCGAAAATAGAATAAAGACCCGCCAACGGCTGTTTGATGGGAGGCCTTTAGACAGGACATTAGCGCGTTTCACGGCTCTTCCGCGCCAAAAATAACGTTACGGATTCAAAATGGCTAGCTAACTTATTCGGCCCAATTTTCCCCAAAGAGAGGCGTCAAATGCGCTAAGTTGGTCGGCCAGGCCTCTTGGCAAGTGACCCCAAAGAAAGTGGCCGCCCTGGTGATAGCCGCGTACAGAAACTTCTTGTAAAGATCCGGACAACTTAAAGCCAGCTTATCCAATTCGAGCAAAAAGACCGCCTCAAATTCCAAACCCTTAATATGCTTAAGGTTAAAAACCCTAATGGGGCTATCCACCTCAGGAAACTCGCTCTCCCGATAAACCGCGGCGGGTGGCAGATCCTCTAAAGCTTTAGACAAAGAATCGGCTAAAGCCCCTAAGGAAGTTTCCGAGTTCATGACCACGGCGATGGCCGGAACTCGCCCAATGAGACGTTTTATCTCCTGGATTCGGCTAGCCACCCAAGCCACCTGCTCGTCAAAGGTTTCGGCTTGGGGGAGCATTACGGGCTTATAGGTTCCTAGGCTCGCGTATTGCGTCGTCTCGGTATGACGAATGGCGGATTTACTGGCCACGGCCTGAGCTAAGGCGTCCAAGGGGGAGCTGACCCGGTAGTTGGCGGTCAAAGGATTTTCCACCAAACCTGGCGCCGCCCACTCAAAGTCGGCAATCGATTTTACGCCCCAAGGCGTAAAGCGTTGATTGAGATCCGCCGTGACCGAAAAAGATCCGCTGGAAGGCACAGTCAGGTTCATCATGCATTTAAGCTCAACTGGCGAAAAATCCACGGCCTCGTCCACCAAAATCTGGTTGCGCGATTCCCCTTTGTGAGCCAAAAGAATGGATCCTAAAGGAAACCGGCCTGGCTTGAGATAGTCCTGCCATAATAAAGCCGAGCTAGCCTCCAAAAAGGCCAATAAAATGACGTCTAATTCCAATTCGTTCACGTAAAGGTTATCAATACCGGCCTTTCCGTACCATTCGCCACCTAAGTGGCGATAGTTTAGGTAACTCTCCACCAAAGACTCAAAATAGCTCCCTGAGAAACCTGGGGTTGAGCAGTTCAATTTGCGCAAAGACGATAACAACAAACAGTTTTGGCCCAAAGGCGCCAAAGAGGTCTCGTCGATCCGGCCAGAGAGAAACTCCCAAAACTTGGTTCGCCGAGCGTCGACCGTGTAGTCTTGGCCCAAAGCCACGGCCCGAGATTTTTCCCGGATAATCTTAGCCAAAAAGTTATAGGCGGCGTGATAGGCCTCTTCCGAATCCGGCTCTGGCTCTTTGGCCGCCCCTCTAACTGGGCTTTTGGGCAAAGTCTCATAAAAATCGGCCATGTCCAATAAAAAGTTGGGATCTTGCTCGGTCAAGCCTTGGATGACTTGGTTGGTGAGCTCCAAAACCGATTTGGAGAGGATGCCATCGTAACCGGAAATAGTCGGGACGCGAGGGGCCAAAGCCAAATACAAGCGGGCCAGGGCTCCAGTTTGGGTTTGCTCTAAATCTTCCCGCGAACGGGCCCCTAATGAGGATAAATTATGATCCGGGGAGCCAGCCAAGCGCTCGGCGTGTTCTTTCAGGCGCCCGACAAAACTTTGCCAATGGAATTGGTTAAAGTCGTCAAACCAGCGATCCGTGTGGAGCTTGGCCTGGTTCGTCAGATAATTTAGGTTCGAGGAGAGGATGAGTTTTCCGCCCTGGGGCGTTTGGAGGATGCCAAAAAGCTCCCGAGCCAGATATTTGCGATACTCAGCCCAAGAAACTATATTTTCGTCATACCCAGGGATGAGACGTTTGAGAAAGGAGCTTTTGGCGTAACGAGCCAAGGTGGTGGTGGGCGTAAAGAGTCGCCAACTAATGGCGTGAGGCAGATAACCAGCTTCCTCCAGCTGATCCACGATGGCCTCTTCTTCCCCAGCTAGACACTCGCGCGTGATCTTAAAATCCAAGGCCCGGATCATGGTCATGGTTTTGCCCACGCCCGCGGGTCCAGCGATTAAGATCCTCGAGCCCAAAGGCTCACGACAGATCTTATCCTGCTTGGGATCCAAAAGAGGCGGATCCATTAACTTTAAACCCTTATCGGCCCAGCGAATGACCGGAGCCGAAGAAAGGATTTCCCCTTCCTCTTCGTACTCCACCTCGATCTCATCCGCCTCCCCTTCCAAAATCAAAGAGGTGTCGTCGCTAGAGGAATGATTCTCATCGCGCTTATGGCTATAGCGAGGCTCGGATAGGCGGGCCAAAACGTCCCGCAAAGACTTAAGGTGGATTTTGTATAAACTCTGACGCTCAAACAAAGCGTCAAAAACATCTTTTTGCGCCCCGTAATCTTCCAAAGTCAAAGTGGTCTTTTCGGTAATGGCCAAACGCTCGCCCTCAGGGGTCACGAAAATATCGCCTGGGCGGGTGGCCAAAATCCGGCCAAACGGGGAAAATAGGTTGACGAGCATGGCCCGACGGCAACCTGGCGGGGGATCGCAAGGGCAGACATAGTAGACCCGCGTCCGGTTGGCCTCGTCTTTGGCCCCAATTCGGGCCACAATGGGAACTTTGAGACACCTTAAAGCCTTATAGGAGTCTGAGCCACGCAAGCGCGCGGATTCAGGGCGACTAGGCCCAAAATCAAGTTCCAAAGACTGACCCAAATATTGCCGCGAAGCCTCGGCGATCCGGTCGCAAACTTCCAAGATCCCCTTGGCCTCAAGGCCCAACGTTATAATATCGTCGTGGCTTAATTCAGACATAAGTCAACCTGTCCAAAAATGTAAGTAGCGAGACAATCCAATCCTAAAACCAAAAAAGTCTATAACAAGCCTAAAACCCGCTCACCCAAAACCGTGACATCGCTGATCTTTTCGACGTAAGCCACGGGATCGAAAGTTCCAGGCTCAGACAATAACCGCTCCAAATCCTTAAGATTGGACCAGAGCCTCTCAGACGGCAAAAGTTCCGCGGCGCCTAAACTATCGCGAGCCAAAGGCGACAAACCGTAAGCTAAGGCCTTAAAAACCTCCGCGCCCCCAGCCACCAGCCAGTCCAGCAAGAAGTGCGTTCGGCCCGCGTAAAATTCCGCTTTGCTTAAGGAAGGCGTCGCGAAGAGAACCGACCCGGCCAAGTTATTTTTGGCGATAGCCTGATCGATAAACCGAGCGACGGCGGGGTTTTTAGGTCTTTCCATAGCCCATAAAGTCGCCTGCGGATCTTGGCGCTTAGCGATAATCAAGGTTTCCAAAACCAAACCTGGCTCATCCCAATCGCCTAGATAAGCCACGCTCAAGTTTGGGGCCGGAGCTTTCTTTTGAGCCGCGATCCGAGAAGCGGGAACCAAACGCGGAACCACGGCCAGTTTGGAGCCACCTTGGGGTTTGGCGCCCTTGGCCAAGAAAAAATCCATTATAGCCTTGGTCTCGGCGATGATGGAAGTAACGCTAGACAGATTTAAGCTGGCCACATCCCCAGCCAGATCCTTGGGCCCAAGCCTTAAAACAACTGGCCGCGAGCTAGGCGCGAGACGACTTAGCCACATAACGGATCTGGGGTTAACGCCCTCCAGCCAAAGAGCGCCCCGACCGGACAAAGCGGCTAAATAAGGCTCTTCGCCTAAGCTTAAAACCTTTTTGACCGTCATGGATTGATCCAAATAGGCCCCCAATAAATCGATCTCCTCGTCTTGGCCTTGGGAGCATAAAAAGGTCAATTGATTGACCCTGGGCTTGGTTGGGCTCGGTTTCGGCGGCTCGGGCTTGACCCGGGGCTTAGGGGCCTGGGAATCTAGCCAAGCTTTTAAGGGCGGTTGGTTGGGATTTATCAATAATGATTTTTGGGCGCTTTCTTGGGCCGCCAACAGTTGGCCCACAGATTTTTGGGCTTGCGACAATAAGCTCCATAATTGAAAATCATTTTGATTCTTGGATAATAGGTTTTCCAAATGGCCAATGGCTTGATCGGGTTGCCCCTTCGTCAAAAGAGCCAAAACCAAATTTTTGCGGGTCATCTGATTGTCAGGGCTGAGCGCGATAACCCGAGAAAAAGCCGTAATGGCTAGGTCAAAATCCTGACGCCGAACCGCCAAAACCCCCAATTGATTTAAAGCGACTTGATTGTTGGGATCTTGGTTTAGGATAGCCTTAAGCTGGGCCTCGACCAGAGCCAGTTGTTCTTCTTGGCTCAGCGGGGCTTGAGTCGTTTGAGCCTGACTAGTTTGAGCCTGGCTAGTTTGATCTTGGCTAGCTTGATCCTGACTAGTTGGCGTCTGGCTAGCTTGATCCTGACTAGCTTGAGCCTCTTGGCTCGCGTCTATAGGCGCGTCTATGGAAGCGTTTAGGGGCGCGATAGTCTCCGGCTCGGGGCTAGACTCGTTAGTGGACTCGGCTATAGGCTCGTCAATGGGGGTTTCGCTCATGGTTTTTCCTTAAAAAAGATCCGGACAAATTTTAACAAGCCCGCTCGCTGGCAAACAAAAAATTAATACGCCCCAGCCTGAGCCGGAACCTTAAAATCCACTAAACGCCAATTGGGCTCTGGCCGACCAAACTTATCCGTGTCCAAAACCACGGCCACGTCCAAGCTCGGCCTAATCTCATGCAACCTCGGGGCTAAGCCAAAACCCACTAAATTGACTCGAGCCGCGCCATCAAAAAGACGCATGGTCATGTGTTGGTCGCCGCCAGTTTTCGTGGGAGCGGCTTCCAAAACCTTGACATTTTTTAAGACCGCGATCGGGGCGGGATGGCTTTGCCCAAAGGGAGCCATTTTGACCAAATGCGGGCCAATGACCGCCAAATCCCCAATATCGGCCAACATGTCCACCAGCAAACTCGGCTCGGGCTCTGGAGCCGGTTGGTTCTTGGCCGACTCTTCCAAAGCCCTTCTAAACCTCGGCAAAGAATCAACATTCAATCTTAAGCCCGCGGCTTGGGCGTGTCCACCCATGGAGAGGCAAAGATGGCGCAAAGGCTCCAAAGCCTCATACAAATTAAAACCTGGCACGCTGCGAGCGCTACCAATGGCCATATCTCCCTCAATGGACATGATAATTGTTGGCCGGTTAGTTTTCTCCGAAACCTTGGAAGCGACTAGCCCCAATAAGCCGCGTGGCCAACCTTCCCTAGCCAAGACCACGGTTCGCCCCCCGCCAGACTCCAACTCTTGATCGGCCAAAGTCTCTAAGGCGTCTTCCAAAAGATCCTTCTGATCGCGCACCCGATTTCGGTTCATTGTTTCCAAGATCTCGGCCAGTTCTTTGGCTTTTCGTGGATCTTCGGCCATCAATAATTCCAAAGCCAAATCCGCTTGCCCGAGGCGTCCAGCCGCGTTCAGGCGCGGAGCTAACTTAAAGCCCACATCGCGCGTGGTCACAAAGCTTTTATTTTTTAAGGCTCGCGCGCGCAAAGCGGCTATGCCTGGCCAAGCGATTCTGGCCAAAAAATTTAAGCCGTGGGTCACCAAAAGCCGGTTAGGGCCTTTTAGCGGGGCGAGATCGGCGATAGTGCCCAAAGCGACCAAAGCCAGATTTTCGATTAGAGGCTGTTTTAACGAGACGCCCTCTTTTTTTAAGGCCGCGGCCAATCCACAAGCCAACATAAAAGCCACGCCCACCCCAGCCAAAGGGTATTTCTCCCAACCGCCGCCCAAATGAGGATTGACAATAGCCAAAGCCTTGGGCAAAGTTGGGGGCGGCTCATGGTGATCCGTGACTATGACCGGTAGCCCCGCGTCCACGGCCAGCTGAATGGAAGAAAAATCCGAGACGCCACAATCGACGGTCACCAATAGGCCCGCGCCTCGAGCTATTAACTCGTTTACGGCCTTGGCCGATAAACCATAACCCTCGGAGAGCCGATTAGGCACCCGATAAATGACCTCATAGCCAAAATCGGTCAAAACCCGGCGGAGCAAAGCCGTGGAGGTTAAGCCATCCACATCGTAATCGCCGGCGATGGCCACGACCTTTTTTTCCGCCCGGGCTTTCAATAAAGCCGCCACCGCCGCGTTTAAGCCAGGCAAAGTTTCGGGCCTAGGCAGATTTTTCAGATCTCCAGACATAAAGGCGAGAGCGTCCGAGCTATTGGCGAAGCCGCGGGCGGTCAAAAACTCCCCGCACTTTAATGGTTGCCCCAATTCTTGAGCTAAATTCTGAGCCAAAGCTGGATTTATGTAGCGGTATTTCCAGTTCACTAACGACCGCCTAACCTAAAGCCAGAGCCTGGGCGTCCAGAACCCGGATCAAATCGCGAAATTGGGCGGCTTTTTCAAAATCCAAATTGGCGGCCGCGTTTTTCATGTCTTTTTTGAGGCCCTCAACGATTTTCGGTATCTCCTCTATGGGTGGCGACAAAGGCGAGTTATCGGCCTTTTTGGGAATCGAGGCGTAGTCGGCCTCAGCGATGAGCCCGGCTAAACCCTCCAAATTTTTCAAAACCGTCTTCGGGGTGATCTTATGTCGACGGTTATAGGCTATTTGCTTTTCTCGGCGTCTTTCGGTCTCCCGAATGGCTAAAAGCATCGACTGGGTGGTTTTTTGCGCGTAGAGGATAACCCGCCCATCCACATTTCTGGCCGCCCGTCCGCAAGTTTGAATCAAGGATCTAGTCGAGCGCAAAAAACCTTCTTTGTCCGCGTCCAAAATAGCCACCAAGGAAACTTCCGGTAGATCCAAGCCTTCGCGCAAAAGGTTTATGCCAATCAAAGCGTCAAAAACCCCAGAACGCAAATCCCTTAAAGTCTCCACCCTTTCCATGGTTTTGATGTCCGAGTGGAGATAGCGGCAACGCAAGCCTTTTTCGGTAAAATATTCCGTTAAATCCTCAGCCAAACGTTTTGTTAAGGTGGTGACCAAAACGCGCTCGTTTTTAGCCGCGCGCTTGACTATCTCATTATAAAGATCGTCCACTTGGCCAATGGCTGGCCGAATTTCCATGGGCGGATCTAGTAAGCCCGTGGGCCTAATGACCTGCTCCACAACCACGCCATAGCTTTTGGCCAATTCATAGTCGGCTGGGGTGGCCGAAACATAGATAGTTTGGCTTAAGCGCCCGTTAAATTCCTCAAAAGTCAAAGGCCGATTATCCAAAGCCGAGGGCAAGCGAAACCCATATTCCACCAAAGTGGTCTTGCGACTGCGATCCCCGCCCCACATGGCTCGAACCTGAGAAGTGGCGATATGGCTCTCGTCTATGATCAATAAAAACTTATTGGGAAAATAATCCAATAAAGTGGGCGGAGGCTCGCCAGGCTTTCGGCCAGTCAGATGGCGAGAATAATTTTCAATGCCATGGCACCAACCCAATTCTCGCATCATTTCCAAATCAAAATTCGTGCGTTGCTCTAAGCGCTGAGCCTCCAAGAGCCGTCCTTGATCCAATAGCTCGCGCGAGCGAACCGTCAGTTCCTCCTGGATAGACTCCATGGCTCTTTTGGTGTTTTCCTTTTCGGTAACGTAATGGCTCCCAGGATAGATCAGGATCTCGCGCAATGATTTTTTGACTTGGCCTAAGAGAGGATCGACGAGTTTTAGGCTTTCCAATTGATCCCCAAAATACTCGACCCGAACCGCCTCGGTTTCCTCGTAAGCCGGAAAGATCTCCAAGACGTCGCCTCTGACCCGAAAAGTCCCGCGATGGAAATCGTAGTCATTGCGCTCATATTGCATTTCCACCAAGCGAGCCAAAACGCTTTGCAAAGAAAGCTCAGTCCCAACTTCCAAATGGAGACGCAAAGCTTGATAAGATTCCGGCGAGCCTAAGCCATAAATGCATGAGACCGAGGCCACGATGAGAATATCATCGCGCTCCAATAAGCCTCTGGTGGCCGAATGCCTTAAACGGTCAATGGCCTCATTTATTTGGCTATCCTTCTCAATGAAGGTGTCCGATTGGGGAATGTAAGCCTCGGGTTGGAAATAGTCATAATAACTGACAAAATATTCCACCGCGTTATGGGGGAAAAAACCTTTGAATTCCCCATAAAGTTGCGCGGCTAGGGTTTTATTAGGCGCCAAAACCAAGGTCGGCAGACCAATTTTGGCCACAACGTTAGCCATGGTAAAAGTTTTGCCCGAGCCAGTTACCCCTAATAAAACTTGATCTTTGACCCCAGCCTGGAGATTATCCACTAATTCCTTAATGGCTTGGGGTTGATCGCCCTGGGGCAGATATTCGGAAACCAGCTCAAAAGCGCCCATATCTAGCCTTAGGCGTATCGCCAGGTGGTCTGGCCCGCCTTATCCTCTAGTATAACGCCTAAATCAGTTAGCTCTTGACGCAAGCGATCGGCCTCGGCCCAATCTTTTTGGTTCCTGGCTTTGACCCTACGCTCGATTATGCTCTCCACGAGTTCTTTTTCAACTTGGCTGGAGCTAGGTTTTTTTAACTCCAAAAAAGTTTCCGGGCGATCTTGCCATAAGGCGAAAATCTGGCCAAAATCCAAGATAGCTTGGCGATAATGGCTAGCCAACTGGCCTTGACCTTCTTGCGCGACCCTATTTAAGGCGTGGGCCATATCAAAAACCACGCCCAAGGCGGCGGCGGTGTTTAAATCGTCATCCATGGCCTCGGCGAACCTAACGCGGCCTTTCATCACTTCCAAAGGCTCCAGGGCGTCGCTTTTGAGAGGCTCAAACTCAAGGGCCAAAGTTCTATAAATCCGCTCCAAAGCCCGCCAGGAATCTAAGAGAGAGTCTTCCGTATAATTAATAGGCATTCGATATTGGTGGGAGAGCAAAAAATAGCGCGCTACCTCAGGTGGGTATATCTTTAAAATATCCTTCACGTTGCGAGCGTTGCCGCCGGACTTGGACATTTTGGCTTTGTCGATGGTCACAAAACCATTGTGAGCCCAGACGCTAGCCATGGGGCGACCCAAAGCCAGAGCCTGGGCCAACTCGTTTTCGTGGTGCGGAAAGATTAGATCATTCCCGCCTCCATGGATATCAAAACTAGCCCCCAAGAGCCGATAGCTCATGGCCGAGCACTCGGTATGCCAGCCTGGTCGCCCCTCTCCCCAAGGGCTTGGCCAAGACGGCTCCCCAGGCCGAGAGGATTTCCACAAAGCGAAATCAGAGGCGTCTTTTTTCCGAGAATCGACGGCGACTCGGGCCCCAGCCTCCTGGTCGTCGAGTTTCCGGCGCGATAATAATCCGTATTCTTGGCAACTTTTGACGTCAAAATAGACGTCCCCAGAGAGCTCGTAAGCGTGGCCGCGAGCGATTAAACTCTCAATGTCCTCCAGCATCTCCGCTATATAATTGGTGGCCCGGGGAGCGTAGGTGGGGGGCAAGCAACCTAGAGCCGCCATGTCTTGGGTAAAACTGTCAATATATTTCTCAGCCAATTCCAACCATGGTTGACCCAAATCATTGGCCTTATTAATGATTTTATCGTCCACGTCCGTAAAATTGCGGGCGTATTCCACTTTAAAGCCTTGACTGGCCAAATAGCGGGTCAAAACGTCAAAAGCCACCACCGCCCTAGCGTGCCCAATATGAGCGTGATCGTAAACAGTTGGGCCACAAGCGTAGAGACTAACCTGACCAGGTTTGACTGGCGTCAAATCGGTCAGAGAACGGCTCATGGTGTTATATAATTTTAAGGTCATGGAACTAGCCTAAAAAAAAGCGCGAAAAATCAACCTACTCCAGTAGAATAACTGGTCAGAGGCCTTAGAACAAATCTTTCCAATAGTAGCCTAAAACCGCCTTTATAGCAACACATCCCTAGAGCCTAAAGCGGATCCAAACCCCTCAAAAGCCGCTTGAAGCCAAGGCCCAGAGCCTTTCTTTAACCTCAAAGCGCGCTTGAAAACAATATTTTTAAGATAACCCCATAAAAGCCTTTTATAAAAAACCCTGTCAGGTTAAGGCCAGCGTTAAAGATCCCAGACCTTTGTTTTAAACGTTTTTCATCTAAAAGTAAAGAATATATTAACATAATTTTTTATATGTTTATAAATACTTAAATGTTAATATAGCTCTCTAAGCCTAACTATAGCCATAATCTGGCCTCAGGGCTCTAGGTCTGATCTAAGCGGGCCTGGTCTAGGCGGCCCTGATCTAAGCGGCTCTGATCTAGGCGTCATTCTTTATAAGCGCGAAAACTTCTCTCACGGCTCCCAAATATATTTTAAGGGGCCAAAACATAATTATTCATATTTTTATAATATTAACATTTTCTAAGCTCTAATTAGCTCTTTTAGCGTTAATCTCGAAGGAGGCGGTTAACCAAAATTGAAAAATTTGGCGCTATTGAGCTTAAAGGTTGACCGGCTTTTAACCGATAAATAAAGTAGATGGGGGCTCCATTTCAGGGCCCCACCAAAAAAATTAGCTTTGACCGAGAAAAACTATGAGATTTCCCTAAAGTTCGGCCCACCTATGGCCGATAAGTTACTTAAACCCCCACTAAGAGCTTTGGGAGCTTTTGGGGTTTTAAGGAGGACGCCATGTTAGTGACCAGCGATTTTCTGGCTTTCGTCAACCGGAAAAAAGTCGAGCGACCCAGCCGCAACCCCGTGGAGTCGGCTTGGGAATCCTCGCCCGGGGATCGCCAAAGGCCTGACCAACCCCTAGAGTCTAACCCTACGCCTAAGTCAAACCGAGGCAAGGAAGTGGACTATTTAAACGCTCGCCAATCCACCCTGGACGTGGTTTTATAAAACGTTTTAAGGTTCTAAAGGCCGGCGCTCCGAGGATCTCGCTCTAACCAAGAGGACTATTTTGACGTTTTTTTGGCCCGGGCTTTAAGGTCTGAGTTTTTATTTTCGACTTTTTTAATCGCTTTATTTAATTAATTTTCTATTTTAAGCTATATATATCTATTTACGAGACAAAAATATTTTTAATTACTGAACACCCCTCTCGCCCGAGGGGTTTCTTTATTTTAGACATAATATTTATAATCTCTTTTTCATAAAATATTATTGTCTAATTTATAAATATGAAATTTTCTTGTTTTTTTGTTCAGCTATTTCGTCAAAAAAATTATTTCTCTAGCCCCCTAACCCCAGCCGCGCGAACAAGATTTCTTGACTAGCTAAACGCTATAATATATTATTCCATTTTAAAAATTTCCCCCTAAAGGAGTCTTAACCATGCGCCTCATTGTCTTGATTTTGGCCGGCCTCACCACTTTCGCTCTCTTAACTTCGCTGAGCCTCGCTCAATCTCATCCCGCTCATGAGCATGGAGCGGCCAAGCTCTCTATCGCTTTAGAGGGCGATGACCTGGAGCTGAGCCTGGAAAGCCCTTTAATTAATTTCTTGCCCTTTGAGCGCGCCCCCAATAACCCTACGGAAGAAAAACAGGTTAAAGATCTGGGCGAAGCCTTATTGGACGGCCAGAGCCTTTTCGCTTTTTCCGCCGCGGCGGGCTGTAAGTTATTAGGGGCCCGCATAGCCTCCTCGCCCTTAGATTCTTTCTGGATCAAATCGACTGTTGGCCAGGTTGAGGGCTCAGGCGACCATGGCCACGCCGCTCATAAAGATGAGGCCGACCACAAACATGAGCGTGAAAAAGCCGACCATCATGACGAGGATAAAGATGGCGACCATAAACACGAACATGAAAAAGGCGACCATCATGACGAGCATGACGAAGCCGACCATGATCACGAGCATGGGGATCTGGACGCCCAATACTTTTTTGAGTGCCAAAAGCCTGGCTCCATAAAAGAAATGGAAGTTAAGCTCTTCGCGAAATATCCTTCTTTGACTCGGATAGACGCCCAACTCATTAATGATAGCGGCCAAAAAGCCATGACGCTCGACGCCAAAAACACCACCATCAAATGGTAGAGGAAAATAACGCCGCTTTATTGGCTTCAAATAATCCGGCGGTCTTAATGACTAACGTGGCCTTCCATTGGCCTGGCCAACCTAGGCTCATTGAGATTGAGCGTCTCAAAATCGATCCAGGCGACGCGGTTTTTGTGGCCGGTCCTAGTGGCGGCGGCAAAAGCACCCTTTTGAGCCTCATCGGGGGTCTTGTTTTGCCGGATCAAGGCCAGATTTATTTGGCTGGAACCAATCTCGCCACCTTATCTGGGCCTAAGCGCGATCGCTTTCGCGGCGATCGCCTAGGCTTAATCTTTCAGCAATTTAATCTTTTGCCTTATCTTTCGGCCTTTGACAATGTTATTTTACCGGCGCGCCTATCCTCATATCGCCGAAATAGAGCGATTAAAGCGTTTGGCTCGGTGGCCGCGGCCGCCGAAAGCTTATTGAAAGATCTGGATCTGGAAAAAATTCTGTGGCTTCGGCCCGCTTATAAGCTCTCGGTAGGCCAACAACAGCGCGTGACCGCGGCTCGGGCTTTAATGGGGCGACCAGAGCTCATTATGGCTGATGAGCCCACCTCATCATTGGACGCGGATAGGGAGATCGCTTTTGTGGATTTATTATTAAAAGAAAGCCAAAAAGCTGGGGCCAGCGTTTTGTTTGTTAGCCATGATTTGGCTTTAGCCAAGCGCTTTAAATCTTTTCTAACCATTGATAACTTAAAGCCCAAGGCCTAAAAAGCATGACGCGACTGAAAACCCTAGCCAGCTTAGCCGCTTTATCGGCTTGGAATCGCCGCGGCTCCTTAAGTCTTATCCTCTTGTCAATCATTTTGTCCACGATATTGTTAGTGGGGCTGGAAAGACTTAGAACCCAAATAAAAGATAGTTTCGCCCAAAGCGTTTATGGGGTGGATCTCTTGGTTGGAGCGAGAGGTAGCCAAACCCAATTGGTTTTATACGCCATCTTCCACCTTGGCGGGGCCGCCAATAATCTTGGCTGGGACAAAGCTCAACAGATTATGGCCAGACCTGACGTGGCCTTCGCCATCCCAGTCTCCATGGGCGACTATCACCGAGGCTTTCCGGTGGTGGCTACTGACGATAGCTATTTAAGTCACTATCGTTATCGCCGCGGTCGATCTTTAAAGCTCGACCAAGGCTTTTGGTTTAAGGATCTTTTTGAGGTGACTCTAGGGGCTCAAGTGGCTAAGCGTTTAGGTTACCAACTAGACGACAAAATTGTCTTAAGCCACGGCGGCGGCGAAATGGCCAGAACCCATGACAACAAACCCTTTAAAGTGGTGGGTATCTTGGAGCCGACTGGTTCCCCCGTGGATCGAGGCCTTTATATCAGCTTACAATCCATGGAAGCCATTCACGTGGATTGGCGAGGCGGCGCGCCTATTCCGGGCCTTACCATCACCCCCGAGCAAACCAAAAAATTTAACCTGACCCCCAAATCCGTGACCGCTCTCTTGGTGGGGCTAAAAAACCGGCGGCAAGTCTTCGCGGCTCAAAACCAAATTCAAAGCGCGCCTGGGGAAGCCTTAAGCGCGGTTCTGCCAGGCGTCGCCTTGGATCAGCTCTTTCAAACCCTAGGGCAAGGCGAAAAAGTCTTGTTTTTGGTCTCCATTTTGGTGACCGTGACCGGGCTTTTGGGTTTAGCCGCGACCATCTTAGCCGGTCTTGGGGAAAGACGCCGCGAGCTAGCCATCTTACGCTCTTTGGGAGCGAGCCCCTGGGATCTGGGGATCATCATCGCCATGGAAAGCCTGTGGCTAACCTTAACGGGCTTGATCTTGGGCTTAGGGCTATTGACGGCTATTTTAGCTATTTTGGGGCCCAAACTCCTTTTGTCTTATGGAGTGGCTTTGGAACTCACCGCTCCCACGGCCAGAGAAGGGTATATCCTGGGGGCCATTCTTTTAGCGGGCATATTGGCCGGTCTGGGGCCAGCCGTAAGAGCTTACTTTTTTAGCCTAGCCGATGGGCTTAATCAAAGAGTATAATGGCTAAAAGACCCAAGCCCGAGCGCCTTAATAGGGCTAAAACAAAATCAGAAACGGAATCAGAAACGGAATCAGAAACGGAATAATGATGAGCCGGAAAAATATTTTGGCCACAATTTTATTGGCCTTAGTCCTATCTTTGGCGAGAATCAACCCCGAGCCAGTTAGCCCTCTAGGCCCTTTTAGCTCTGACGTGGCCAAGGCCAATGAGGACGTCAGCCCGCCCGGTCAAGTCGTGGACGGCTTTTACGAGCGCAATTGGCTCATCTGGGAGGAGCTGGTTCCCCCGGAATGGAAGCCGGAAAAGATCTTCGAGGATCTAAAAATTAATGATATGGCCGATAATGATCCGAGGGTGGATCAAGCCTTGGATGAGTTCCTCAAACGCTGGAACGCGGCCCCAGTTAACCAAAAAATTAACAATCGCCCCATTAAGATCCCTGGATTTGTGGTGCCCTTGGATTTTGAGAAAACCGAAATTGAAGAGTTTTTGCTGGTTCCCTATTTTGGGGCCTGTATACACGTTCCGCCGCCGCCGCCCAACCAGATTATTTACGTTAAGGCCAAGAAACCCGTCAAAGGGCTAACGGCCATGGAAGTCGTGTGGGTTTACGGCAAAATCCGGATAGAAAAGTATGATTTTGAGCAAACCAACGCTGGCTATTCCATCGCCGCCGACCGGGTGGAAATTTATCAGGTTAGCCAATAGAGGTTGGCCTCATAAGCCAGCCTTAAGACTTTAAGAGAGGCTCAAAATGACTCTGGAAAAATTAACTCGTCTAAGGCGCTTAATCCTAGACATTTTGCTCGGCGCCCAGGAGCCAGTCAAGGCCTATGATATTTTGGAGCTAGCTAGAGAGCGCGGCCAACGTTTGACGGCCTCCAGCGTTTACCGGGTCTTGGAATATCTGGAGGCTCAGGGCTTAATCCACCGGGTAAACGCCCTAAACGCCTATATGGCTTGCCTGGAGGGGCCCCAGAAGCATAACCCTTTGATCGTAATCTGCTCGCGCTGTCAGAAAACCCAGGAAATTTTCGACGAGACTTTGGCCAATTCAATTTTTCAGCGCTTAAGCTCTTTGGGTTTAGGCTTGTCCG
Organism: Deltaproteobacteria bacterium; assembly: GCA_031270705.1. Taxonomy (GTDB): domain Bacteria; phylum Desulfobacterota; class Desulfarculia; order Adiutricales; family Adiutricaceae; genus JAIROO01. The sequence goes on from JAISWW010000086.1 coordinate 15,957, forward strand.
CGGCTAGTGTCGAAATTAGAGGACTTTGCCCGCAATGCGCCCCAGAGGCCTAAACCAGCGGCTCCGCTTCCTCAACCCCAGCGAACCACAGTTCACCCAAAACCTCTTTCAGGAAACCAGCTTCTTTAATCGCCCGCTGATAAATTTCCATCTGCTTTTGATAGATAGGCGACTGATTTGGTTTGGCTAGCTTATAATCAACCAGTTGACCTCGCCCGTCAGAGCGGATAAAAAAGAGATCCATGATCCCATTTAAGAAAACGGTCTTAACGTGTTGATATTGGCCGCCTAAGGCGACGTCATCCAGCCTTAGCCAAAAACTTTTCTCCCGCCATAAAGTCTGGCCGGCTTGAAAAACCTTCTTCGCTTCTTGGCCCAAAGGACTCTCTTGAAAAGCCAAAGCTCTGGCCGCCAAAAAACTAGCCTCGTCGCTAGAAAGAGCCAGATTGAGTCTTTTGCCCTGAATAGCCACTTGCTCTAAATATTTAGCCAAATCCCAATCATAATCGGTCTCCTCCAAAAGGGCGTGAAAGATTATGCCCCTAAAGCGAGCCGAGGTGGGGCCGACGGGGCCAAAGGCTTTGGAATCCAAGCTTCTTTCTGGGCGGCCATCAAAAAGCTCGGCCCTGAAAAGATGGCCATCCTCAATGACTTCGCCCATTGTTGAGGGCGTCAAGGCCTCGTTTTGGACGAGAATCTGACAGTATTGAAGCGTGGAAATAAATAAAGTTGGGTCTTTGGTTAAAGGCCCAAGTAACGTTTCGTCAAAATTATCTTCTGAACGCTCGCCCAAAGATTCTGGCTCGGCCACGAGGCGAGAAGACGGGCTTTCAATTGAGCCTTTATAAGTCTCGGACTCATCTTTAAGCGAAAAATCCCACATTTTGACTTGGCTGATAACCGGGCTAGACTCTTGTATGTCTTGGCTTTTAGCGGACTTAGACTTTTTGGCTTGTTTTTTGTCTTGGCTCTGGGCCTGGCTAGGCTCTTGTTGGGCTCGACTCAGCTTCTGGCTAGACCTTAGAATATCTAGCCAGGAATGCTTATCTTCGGTGGGAACTTTTTTGCCAATAAAAACCAAATGATCCTGGGCCCTAGTGGCCGCGACATACAATAGACGCTTATGCTCCAATAAATCAGCCGTATTATCCGCGTCGAGGATATCTTTGAAAGGTAAGGTTTTCTCCTTTACGCCATCAAGATTCATGTAAGACAAAGCCAAATGGCCGCTATCATCAATAAGCAATGACGAGGAGTTACTTCTGATATTCATGTCAGCTTCCGGAATAATTGTCACCGGGAACTCCAAGCCTTTGGCTTGATGGACGGTCATGATATTTATGACATTTCTCGCGATATCGTCTTCTTGAAGCTCGGAGTCATCTTTGGGCTTATTTTGGTTTTGCCAAAGGTCATGAAGAACGTCGGCTGGGCTTAAAGGGAAGCGGAAATCATGATAAGGCAAAGCCTTAACCAAGCCTAAAAACTTCTGGGTCTGGTTAACGCGCTCTTGGCCGCCAGTAGGGCTGACCATGAGGGGCAATAGATCCCGAGCCTCTAAAACGGTCTCTAAAAGTTCTCCTGGCGGCCTCCGAAAAGCCAAAGGCTTTAAAGCCAATAATAATTCCCTGATATCCCTTAAAAAGACCAACTCGTCCGCGGGCGCCTGACTCGGAAAAGGCGGTCTGGCCTCGACAAAATAGCTTTGGAGGGGTTTAAACTGTTCCGCTGGCCAAGTCAAAAGATCCAAGGTTTTATCTGAGATAAGCCCCAAAGGCGAGCTCAACAAGCTATAAAGATAAAAATCCGGGGCCCAGCCCAAGAGATATAAGCCAAAGGCGACTAAACCCCTAATCTCAGGGTAACCAGCCAACCCCACGCCTTTTAACGCGCGATAAGGGATACCGGCCCTATCCAAAGCGGCCTCAAACTTATCCACATGCTTTCTCTTCCGAAACAATAAGGCCACGTCGCCGGCTTCTGGAAGGCGCGATAAGTTGGGGTCTTTTTTATCCCTGACCCTGACGCCAGCTTTCCCGTTAAACAAAAGGCCCAAATAATTGACCAATAGCTGGGCTTGAACAATTTTCCATTTAACTAAATCAGCGCGATCGGTGTAAGCGGTGGTCAACCAAGCCACGTGAGGGTCAGTATAAAGATCATCGCGTATGGATTTTTGTTTGGTAAAGATCTCTTCGGTTAAGCTCGTCGCGAAAAAATCATTAAAAAAATCAACTAAGCCAGCCTGAGTTCGGTAATTGACGCCTAAGCTTAAAAACTGGCCGCCATTTTCTGGCAAATTAGCGGCCAGATCGTTCATAATCCGCGACTCAGCTCCCCGAAAACGGTAGATGGCTTGTTTGCTGTCCCCAAAAACCCTTAAAGAAGGCGGCAAGGCGCCCCAATCAAGGCTATTCCAATCTATCGAGCTTGTCTCAAGACCCTCTTCGTTAGCTAAAATCAAAGCGATGATATCGGCTTGCAAGCGGTTAGTGTCTTGGAATTCGTCAACCAAAATCAAAGACCACCTTCGCTTTTCGCGATTTCTGACCAGGGCTCTTTCTCGCAAGAGGCGCCGAGCCAAGAGCAAAATATCGTCAAAGTTCACCTCGCCTCTGGAGAAGCGCTTAGCCCTAACTCTATCCATTAAGGTCGAGGCTATGGTCAAATGAGCCTCTAAAGAGGGTTGGATCAATTGGTCGGATAAAATCTCCAAAATATCGTTGGCCGCCTTAACGACCGGCTTATATAGCGCCCTTAAAATTTTAGTCTGGGGTCTGTCAGTTTTAAAATCAGGGTCGACTATCTTCGCGTAGCGAGACTTGAGAACCTCGGCTAAAAACTTGGGGTTTTGGCGCGCCGTGGTCAATTCGCTTAAGATTGTATGATTGGCCAACTCCTCAAACCAAGGATATTTTGGCTGGGGAGCATCTATTAAAGACTGGGCCAGGGTATCTTGACAGGACTTAAAAGTCTTGACCAATTCTGGCATTGAGGGTGGTGGATCGGGGTAGTCGGGACGTTTTAAGCCATCTAGCCCCCAAGAAGAAAGACGATTCATGATAGTGGTCAAATGTTTTTCAATGGAGGGTTCCCGATAGTAACTGCGCCAAGGCAAGCGGGCCAATAATTCGATTAACCAAGGCTCGCGAGCGGCTAGGCTATCCAAGATGACGTCATTAAGGTCATCGTTCGCTCGATCTTCTCCCACAGCCACATCCGAGCTTAAACCAAGACAAAAGGCGTAATCGCGAACCAAACTCAAAGCGTAACTATGGATGGTGCCAATGAAAGCCTGACTAAAAGAGCGAATCTCGCGCTCCCAAAAGGGCCTATTTTTTTGCCCCTCCTCTCGCGTGGCTTCGGCTAGTCTTTTCCAAAGCCCATGGTTAATCCGCTCCCGCATTTCGGTCGCGGCTTTATCGGTAAACGTGATGGCCAAAATATTGGCGAACGAGCGCTCTTCGGGTTTAGCGGCCAAATAACGCAAAAGGTATTCCACGAGAGTTGTGGTTTTGCCACTCCCGGCGCCGGCCACCAAACAAAAGTTGGAAGCGCAATTATAAACCGCTTCTTGCGATTCGTCTTTTGAATGCTCTATATCTTTAGCCATAACGCGCCTAAAATATCCTTATTGAATGATGAGTCTTAAGAAATGAGCCAAAGTCAATCGTCCTCGGCCACATCGAAAACTTTATCGGGACAGATGGTGTTGTAAGCGCACTCCTCGCATGATTTAGAATCCGCTGGCCGGGCCAAGCCATTTTTGAGATCTCGCCAAAGTTTGGCCAGAAACTCCTTCAATAAAGATGGCTCTTCCGTGACCTCTAAGGTGGCCGACTTATTTTTGGTATTAAGAAAATCATAAAAAGCTTGGGATTCAAGCTTATAATGACTTTCCACGGCCAATTGATATAATAACATCGCGTAACGCGAATGATTAACGTTAGACTCAAAGGACGAAAGATCCACGACAGGTTTGGTCGGCGGGTCATATTTGTCGGAAAAAGCGAGCTTATAATCCCAAATTATTATTGTCTTCTCTGCCTCGATTACATCCAGCCTATCCACCCGGCCAGTCAGATAAAATTTGTCTGGAACTTCCCCTATCGCGACCGCCGCGCCCGGCTCTAGATGAAGCGAATCAGAAGGCTTAGAGCCAAAAGGCCATTCCAAAGCCAAGATCTTAAACTGACCCTCAAATTTCTGACGATCGAGCCAGTCTTTAAAGAAGTTTTTCAAGGTTAAAATAGCGCGCTCAAAAATCGGCTCGCGGCCAATGGGATTCATTTGGGCTATATTAGAGGAAAACTGATCAAAAATACCCTCAAGCCTTGACCAAGAAAGATCTTTATTATTTTTATCCGGCTTTTTATTAACAAAAGGCAAAAAGAACTCATTAAATACGCCATGAATTAAATTGCCTTGGCTAAGGCTCGACCAAACGTCTAAAGGTTGAGCGGGTGGACTAAGGCGCAAGATACGTTTTAGCCAAAAGAGACGCGAACAGGTCGCGTAATCGGTTAAAGGATTAAGACTTAAGTTTGGGCCATCAGTCTCGCGAGGCAAGGTCGCGATCCACTTTTCAATGACCAGCGGATCTAATTGGAAGCCCTTGGGTTTGTCCGCCTCGATGGCCTCGCCCGTCGCTTCGGCTTTTTTAGCCCAGAGTTTCGCTCGCCTTTCTTTTAGAGAGCCCCAATAAGCCTTGGGATCGATGGCGGGCAAAAGTTGTTGAAGGTTTTCGGCTGGCTCCTTTTGGCTTTGGACGGCCTCGGCCACCAAATAAGTGGTAAACTCGCCTTGGTCGCGAAGATCGGTTAAGTCTGGGCTTGAGCTCGCTTTTTGATGTTTTACGCTCTTTTCGGGCCACAAAGCCTCAACGGCCGTAATGACCGCGGAGGGCGGCTGAGGTTTTTGACAGTCGTCATCGCTATAGAGAGCGTAGGACAAGACCACCTTTTTCGCCTGAGCCAAAGCCGCGGCGAACATCTCCTCGCCTTGTTGGTAGCTTTCTTGGGGGCCAGTCCAAAGAGAGCGGCCCAAAGAGGTCGCGGCCAGACTCTTGAGAAACTCATCTGGCCACCAACGCCCCTCAGCCCTAGCCATGGGAAAGACTGAGTCATTTAAGCCCATTAAATACAATTTTTCAAAGCGCGTTCCATTAAGATCAAAATAGTTGATGAGCCAGACGCCAGTGGCTTGGCTGACCCCGGTCGCGCCTAAGGTCGAATTATTAATGGCTCGGCGTAGCCAAAAAGCGAAAGCCTCTAAGCTGGGCTCGGGCGCGTCGATGGAGCCGCATAAACCGCAAGCCAGATCGTTCAAAAGCTCCCAATATTTAAAGCTAGCCACCCTTTCTTCTTCCAAAGAGCTTTCATAATTGTTATAAACGTCCTCTTGCGTGGAACTGGGGCGTTTCGGCCAAAGGGACTTAAAGTTAGGCGGCAAATTAGGCCAATTTAAGGTCTTTAAAATATTCACAAAGGCCGCCAAAAAATAAGGCCAGGTCTTTTTTTGGCTTAACTCGGCCCCCATGGAGCGCAAAGTCTCAACCGCGTCCAAAACCGGCCTTAAAACCGAATCCGCCTCCGAGCCAATGGCTTTGGCTAGGTTCTTCTCAAAATCGCCCCCCGCCCGATCGTCAGAAACGCCCGACTCCAGGATCGCCGTTAAAGGAAAATCCTTTACGCCAAAATTAAACCAAGGCGATCTTAAAACCTCCACGACCCTAGATAACTCAAAGCGCGAAGGCCACAAGGCCAATAGATCGTTAAGGGCTAAAATTGGGCCGGTCTGGGCTAAACCCTGACCGCGACGACTAAAAAAGTCTAGGCCAAAACGGCGGCCAATATCCAAAAAAGCCGGTAAATATTCGGCCATTTGGGGAATAACCACCGCCAAATGGCGAGCCGGTATACCCGACAAAATGGCCTTTTTTAAATCCCGGCCCACCGCCTCCACTTCCTGGTAGCGCGTGGGCGCGCTTTGGATAATAAGCTCAGAGCCTAAAGACGGCGGATCGTCATTGGGCGGGCCAAAAATATTGCGGCTCGCGTAAGACAAAGCGGCTGGGATGTCGGGATAATCGGGCTCGAACTCATTCGAAAATTCGAGGTTAAGGTTGGGGCTTGGGGTTTTATAAAATTCCTCAATTATCCTTAAGCGCTGAAAACCCCAGTTAAGGCCTTTTTTGTCGCCGCGTTGGGCGAAAAGCCAAGCGGGCACATCCAAACGAATGTCGACTCGCCGCCCAGATATGGCTAAAGCCTGTAAAAGCTTCGTCTCAAAGGGCGATAGTCTTTGGGAATGATAGCAATGAATATTCTGAACATTCCTTAATAACCGAAAATCCTCCCCTTTTTCTAGGGCTTTGATAATTTTTAAGCGCAAAGCGAATTGGTCGTCGCGGCCGGCCAGCCACTGGTCATATTTTTCGCCCAAAGCGCCTAGGGCTTTAGCCAATTCCGGCGGTTTTAAGGCCCCCACCTCGGCCCAGGATAAACCGGCCAAACGCAAACGATCGAGGCCATCGGCCAATTGGTCGGCCAACTCCGCCGTTTGGGTTAAAGAGGGCTGCCCGGACAAGCCTAAAATGGGCCAAAAACCAGGGGCCTGACGATTCAGAAAAAAGATCCGGCTATAGTCATTAACTAGTTCTGGCCAACGCTCTTGGGCCAGACGATTTTCCAGAACCCCAAAAGAATAAACGCCAACGTTTAAAACAACTTTCTTTTGGCTCATGACCTGATCGCGGACTTGGAAGGCCACCAAATCATTGGGGACAAGAACCAAATCCTGTTCTGGAAAAATCGAGCTTTTGTCTCTCTCCAAAAGACCTAAAAGAGGGGAAATAACGGCTAAGGGCATACATTCACAACCGGGGCGATGAAATTCACAAAAATAGAGATCTCCCGGCTTTCCGGTAGATTTATGGATAAATGGTAGGCCCTCGCGCCTTCGGCCATGGGCTCAATGTGGTGCCCGCCTAGCTTTTCCGGGGGATCAAAATCGATTTCCAAGCCAATTTTCGCCCAGTCCGGACAAGTTAAGCCGATAATAATGTTCAATAACTCGCCCAAGACATTTTCCACGCCCTCGCGGTCTTGGGCCATTTCTCGACTTAAGCCCATTTTGAGGGCGATGGCCTGAGCCAATTCCTGAGCCACCTGGAAAACGTGAAAAGCGCAAATAAAAAATCCTTTAACAGGTTTGGCCGCGACCGTCCCCTGAAAATTGACCCGCACCGCCTCCACGTATCGACGAGCCTTTAGGCCATCCTCGCGCCACAAACCACCCAGGCTACCCTCTAAGGAACTCATCCGGGCGATAACATCCAAGGCGTGGCGGCCTAAAACCTCGGCGCTTTGGCGATATATTGAGATTTTATCCATAAGCTAAAGAGCCTTTGGGCGCCCTAAACGTTGTCTTCCCGACTTCGCGGCAGACCCATCCGCTCGCACCCTGGGTTGGCCCGGCTATAACCGGAAACTTTATGATAAGGATCCACGGTCACCGTAATCCCGCACTCCCCGCTAGTCACCAAACCCGGTTGAGAAGCTTCGCGGCCACCTGGGCCATAATCCGGGGATCCAGGGCTAACCGAGGCGGCTAGGCGATCCCAATGGTATTGCTGGCGACCATCGGTGAGATTAAATTTATAGGCTGGCGCGCCCCAAGCCTTAATTAAATCGTCAATAGAGGCGCCTAGCCAACCAGTCATGATCTGGTTATAGTCCTTGGGCGGGGAAATAACGGGAGCGCAAGCCAACATCAGAGCTAGCGCCAAAAGGAGCGAAAAATGTTTCATAAAGACCCCAAAAGCTATCGAGCGCCGCGAAAATGATCCAAGCGCCTAAGCTATGTTATATTGTGGTTCTTAAGCCGCTGTCGCGTTCAAAAAAATCTGGACTGAGAAAAATCTGGACTGAGAAAAATAGGCACTAGAAAAATTGGGCCGAAAAGATTGACCCTAACCCAAACAAGCGATCGCGCTAAACAAGCGTTCGCTATAACGCTAAGGAGATTGTATGCCCTTTCAAATCATCAATGGCGATCTGATCGCCATGAAGACCGAGGCCATCGTTAACGCCGCCAACTCTTCTTTGGCCATGGGCGGCGGGGTTTGCGGGGCTATTTTTCGGGCCGCCGGTCCAGCGGAGATGACTAAGGCTTGTCAGGCCATCGGCCATTGTCCGACGGGGCAAGCCGTCATTACGCCGGGTTTTGGCTTGGCCGCCAAATACGTCATTCACGCGGTGGGCCCGGTCTGGCGAGGCGGCCAAAATGGAGAGCCAGAGCTTTTAGCCTCTTGCTATCAAAACAGCTTAAACTTGGCCTTAGCCAATAACTGTCAGTCCATCGCCTTTCCCCTCATCTCCGCCGGGATTTATGGCTACCCCAAAGACCTGGCCCTCCAGGTGGCCGAAAAGAGCGTTACGACTTTTTTCGCGAAAGACCCAAAGGCGGAGTTGAGCTCTTGCCTGACGGTGTTTTTGGTTTTGCGGAGCCAGAATCTAACCTCTTAAACGTCGCGGAAATAGATTCTGAGTTAGGTTGCTTAATGACGCAAGTGGCCGTCCCGCCGTTTTTGGAGCTTGGGACGCAAACCATGGTCGACGGAGAATATTGGGTGCGATCCTTAGGGCAAACCGGCCCTTTGCTCTGCGAGACGACCAAGGCGCCTTGCCTAAACGAGGCCGCGGCCGTGGTTGAGCAGGTCTGGTAATACCTTTTTCGGGAATCGGTCTCGTCAATGGTGACCACGGCGTTGCCTTTCGCGTTAAAGCAATACTTGATCGCGATCGGCAAATCCGTGGCTCGGCTCAGCAATCCCGTGGAGCGCGATTCCCAGCAACCCTCCATAAAAGACAAATCGTTTTTCTCCTCAGCCCCTTCGGGAATTTCTAGTTCTTGGTTGGGCTTAGGCTCCGGTTGAGGCTCGGGCGGCGACTGTTCCGGTTGGGGCGTCGGCTCTGGTTGGGGCTTAGGCTCCGGTTGGGGCTCGGGCGCGTCTTTGGACTCTGGCTCAGGGCTGGTTTTCGGTGGATCCGGCAATTTAGGCGAATCCACTAGTGGCGGAGGATTAGGCGTTACTGGAGCCGGTTCCGGCAATGGACAGGCGGCCAATTTGGCGATATAGGCTCCGCGCAACTTTTCCAGCTCCTGGCGCAAGGTATCCTCTTCCTCGTTATTGCGGTCAAAAGTGGCCGTGTCTAACCGCGGAGGATTGACAAACTGATCGAAAAAGATCTTAAAGCCCGGAAACAAGATGAAAAAAATTATGGCCAAAAGATTAAAGCCTAAAAATAAGCCCAAAAACAATTTCCATAAACTATATTCGCCGGAAAAAGTCGTGATCTCTATCGCCAGCGGGGCGGGAGGAACGGATTTTTCGGTCAGCTGGGCTATGGGCTCCGCTGGCTCCATTGGCTCCACTGGCGCGGCTCGCCTTTTGACCCCGTCAAGAGGAGTTAAGCCCCAACCAGCCACTACTGGTTGATCGCCAACTAAATAAATGTAGTGATATTCTGGGTGACTTAAAATCCGCGTTAATAATTCCGCGGTAAATTTCCGTTTGCTAACCGAGGCCGCTAGAACTTTATTGGCCAGAGCCTTGAGCTCGGCTTCTCTTTCCTCAACGATGGCCCAAACGGAGGACTGCTCCTCTGGGGTCAGGCTCTCGTAGGGCTTGACCTCGCCACTTAAGCTAGTATACCAGTTGATCCGGTTGTGGTCGGCGTTTTTGAGGGGCTCAGCCAATAGTTGGGCCCGATCCCCTGGCGACTCCGCCGCGATCAATTGGCATAACTGAAAATAATTGGCGATAATCTCCTTGCCATCATGGGTGTCAATTCGATTTTCCAAAATTTCCGAGGAGTGGATCAGTTGCCTGGGCATGGAATTTCCACCTTAGTCAAGCTCGATGTTGTTTTCGGCCAAAAACGACAACATATCGCGCCCGCCTAAAGCCACATTTACCTGGCGACTACTTTTGTTATCAATTCTGATAAAAGTGTTAATGCCAATGACCTCGCCATTGCGGTCGATCAAAGGCCCGCCGCTATTGCCTTGAGAAACCTCGGCGGTATGGCTAATGAGCGGCATATCCCCATCCATTTGCTGGATAACGCTAATTACGCCCTCCGCGTAAACCAGCTCCGGAGCCGAGCTTAAATCCCCATCCAATAAAGCGTCCATTTTAGGGTCAATCTTGGTAATTAAGCCAGGATAGCCCCAGGCGGTCACCCGATCGGCCCTTTTCGCCTCATTGGAAATTTTTAAAGGCGTCGGCGGGGTCACGTCTTCCAAATCAACCCTTAAAACCGCGTAATCCCTTAAAGCGTCCGCTCGACTAGAAAGAATTAATTTCGCGGTTTGGACATGGCCCAAGGTTTTGTTGGTCACCAAGATGATCCCGTCAGCTTTCTTGGCCACGTCAATGACATGCCGATTGGTGAGGACAATATCGTCCGAGACGAAAAACCCAGTGCCCATGGACATGCCCGAATTTTTTTTGGAGTCCATGGCCAAAACCAAGACCGTGGCCGCCTCAATGTTGTCTAGAAGGTTGGCGGCCCGCTCTTCGTCGTTGGGCGCGGAGGATTTTTTCTCAGCCTCTTCGGGCTGGGGCGGATTAATTTCGTCAGCTGGATCGGCGGGGGATTTGTCCGAATCTGGTTCCGGCGATGGCCCGGAATCTGGATCTGCCGATTTATTGGGGTCTATTGATTTATTTTGGTCTGGCGGAACATTGGGGTCTATTGGCTTATTTGGGTCTATTGATTTCTGTTGGTCTGGCGAGACAGGTGGGACTGAATTCAGGCCAGGCGTTGGAGCGACCGGGGCGTCATTAGGGACGAAGCCATTATTGCTGGGGGGGCTGGGTCTAGCCTGACCAGGCGCGCCTTGGCCGCCCGCGCTTGGCGGGGAGCCTTGAGCGCGACGAACGGGCTGGGGCGGGAAAATTAAGCCGCCAGCCGCCGGATCAACGCAGACATCGGCGCTAAGTAGTTGACGGTAACGCTCAATCTCAACTTTAAGGGTATCAATATTGGCTGATTGAAATTTTAAAGTATCAACCTGAGCCACTTTAGACTTATATAAGGCCTGGCTGTAGAAAAAAAAGTAAATAACGCCCAAAATCAAGCCGGCCAAGAGAAGCCCTAAAACCAAGCCCACCAGGTAGGATGGTTTATTGGTCAGCTTCACCGACTGGGCTGAATTATTATTGACCATATTTTGACTCATATTCACGCTCAGACCAAAATTACCGCTTTAAAAGCGCGCGATAGCCAATAAAAAACTAATAAAACGACTTCAGGGCTAAAAAACAAAAAAAACTAAAACTGGCCTGGCCAAGAGTCTAGCCAAACCTAAAAGAGTCGTTTATGTTTTATTAATACCATATCGCGACCAAATATAAAACCTTGGCTCGCGGCCTAAGGATTAGGCTAGCCAAACTCGGCTAGCCCAAGCCAAGCGACCCGTAAGGCAAGGTAGAATCGTCCCGCTCAAAAGAGAGTCTGACTCAATAAAGGCCAAAAAACCATTTATTAGTCTAACTAGACTTTAAAGGGACTTTTATAATAAATCTTGTAATTTTATATTACGGTCATCACCATTAATAGAAAATTTAATATGATCAACAACTATACCATAAAATTTTCTCATTTCTTGGCTATAAATATCGTCACCCTTAATATCATTAAAAACAAATTCTAATTGATCTTCCAGGGTAGTTCGATCAAATTCAGTCGAGTCTTTAATCGAAATCTTATAATAACCAAATTGATTGGCTATGGCCAAATCAAATACCGCCATATCTTCCTCTAATAGAGCGGCGTTGTTTTTCATGTCATTTAAAACTTTATTCGCGGTCGGTCTTTCATTGGCCGGGAGAGATCTAATCTTGCCGGAGAAATCCTCAATCCGGCGGCTGATGGCCTTTAAATTATGCTCGGCCATTTGCCGGCGACGACCAGTGTTCCGGATGCTATAAGCGGTATGAATTAAGCCCTTGCAATGGCCGCGGATGGAAGCCGCCTTCTCTTTTTGGACGGCTATGTTAAAATCCTGGAAATCGGCCCTTAAAGACTCAAAAGTGGCCTTTTCCTCGGGACTATCGGCTTTGCGGATTAAGTTATCCAGTTTTTCCAAAGGATTGGAGCCCGCTTCGAGCATGGGGGTTTTCCCCATCTCTCGCCACTCCTCGGCCAACTGTTTGACCCGCGAGGCGCTAGAAACGGCCACAGACGACAAAGCTAGCCGAAAACCCATATCCTCGGCTTTGCTGGGGCCTTGACGATTGAAAAGGGCCACTTCCTGCCGGCGCCCAGGCAGAGCGTCCGCCAACTCGCTGTGATAACTACCGCCTTTCTTAATAAAACCGCCCGTGGCCGCGCCATGGAGACGCGAGCCTTTGGTCATTTTAAATAAATCCAAAGTCATCTCCGAGACATTGCCCATAGTGTCATAAATGCCCAAAGGATTAGGGGCCAAGGAGCCAATACGGCTGGGGGAAGAGTTTTGGGAGACGTTATTGTAAAATAAGCCATAAGCGCTAGGCTCTCGGCCATTTAAAGGAAACAAGGCCTCATTTTCCAAATCCTCGGAGGCCACGAAATGACCCCCGCGCGCCGCGTATTCCCATTCCGCGTCCGTGGGGAGACGTATTAAGCCCACAAACCGATCGTCATCGGGAAATGTCGGCAAACTCTTGGGATGCTTGGTCAACAAAAAGGTCATGTATTTTTCCGTAAAAGATAAAGCGTCATACCAAGAAATGTTGGTTTTCGGGAGAGCCGACTGGGCCGAGTTGGGGGCGCAACCTTTCATGACCGCGTCAAATTGGGCGTTGGTCACCTCGTATTTGCCGATTAAAAAAATCTGATCCCCATAGACCTTTTGGGACGTAGGGTTCATGAGACTCTTGGCGGCGATTTCTTTCTGGTCGGGCGGCAAATCATTTAAAGAGAGAGCCGAGCCCAGATAAGTGGTATATTTGCGATCAAAAAAGCCATTGGGATTATTTTCCTCCAGCTCAGCCCCAAGACGAGTTTTCATGTCGTCCAAATGGCCATTGACCGGGAGCGAGACGGCCTTAAAAACCATCTTCAAATCGCAAGGCATGGGCAAGATTATATCCGCGGCGTCCGGTTTAGGGTTATAGGCGAACTCGGGTTTATTGGCTCCAGCTTTGGTCATGAGCTGAGCCGTGGCCGAGGGAGTTAGGGCCAAAGCTAAGATGATAATTGGCCAAATCCAAAGTTTAGACATCGCGCATCCCCTCCGAGGGCTCGAGATCGAGTAAGCTAATCATAGCCGCGCTGGAAGCGATCAACATGAATATGAGCGTCGCCCCGCCCGCGAGCGCCAATTTTTCCGGCGTCAGAAAACAAACTCGCTCGCCGAGACCAAAATTGTCGCCAAAATAAAAATTTAAAATTCGGCTGAGCCCCAAAAATAGGGCCTCAGCCGTTATGACCGCCAAAAAACCGGTAAATATTGATTGAAAAACAGTAAAGGCCATTAACTGAGCCCGCGATAGCCCCAATAAAGATAAGACGGCCAAAGAACGCCGGATTTTGACCACCTGATCCACGGCCCCGCTAGCCACGGAAGCGAAAGCCCCGCCGCCAACCACGGCCAAAAGAGCCAAAAAGACCACGGTAAAAGCGTGATCCAAACGCCGAACCAAAGCGATCTCCTCGGCTCGGGACAACATGTCCAAACCTTTTTTGGCCAAATAAGCCTTCAGCTCCTCGACTCCGTCAAGGTTTTTGGCGTACAGGCGAAAACGAGGATATAAAATGGGGGCCACCGGTTTAACCTTGCCGGCCCAGCCCAGATCCTTAACCTCAAAACCGCTGCGGTAATCTTCCAGCTTTTTTAATAACGGCAAAGAGCAAAAAAGGTAATAGCCATTGGCCACTTCCTCGGGCAAAAGGCCTATAACCGTTAATTCCAGGCGCTTGGTCTCCTCAAAGCCGGTCTGGAGACGACTGACTTGCCCGGTGATAGTGTCCCCAGGCTTTAAATCCAAGCGCTTAGCCGCTGGAAGAGCTAAAAATATCTGGTTATCGGCCAGATTGAGGGTGTCTGGCGGCGGGGTCGCGGCCATAACCAGGGGATCTAAAGGGCCAGTAGCCAAGAGATCGACCCTTAAAGCCGGATAATCGGGTTTCAATAAACTTAAAGTCGCCGAAAGGGTTCTCGTCTCGGGAATAATAAAGCCCGTGGCCGGATGGGTTTTGAGCTCCCGAAAAAAAGCGTCGGGAAATTTGCCCACGCCCCGCGGGGTTAGCTCCAAATTGCGGGGATTTTGAATGAGCCGATCGGTTAAGGTGCCAATAATGCCGTCTTTTATGCCCATTAAAGTTAACAAAGGCGCCAAAAAAGCCACCAGGGAAAAAATGGAGCACAAGGCGAAGAGGCGATCATGGCTATAACGCTTAAAAGCCAATTTTAAAGTGACAAAAAACACCTTTAAGCCTCTAGCCTAACGAGACGAGCCTCGACTGGCCGCGAGGGGTCGATAGCCTCGCAAATAACTTTATAAACCGTAAAGCCTTGACCTTTAATCAGCTCCCAATTGTGGGTGGCGATGATCAAAGCTTGATCCTGACTCAACCGCAAAAGCAGATCCAAAGCCTGGCGAGCGGTCGGGGGATCCAAAGAAGCCGTGGGCTCGTCGGCTAAAATGAGACTCGGCTCGTGCACCAAAGCCCTAGCTATGGCGCAACGTTGTCTTTGGCCCACGGAGAGTTTGCTGGGCAATTTAGACAAAAGAGACTCAATTTTTAGTTCCTTAACCAAAAAAATCAGCCGGCTCAAAGCTTTAGAGCCCATTTTCTTCATTTGGGCGGGCAACAAAATATTGTCGCGCACCGACAAAAAAGGCAATAACCCCCCGGTCTGGGTCACGTAACCAAGCTCCAGGCGCCTAATTTTTTCAAAACTAGCCACTTTCTTGGCTTTCCAGGCCGCGGCCAGATCCACGGCTTTAGAGGTACGAGGGTTTACGGCCTCGCGTCCAGAGCTCGGTCGCCAGAAAAAGCCATTAGCCGCGTCAGGCCGCGAAATAAGAGCCGCTAGATCCAATAAGGTGCTCTTCCCACTCCCCGAGTCGCCAATCAAAGCGAGGCGATCCTGGGGAAAAACCTTAAAGTCCTCAATAAAAAGCTGATAACCGCGGCCCCCCGCCCGGCTTTTTAAAACCTTATCAAAAACCAAAATAGGCTCAGGACAGCTCTCCAAGGTCATTAAGGCAACATGGTCAACGGCACGCGATAAAGCCATTCGCCGTCGTTATTTTTGTCAAAC
>JAISWW010000240.1 GCA_031270705.1 Deltaproteobacteria bacterium
GAACGGTTACAAATCCCCCATAGATCTAAACAAGGCTCTTTATTGGTTAGAGGAAGCCGCGGATAAAGGTCACCAAGAAAGTCAATTTTTCTTGGGAAATTTATACCATAACGGACACGATGAGGTTAAAGTCAATTATAAAAAGTCTTTTCATTGGTTGAAAAAGGCCTCTGACCAGGGCCACGCCCTAGCTCTTTATCTTTTGGGGCAGGTTTATGGCCAAGGTTTAAGCGTCCCCAAAGATGAGACCCAGGCTTTTAAAAAGTGGAAATTGTCAGCTACCGAGGGTTTCGTCGGGGCCATGTCTAAGTTAGGTCAATGCTACGCGGAAGGCGTAGGAGTTAAGCGGAATATCCAAGAAGCCATCGCTTGGTTGAGCTTGGCCGCTGAAAAAGGACTGCCTGACGCCATGTATAATCTGGCCCAGCTTTATATGGCTGGGCGTTCGGGGGAACAATACCCAGCCTTGTATCTCCATTGGTTGGAGAAAGCCGCGGATAATGGCCTTTGTGAGGCGCGATACGATCTAGCCAATCACTATTTATCCGGTAGCGGGGGCGCGTTAAGGGATTTAGAGAAGGCCCTAGGCGTGTTAAAAGATTTAGCTCAAAACAATATGGCTAAAGCCCAGTTCCTTTTGGGCTTATGTTACGTAAGTGGCCAAGGCGTGGAACCCGATTTCTTGGAGGGAATAAAATGGTATCAGAAAGCCTTTGCCGACGAGAAGTATACTCCAGAAAAATTGTAGGTTGGTCGTTTTTATGAGTTTAACTCAAAATGGCTAATCTTAATTATTTAAAAGGTATTTATAAAAAGCTTATATTTTTTATAAAATTGTTTAATGATAAATTAAAAATAAATAATCTATTTTGTACGTAGTTTATACAGGTGTTTCGTTTCAATTTTTATTAAATTTAATTGAATTTCTAAAAAATATTTAGTTAGCGCTATGGCCGCGCGAAGCTTTGTTTCGCCAACTGGATATTTCTTGAAAGAAGTAAAATTACGCGTCCAAAAAGGAAAAATTTTAATCGTTCTGGCCAAACGCTTTGAGGGGCCAAAATTCTTGTTTATAAATGTTTGGGATTTTGAGGGTCAGGGGTCGCCACGCCAAGGCTGAATTTTCAAGTTCCAAAATTAAAAACGCTGGAGGTTGGAGGTAGGCTAAAGGCTAATAATTGGCGTTAAGAGCTTGAAAAAGCTATAATAAATTGTAGTTTCCTTCTTCGCCCTTAAGAGGTCAATCTAAAGAGATTAATCTGAAAAAGGGGAATTTAAAAGAAAGGGACTTGGAAAGGTATTGGCCGAAGCCATGACCGCGCCCCTGCACCATATAAATCAACTTTACCTCCATTTGCCGACCATTAACGGGCAAGTGGCGGCTCAAGCGGCTATTGGGCAAGAGCTTCAGCGTCTCGCCCAACAAGCTCAGGACAAGGAGTATCGCCGGGATTTAGTGGAAGTGGTGGCCGAGACGGGCTCGAGCGCCGGGACGGTAGCCATAAACCGAGATGGCGATCCTTTAACCAAATCTTTCTTCCGGGAAAAACCTAAAACCAAGCCCCGAGTCAAATCTCCTGACCAAGACGAGTTTTTGGCGACCGATCCCTTGGTGGATGTCCGGGTTTAAGGGAGCCAGCCTTAGTGGATTTCATCGTCAAAGAGGTTATGCTCCTCCAAATGGGCCTGGAGGTTCTTCTTCTTATTTTATTGGTGGCCCTTCTTTGGCGCTCTAGAGGGAAACTAGACCAAAGTCAAGAATTTTCGCCCCCGACTGATGACTCCTCGCCCGCCTTTATGCCAGATCATCTTAAAGAGACCATTGAGCGCTTCTTGTCCGAGTCGGAAAAGATCTCGCGAGCGTTTGAGGCCAATTTAAAAGACAAGAAAGAGTTGTCAACGGATCTTATCTTAAAGCTAGATCGTCGTTTAGCCGATTACCGGTCTTTATTGGCTAAGACGGAAGAGGCCATTAAAGCGGGTGAGACCCGTTTAGCCCAGCTGGCGGAAAATAGCGGGGCTTTGGCGGGCGCCTCTGACCATGGCCAAGCCAATCCCGCGGCTCCCGAAACCCGGGCTTTGGTTCTGCGCTTAGCTAAAAAAGGACTCTCCATTCCAGAGATCGCCGAGCGCTCGAAGCTTTTAAGAGGCGAGGTGGAGTTGATTATTAACCTGGAAAAAGATTTTGAGGTCTAAAAAATTCGCCTCTAGCTAGAATTTTGGCTTTAAGGTTTTTTTAAAGCCCTAGCGTCAGCGTTTCTGGAGCGTTACTAGATCGTATCATGATCGTCTCTAGAGCGTCTCCATCGTCTTGAGCGTTTTTTTGTCCCATCGCCCGCTAGCGCGGGAAATCATAACTAAGGAAATCATAACTAGGAAATCCTAGCTCGAAAATCCTCGCTCAAGAAAACCTCGCTCTAGAACTCAAAGCTCTTTAGCTCATTAAAACCAAAAGAACAAAAACCAAAGTCAAAATTAAGCTTAAAATAAATTTAAATAAACTAGAGGCCAGAAAACCCACCAAAGCCCCAGTTCCAGCTTTTAAAGATGACATGAGATCGCGTTTGGCGAAAAGTAGCTCAAAAATCGCGGCTCCCGCGAAGGTGCCAATAATAAGGCCTGGCAGATTAAAGAAAATTAAGCCCAAAATGGCTCCAATAAAGGAGCCAATCATGCCGGCTTTGCCAGCTCCAAACTTTTTGGCCCCCATGATGGAGGCTAACTGATCCACAACCAGGCTTAAAGCCACGACTAGCCCCACGGCCACCATGGTTCCCGCGCCATAGGCCGCCCAACCAGACCAGAGCCCATAACCTAAGTAAGCCCCAAAAATTATGGGCAAACCGGGGATAATAGGCAGAATTGAGCCAGCTAGACCCACCAACATGACCAGAACCGCTAAAGCCGCGATAACATAGCTCATTAAAAGTCCTTAAATATCCTTAATAAATGTAGTCAAAACAATTGGCCGAATCGTTAAAAAGTCGCTCTTAGGGCGTCTGGGGGAGATCCAAAAGCTTAATGGAGCGATAGAGGCTATGTTGACCGCGCTTGACCCACAAGAGAATCGGCTCCCCGCGCGGATGGCTCCTTAAAGCCCCATTGTAGTCCTTAAGATTATTGACGGGTTTGCGATCCACTTCCAAAATAATGTCTTTAATTTCTAGCCCCGCTTCTCTAGCGGGGGATTTTTCTAGGGTCTGCTCCACCAGTAGCCCGTCATCGGAATCTAAGCCTAATTTCTCCGCGGCGCTCGGGGTGATTTCCCTTAAGGTTAAGCCTAAATCCATGACTGGGCCCCCGAGAAAGCCGCCATTATCGGGGATAGCGTCGTCTAAGCGAGCCACGGTCAGCGTTAAAGTTAATTTGTTTTGGTCGCGAATGATGGAGATGGGCGTTTCTTGGCCCACCACCGACTCAGCCGTTAAGGTGGCTAATTGATCGATCTCTTTAATGGGTTGGCCGGCGAACTCCACAATGACGTCGCCAGGCTTTAAGCCAGCCAGAGAAGCCGGGGAATCCTCTAAAGCCTCGCCCACCAAAGCCCCATCTTGACTCTTTAAGCCAAAAGCCAAAGCCAAATCCGCGGTAATAGGTTGAGCCACGACCCCAATAAAGCCTCTTTCCACATAGCCGTCTTCTTTTAAGACAGTAACGATTTTTTTGACCATATTGGAGGGAATGGCGAACCCAATCCCTGTCCCGCCGGCGAAAATCATGGCGTTCACTCCCACCACCTCGCCATCTAAGGTCAAGAGAGGCCCGCCGGAATTGCCCGGGTTTATGGAAGCGTCGGTCTGGAGAAAATTGTCGTAAGGCCCCGCGCCAATGGCTCTCCCTCTAGCCGAGACAATGCCTTTGGTGACTGTCCGGCTTAAGCCAAAGGGATTGCCAATAGCCAAAACCCAGTCGCCAATCTGAACTTGGTCGGAATCCCCTAAAGCCAAATAGGGATAAGGGCCGGGTTTGGCTAGTTTTAAGAGAGCCAAATCAGTTTTAGGATCGCGGCCCACCACCGTCGCCTCAATCTCCTCGCCATCGTCCAGTTTGACCATTATGTCAAAGGCCCCCTCCACCACGTGGTTATTGGTGATGACATGACCTTCTTGGTCAAAGATAAAACCCGAGGCTTGGATATGCTCCCGAAAAGTTCTTTTTTTGGCTTGGGGCGGGTCAAACTCTAGGTTGGGCGGATTGGGCGCTTCATTGGGTCTTTGATTGGGCGCGGGATTTTTTTCGGCTTGATCGGGCCAAGTCGGCGAATTCTTCGGCTCCTCTTCCTCTGGCTCTCCCTCCTCTCCACCGGGATCTTGAAGGAAGGGTTCTTCTCCGGCTTGGGGCGGGATAAACAGATCATCGTAGTTATCGGGTAGCCAGGGGTTTTGGGGGTTCTCTTCTTGGCTAATGCGGCGACTTTTTTTAGGACTTAAGGAAATTTTCTCCGCCGTAATATTCACCACCGCGGATTTGGCTTTTCTAACCACCGGCGCGATGGAAGGCAAAGCCACCAAATCCCCAACTTTGGCTTGAAGACTAGGTCTAACGGCTAAAGTCGGCGCCCCTAAAACTGGCGTGGGTTGGCCTGGCTCTTCCAGTTTGGCGTAAGCTTTTGAGTCGTTAGTCAGAGTCTCTGGGCGAGCCAAGAGTCCATTAGCTAGCCACAACAAGGCCAAAATCGCGGCCATGGGCCAAATAACCTGGGACAATCTTTTCATGGGTGGCATCCTCGTGGCTAGGCGTCTGAAAGGGCTTAAGATTATTAAAAAAGACCCTTTTTTGGCTAATGGTGGCTAAACCAAAATAATTATAAGACTAAAAAACTATGAGATTAAAAGACAAGGCGGCTAAAAGGCTCTTCTCGCCGAAAAGTCCTTTATAGCTCGAAATGTCCCGCGGGTTAGGGCTTGGTTGAAAATAGCAATTTAAGCGCCAACCTCAAGAGACCAAAATATCTCTTTTAAAATATAGCAAAAAAAGAAGAATTTTTAAATAAAATTGGCCAAAAACGAAGAAGGTTCATTGGCCAGGGAGCCTGGGGCTAGCTATTATTTTTCTCCAACCGGTTCAGCTCGCGCCACAGACCGCGGAAATCCTCTGGCCAAGGGGCGCGAAAAGCCTTATAACCGCCTTCGGGATGGGGAAAGGCCAAACGCCTAGCGTGCAGAAGCTGGCGAGCCAAAAAAGGCTTTAAGCTTGGAAACTGGCTTAGACTCTTGGCCCAGCTAACCCCATAAACCGCGTCCCCCAAGATGGGAGCTTGGGCTTGTTTAAGGTGGAGCCGAGCTTGATGGGTGCGCCCAGTTAATAAGGTCACTTCCACTAAGGACACATTGGTGGCCGGAAAAGTCCTTAAAACCTTAATTATTGAGCGAGCCAAGCGACCATTTTCCTTGACCACGGTAAATTTATGTCTTTTGGTCGGGTGGCGAGCTAGGTTTGATTCCAAAAGCCCGGTAATTTTAGGCGCGCCGAAGACAAAAGCCAGATATTTTTTTAGAACCAGCCGATCTTGAAAACTGGTCTTTAGGCTTTCGAAGGCTTCTGGCGAGCGAGCCACGACCATGAGCCCAGAGGTGAATTTGTCTAGCCGATGCACCAAGCCTGGCCGCCCAGGATCGCCTATGTCAGCCAAATTGGGGTCTATGGTCAAGAGAAAAGACGTTAAAAAAGGCCCCCGAGCGGCTAAGTCTTGGTGAGAGGTGACGCCAGCTGGCTTATTGATGATAAAGATGGAAGAGTCTTGGTAAATTATGGGACAGTCCGCCAATTGAACGGAAGGATCAATATTTTCGTCTTGACCCTCCATAGGCCAAAATTTGACTATTTGCCCAGCTTTAACTAAGCGGGCGTTGGCCGACCTTTGCCCATCCAAGGTGACGCGGCCTTTTTGATGGGCTCTTTTAAAGCTGGAGCGACTAAAAGGCCATACTGTGGCTAAAACCTTATCCAAGCGGAGGCCAGCCTTATCGGCGGGCACCACAAAAACCCAAGGCTCAGTCGTGGGGAGGGGTTCCGCCCATTCGGTCGTCTCAGGTGTGGTCTCATGGGTGGTCTCAGGCTGGCTGGCGTCAATATGGGCGTCCGCAGTAGAGACTTCTGGGTAAGCGGAGTGGGTCTCGAAGGTTTCGGGCGCGATTATCGCCGCGACCTGGCCATTTTGGTCAACCTTCTCGTCAAGAGCGCCTGCCGGCGAATTATCGGCTAAAGGCCTCTTAGGTCTCTGGGGGGCGTTTAAGGTCTTCAATTTCTGGGCTTCAGTAGGCGATTATTTTAGGTTATGAGTTTAGGGTCATGAGTTTAGGGTTTAAGGGGAGAAGGTTAGCCAAAGAAAATGGCCAAAAGACGCAAGGCTATTGAGCGGCGACGGCGACGGCGGTTTTGGGGGGCGGGAAAAAGCTATCGACTTCCCGGCCAATCAGTTCTTCGCCCGTTTGGGTGACCATGGAGATTTCCTTGATCAATAGGGATCGAGCCGTGTCCAACAGTTTTCTTTCCCCAAAAGAAAGCTCCTTATTGCCCCGCATGGTCATAAGCTCCCTAATGACATCGCAAACGTCGGCTATGGCTCCGGTTTTGAGTTTATCCAAATAAGCCCGGTGACGACGATTCCAGTTGCTGGCCTCAACCATAACAGGCGGCGATTGGAGCCTTTCGTAGACTTTCATGACCTCAGCGAGGGAAATTAAAGGCCTTAAGCCAATCTCCGAGACATTCCGCACCGGTATCGTAATGCGCATGCCATTGTCCAAAATGCGCAAGATTACCAAGGAACTGTCCACGCCATTGACTGGCCGATTTTCGATGGATTCCACCTGGCCTACGCCGTGAGCGGGATATACCACCAGATCGCCGACTTTTAGTCGCAAATTCTCGCCTCCACTTCAACTATTATATATATATTAAACTTTTTGCCGATTGGCGTCAAATTTTTATTTTTCCGCCGAAACCCTATAGAGAAACTTAGCCTTTTTTCGCCGGCGGGCGACTACTTTAACTAGTCATATCGCCGGTTGGCCAAAAGAGAGAGTTAGCCCTTGGGCGGCTAATTCTGGATTTAGGTTTTTTTTGAGACAAGCTAAAAAAAGGAGCTAGCGTCCGGGCGGATTAGTCGTCTGGTCGCCCGGACAGAGATCCCGGAAAGACCAAAAAGCTTTTAATTATTATTTTTTTTTGTTATAAGATTGGAGTGATGTTAATTGGCGGGTTTTTAAGGTTCTGACTATTTTCGCCATTTTGGCTCTGGTCTGGAAAAATTAATTTATCTAAGTCATAAAACACGCCTAAATATTTGTTTGGTGGTAAATTGTTGAAATACTATTGTTTTTATCAACCAAATAACCTTAATCGCTCTCTTAAGGCCAATTTAGATAATACGCGGGCTCTTTCTGAGATTTATCCTAAGGCTGGGCTGGCCACTTGTCCTAGACTGGCTCTTGGTTTTTGGGGCCCTAGTTTTCTCGCCCGACGCTCGGGAGCTCGCGGAGCGTGAGAGGGGAGTCTAGCCAGAGAAGGCCTCCCAACCATTCCGCTCCGGCCTGGCTTTGGGGCTTAGGCGTATTGTCATGCCTAGCCTTAGGTCTATTGGTTTGGTATTTAGTGGATCCAGTCTCCTTGGCTCGGGTTTATGGCCAAACTTTGGGCCCGCCTTTAAAGGTGGAGTATTTGGAACTGGCTCTTTCTGGTCAGCTGAAAAGGATCCCTAATGGCGGAACCTTGGAGATGAACCCGAAAGATCGCTTAGCCATTAAAAACCTTCTGACCAACCGCTGGAAAAATTACGATCTTCTTTTGCGCTCCCCGGATTTGGACGTTAACTCTTTAGTGAAAACGGAGACCACTTTATTGGCTCTCTTAGGGCTCGAGGCTTTTGGGGAAGCTAAGGTGGTGACCATTGAGGCTTTGGAAGGCGAGCGCGAGGTGGGGCGGTTTACCCTAAAAGCGGCTTTTTCGGCCTGGGATTGGGGAGGACTAGCCCAAGCGGCGGTTGAGCCAGAGCGCAAAATCGAGTATTATCGTAAGGCTTTGGCTCTGACGGCCTCCATGGAACCCGCCAAAAGGGCTCCCTTTGAAACTGGGTTGAGGGAGGCTTTGGAAAAAGCCGGAAAGATTGAAGAGTTAATAGGGCTTTTGGAAGGCGATCTGACCACCGCTCCGGACGACGCGACTAAAACGGCCATCTTGGCTAAACTTTTAACCTTTTATAGGGAAAAGAAAGATCAAAGCCAAGAGATCCAGACTTTGACGCGTCTATTGGTTTTAGCGGAGAAAAATGGCCAGGATCAAAGAGCCCAAGCCTTAAAAGCGGCTTTGGCCAATTTAAGGAAACTCCGCGAGCCCCAAAAGTCAGCCGATCTCTATGAGGAGCTTTACGCGGCTGATTCTGGGGAGAAACGCCGCTCTTATCTTTTGGAGTTATTGGCTCTTTATAAGATTTTAGGTCAAGCCAATAAGGAAGAGTCAGTTTATGTTCGCCTTTTGCCTTTAGCCGAGCGGGAAGAACTAGCTGGTCTTTGGGGCGAGATTGTTAGGCTTAGGGAAAAACTAGGCGATCAACTTGGCCAGATAGCCGCTTGGGCTTCTTTGGCCGATATCTTGCCACAAGGCGAAACCAAAGCTAACGCTTATAAACGCTTAGGTTTTTTAAGATATGAGAATAATGAGCTAATTGACTCGGAAAAAGCCTATCTCTTAGCCATTGAGCATGGCGACGATGATGGGGCGGTCTATTTGAATTTAGCTCGTTTGGCTTTGGCGCGCCAAGATCGCTCGGCTTACCGCGATTATTTGAGCCAAGCCTTTAAAGATCTAAAGGATCCGGCCATCCAATTGGAATTGGCCGAGGCCTTAACCGACGACGGCTTAAAAGTGGACGCCTTAAGCCATTGGGAGAGTCTGGCCGCTTTGCCCGGTTCCGAGCCAGGGGCGGCTAAAATCCGGATCCAGGCTCAAAGCCAGCTGATCAATTTACAAAGGCCGCCGGCAGGGCAAATTACCCCAGAGTTTGAGAATTTACTATATAGCCACGCCCAACATAGCGTGGAGTTTTATAACTTAGGGGTCAGCCATTTTCAGGCCAAAAACTGGGACGGAGCCATTAAAGCCTTTTTAAAAGCTTTGGAGCTCAATCACAAAGAGACCGCCGAGCGCGCGGCGCGACCAGAGCCTCAAGATCAAAAAGATCCTCAAGATCCCCAAGATCTTGATCAAGCTCGCGCGCGAATAGATCCCAATGATCCCAAAGATCAGGGCTCTCAGTTAGAAAGCGACGCTCGCGGCTATCTTTTGGCTTTATATAAAGAAAAAGGCCAAACCCAAGAGATGCTGGAGCAGGCCAACTGGATCTACCCCGCCGATCCCCAAAGACACGAGGTTCGGGATCTGATCGCCGATCAGCTAGAGCGCGATAAGAACTGGGCGGGTTTGGCTAAACTGGCCCTAGAGTGGACTGGTCAAGACGATGAGGCGGCCAACTGGCGAATCTTGGCTAACGCGCAACAAAAATTGGGCCAAAACCAAGCGGCGGCCCAAAGTTTATTAAAGGTGGCTCAAAGGGAATCCAAAGCCGCCAATTGGCTGAAAGCCGCGCAAGCTTTACAGAAAGTTGGCTCCAAAGTCCAAGCCAAAGCGGCTTACGAAAGGGTTTTGGATTTGGAGCCTGGCCACCGAGTGGCGGAAGAGGCTTTGTTAAAAATGGCCTTGGAGCGAATTAACCCGAAAGACTCTGGCTCTTAAGCTATCGGCTGGCTTTGGGAGCGACGCTCCCAAAACCAGCCTAAGGGTTTTCCATTCTTTTTTAGGCTAAAAGTTTCTGAGGCCATTCAAGTCAAATGGCCTTCATTATCTGGGGCCAAGGTTTAAGGTCTTTGTGGGGAAATGGATATAAATTAAAGCTATGGGCGTATTGTTAGATTTAATCCAGCGGGGCGGCTGGGTGATGTATCCTATCCTGTGTTGTAGCTTAGCGGCCCTGGCTATCATTATGGAGCGGATTTGGTCCTTAAGGCGCGCTAAAGTCGCTCCTAGAAACCTTATCTACTCGGTCAATGACCTTTTGGCTAAGCGTCAATACCAAGAAGCGGCTTTTTTATGCCAAGAGGGTTTGACCGCCGCCGAGAGATTGGTCAGGCAAGCCTTAAAGATGATAGGCCATTCCCGACTCCTCTTTAAAGACGTTATGGAAGAAACTGGTCGCCGGGAAGCCATCTTTTTAGGCTCGCATTTGGAGCTTTTAGGGGTCATCGCCGCTGTTTCTCCTCTTTTGGGTTTATTGGGGACTGTTTCGGGCATGATTAACGCCTTTGGAGCCGTGGCCCAAGTCGGCATGGGCAATCCTGGTCTTTTGGCTGGGGGCATTGGCCAAGCTCTTTTAACCACCGCCGCCGGTTTGGTGGTGGCTATCCCGGCCATGGTCATCAATAGATTGCTCCTAAACCGGGTGGAAGTCTTAACGGGGGATTTGGAAGATCTGGCGGCGGATCTCTTAGAGTCTTTGGCCGCTCCCGACACGCCCATCCTCGCCGCCCAAAAGCCTCAACCCGTCGCCCCTGGTCGCTAGGGCATAGCGTCGTTAGGGCTTATGAAGCTAGGGCTTAATATGGCTCATAGGTCAGATCATTAAAGATGAAAAGATCTGGTTTTCAGACTTTCGGCCCTAGGGATTAGGAGGAGCGGCCTTGAACTTTTCGGGCAAAAAAAAACAAGCCACTACCCCCGCGGTCAATATGACGCCTTTGGTGGACGTTATATTACAGTTAGTGATTTTTTTTATGGTCACCGCCCAGTTCGCCGTCTTGCCCGGTTTGCGCTTGGAGCTCCCGGCTTTGGCTTCTCGGGCTTTGGTTCAGACTGACGAGCGCCTAGAAATTAGCCTGACGGCGAGAAACGATCTTTTTTTCGAGGGTCGACCAACCACCGTGGCCCGCTTAGGGGATCTTTTGGAGCAGACGGGCGCGGATGGCCGGGAAGTGGTGGTTCTTATCTCCGCCGATCGGGAAGCTAACTATGGGCTGGTCTTTGAGGTCATTGAGGCTTTAAGGCTCAAAAATTTTAACCGCGTGGTCATGGCCGCGACTTTGCCCAACGAAAGCCCGGGAAAGGACAAGCGATGAGCGACTATCAAGAGATCAAACCAGGGCCGAGAGACCTAAAAATCTCCTCTTTGGACTCTATTAAGGCTAAGCGCGCCTGGGGCCATCTCATCAAAGAGCGCGTTTACGCTTTGCCGCGCAAGATCTTATGGATCGTTTTCTGTGTGGTGGCTTTATCGCTCTTCTTTTCCTTTCTGGCCACCAATGACAGCGTAAAACTCGGCGATAGCCTAAAAAATCGCAAAGCCGATTTGGAGAGGGAAAACCTGCGCTTAGAGGATGAAAACAGTCAATTAGCGGCGAGAATCATCCGGTATGGGCAAGATCCCGTCTTTTTGGAAGACGAGGCTCGCCGAAAATTAAGGCTAGTCCGGCCTGGGGAAATCATCTATCGCCTGGCTGAGGAGCCAGATCTCAGCGACAACGAGGCTACTGGGCAATTGAATTGAGGGTTTGGGGCCCCTATTGACCGCTTTCTAGGGTTTAGGAGCCCTAAGGTTTTTTTGGAGGATCTTTTTTCATGTATTCCACGAGTGACTTTCGCAAGGGCTTAAAGGTAACTTTCAAGGATGAGCCCTATATTATCATTGACTTTCTGCACGTTAAGCCGGGCAAAGGCGGGGCTTTTGTTCGGACTAAGCTGAAGAACTTACTAAGCGGGCGGGTTTTAGAGGAGACCTTCCGCTCTGGGGAGAAGCTTGAGGAACCCGATCTTGAGGAAAAGACGGTGGAGTTCCTGTACCATGATCCTAAAGACGGCTATGTCTTTATGGACAAAGCCAGCTACGAGCAGATCCATTTAATGGACGATCAGGTGGGGGACAACCGCTATTACCTCGTGGAGAATATGGAGCTCTACCTCAATTATTATCGGGGTCAACCCATAGGCCTAGATTTTCCGACGACGGTCAGCCTTGAGGTCGTGAAAAGCGATCCCGGGGTCAAAGGCGACACGGCCACGGGCGCCAATAAGCCGGCCACTCTCTCCACAGGCCTTACTGTCCAGGTGCCTTTGTTTATTAATGAGGGCGATATCTTAAAGATTGACACTCGGACTGGAACCTATATTGAAAGAGCCAAAACCAAAGCCTAAAAGCTAGGTTTTTTTGGCTTTTGAGAAGAAAGGTGGCTTTTTGGCCGCCTTTTTTTTGTCTAGCGCGCGAAGGTCAAGAGCGGCGGGGCCATGAGCCAAAATTATATTGAATTGACCGTGACCAAGAGTTCCAGCTGAAGCCGTTTTAGAGATTGAAAAGGCCGGGAAAACTAGATGAGCGAGAACCAGATCAGCTAGAAGCGGATGACCTAGAAGAGGAAGAGCTAGAACCTAAATTCTTTGGGTTTTTTAGCACCAACCAATAGCTAGCCAAAATTTTTTTCTGGAGAACTACATATAGTACCTATATCAGCACATTTTTTTGCCAAGCTAAAAAAGTGGTAGCTTTTTTTTTCAGTAGGGCGTATAATTCCACCTACAGAAAGGAGAGCCTCATGACTTTAAGTAAACGGGTTCTGGTTCCGTTGCCTGAAAAAGGAGTCACCGTTCGTCGTAGCGGACGTTATAATACTGTATTCAAGGTTCTCAGGTACTTCCGTGACGAGAACGGTAGACCAAACAATGATCGAGTGGTTATTGGGAAATTGGATCATGAAAGTGGTCTATTGATTCCTAATGATAAATATTGGGACTACTACGAATCGAAAACAATAAATATATCGCCATATTATCGTTCTAATAGGTCTATTGGAGCTTCTTTTCTGATTGGACATATTTTAGACTCATTGGGAATCACCAAGATTTTAAATGAGCGCTTGGATGAGGAGTTGGTCTCTCAAATCAGAACCGTTGTGCTGTACATGACTACCAGAGGTAATATCCTTGAAGGCGTCATGGATTTTTGTGAGGAATTTACTCTTTCTGAGAAACCACTTGATTCACGGATGGCCTCCGAACTATTTTCCTCAATAACTTATGATGATAAGATGGCCTTCTTCAGGAAATGGTCAGCGATTCATGTTCCGGGTTCATTTTTGGCCTATGACGTGACCTCGTTTTCAACTTATGCCAAGAATATTGCCGATTCGGAATTCGGTTACAACAGGGATGGAGATAAACTTCCTCAGATAAATTTTGGCTGTTATGTCTCTCAATCTTCAGGGCTACCGGTGTTTTTTGTCACTTATCCTGGATCAATTGTGGACAAATCGCATTTGCCCTATATGATGGCCTATAACAAGGAGCTTGGTATAACGGACGTAGGATTTGTTTTGGACAGAGTTTTTTGCTCAACAAATAATATTAAATATATGAATAAAGAGCATTTAAACTTCATTCTTGGTATTGATTTAATGTGTAAAAGTACTAAAGACGCTATAGACTCTATCCGTTCAAAGATAATGACCATGCGCAACCGTATTGATGATAAAGGGACGTATGGAACAACTGTTCATGATTTATTTTACGGAGTAAATCTATCCATGCATATCTACTATAACCCGGAGATGGCAGAGCTCAAGAGGCAAGAGCTATTCCGAAAAATTGAGGCCAAAGAAGAAATTCTCGCGCAAAAAAAAGAGCTCACAAAGAAAGAATTAAGGATGTATAGAAATTACTTTATTATAGATCTGGCTGTTAATGGTTCTTTTAACTATACAAGAGACTATGATAAGATTGATAAAATGGCGGAAAACTGTGGTATATTTTGTCTCCTCACTAATACAAATTTAGATAGCGCCCGAGTGCTTTCTATTTATCGTCAAAGAGATATGATCGAAAAGAGTTTTGATGACCTTAAGAACTATATAGATATGAAAAGAATGCGAACTCACAATACTGCCACCACCGAAGGGAAACTTTTCTGCGCTTTCTTATCGCTTATTGTTGTCTCTGAAATTGGAGTCAAGCTAGGCGAGATGATGAAGAAGAAATCCTGGAGTAAGGCTCGGCTAATAACTGAGTTAGAAAAAATCCGGGTCGTCGAGTCCAATGAAGGAATAAGGCAGACGAATCCATTAACCAAGACCCAGCGCCTGATCCTTGAGACTTTCGGGCTAAAAGAGGTTGACCTCACGGACTACATCGCCAGACACTGACCTGCAATTTTGTAGGTGCTAAAAATAAAGAA
>JAISWW010000001.1 GCA_031270705.1 Deltaproteobacteria bacterium
CCCCGGTTTTGACCTAAAAAGGCCAAAACTGGGGGAAAAATTCTAAAATAGGTTTCGCTTTGGCGCGGGCCTTATTTTACGCCCGCTTTGCCCCAGTAAGAGCCAATGTCCGTTTTTAAGACAGAGGGCAAGGGCACATAATGAAGCTTTTTAGCTTCCTCATCGCCATTCTCGAAGCACCACTTAAAGAAATCCGTGACCTTGGCCAAAACGGCGGCGTCGTTTTTCTTAATGAGAATGTAGGTAGCCGCGGCGATGGGCCAAGACTCTTCGCCCGGGGTATTGACTAGCCACAGGTAGTAGCTTTGGCTTTGATCCCATTTGGCCTGGGCGGCGGCGGCCCCAAAACTAGCCAAACTCGGCTTTATGGTTTTGCCGGCCGAATTTTGGATGGCCACGGTGGCCAAAGAGCTTTGGATGGCGTAAGCGAATTCGGTGTAGCCGATGGAATTTTCGATCCTTTTCACGTTGGCCGAGACGCCGTCATTGCCCTTGGCCCCAATGCCCGTGGGCCAATTGATCGATTTGCCAGCCCCCACTTCCGATTTCCACTTAGGGGAGTTTTCGGAGAGATAGGTGGTAAAGATGGCCGAAGTGCCCGAGCTATCAGAGCGGTAAATGACGTTGACGGTGGCCGCCGGCAGTTTGAGGCCTGGGTTTAAGGCTTTTATGGCTGGATCGTCCCAGCTTTTGATGGTTCCCCGAAAAATATCGGCTAAAATTTGGCCATTTAAAACCAACTGATCCGTAGCCACGCCTTTGATGTTGACCACGGCCACGACCCCCCCGACCACGGCTGGGTATTGGATGAGGTTGGCCTCATCGAGGTCTTTTTGCTTTAAAGGGTCATCAGTAGCCCCAAAATCCACGGTGCCTTCCTTAACTTGCTTAACGCCGCCGCCAGAGCCAATGGATTGATAATTGACCCGATTCTGGGTGGCCTTTTGATAGGACATGGCCCAAGCCGAGTAGATGGGATAAGGAAAAGAAGCCCCCGCGCCCGTTATATCGACCGCTTGAGCGGTAACCGGGAGAGCCAAGGCCAAAAATAACAAGAAAGACAAAATTTTTGACATGTTAAAACCTCTAGTGAAATAATTGAATTTTTTGGCCATACCATTGGCCTTGATCCTATGGATAAGCCTTGGAAGTTAAGTTTTGTTTTGGAGGATGTAAAATTTTTGTGAAATGTTTAGGGCGTTTTTGGGGATATCTATTTTAATGACTATTTTTTTAGCCTTTTGACATAAGGCTTGGCGTTGAAATGAAATCAATTGTCTCTTTAATATTTTGTTTCAAAAAAACAAAAAAATAGCCCTTGGCTTTTGGCTTGGCCAAAAGAGGCCAAGCCAATATCCTTAAGCGAAAAAACTACCGCGTTTTGAAAAAATCTCTAGCTAAAATCCTTGGGCGAGGTCAAAAAAACCCAAAACGTGTTGCCGCCCATATCGTTTTCCGTGAGCCGAACTTGCCCATGATAGATCCGAGCGATGTGCTTGACTATGGCCAATCCTAGGCCTGAGCCCGAACGATCCCGATTTCTGGAGCGGGACATGGAATAAAACCGCTCAAAGATCCGGTCGCGCTCGCTATCGGGAATGACCGGCCCCGAGTCGGCCACGGAGATTTGCAGGTAATGATCCTTTAACCGAGCCTCCACTACTATTTTGGGGCCCTTGGAGTATTTTATGGCGTTATTGACCAGATTGGTCAAAACGCTAATGACGTGGGCGCTCTGAAAATATATGGTCACGGGATCATAAAGCCATTCTATGGTTTTATCGTTAGGAACCTTATCGCCAGGGATCTTGCCGCTTGGCTCAACCAATTCCTTAATTTCCTCTATGAGCTCGCTCAATTGGCCTTCCTCGGCCAAGGCCTCGGGCCGCGACTCCAGCTCATGCAAAGAGATTAAGTCGTCCAATAAGCTATTTAGCCTTTGCGCGTTTCGGTACAGAGTGTTTAAAAACTTTTCCCGAAAAGGCCGGGTCATCTCCGGGTCTTTGAGGATGACCTCCGCCGCCCCCAGAACCAAAGCCAGAGGGGTTTTTAGCTCATGGGAGACGTTGCCCACCAGATCGGATTTGTAGCTGGAATATTTTTCCTTTTCCGTCATGTCGTGAAAAATGACCAAAAGTTTATCGCTATTTTGCCGGGCCTGGTCAAAAAATATGATCTTCTCGCCAATTTTAAGCTGATTTAAGCGCGAGTTTTTGACCGCCGCGAAGACCGACAAAATTTCTGGTTTGGCGATCTGAGCCGTGGACTCGGGGATTTGACAGCCTAAAATCTCCTCGACCCTTTGATTATGGTAGACAATATTTTGGCCCGACAAAAAGACGACGCCCTCATTGATTTTGGAGAGGATATATTCCAAGCGCTCATTTAAAAGGGCGATCTCTTGGTTTTTGCCCAGCAAATCTTGGTTGGCCGCGCTTAAGGCGAAGAGAGCCTCGTCCAGTTCCCCGCTATTGAAGGTGGGCAGATCTTTTTCGCCTTTTTTGGCTAAGGTCACGGCTACGCTTAATTCCCGATATACGTTCGCCAAACGCTGGGAGGCCCAAAAACTAAAGAGAGCCACCGCCAAAGCCAAAATACCTGTGGCGATTAAGGCTTGCCGAAAATAGAGGGCCCTTTGGCTATCAAAATACTCCAGCGGGCTACTGACCCTTAAAATGACGTTATCCGTCAATTTTTGGGCGTAATACATGGTTTTCCGGCCCGTCGTGTCGCTTTGGCGGGTGACGAAAATGGGCTTATCGACGAGGGCGGCCTTAAACTCGGGCCGATCGCCATGGGGCTCCAATTCCCCATTGACTTCCGAGTCAAAGAGAACCTGGCCGACCTCGCTTAAAAGAGTCAGCCGAAAGCCGATCTCCTCGGTCATTTGGCGAGCTTTGGCTTTTATTTCCTCGTCCGGCGCCTGAGCCTCATAGCCTAATTTGGCCACGCGCCAACTGACAAAAAGGAGTTTTTCAAACTGCTCTTGGCTATCTTTTTGGTTCTTGTCCTGAATCAAAGCCAAGCCTATTAAGAGGGCCACAACGGATGGCAACCAGATCAGGGCGAAGAGTTTTTGTTTGGGAATCAACTAATCCACCTCCCAAGCGTAACCTATTTTGGGGAGGGTCTGGATATACCGGCCCCGATTGGCCAATTTTTTGCGGAGAGTGGCCACGTGAGCGTCGACGGTGCGACTTATGAGCTCATTGTCATAACCCCAGACCGCGTTTAAAAGCTGATTGCGCGAAAAGACTTGGCCGGGGGAACGCATAAAAAGGCTCAGGAGCTCAAACTCCTTTTGGGTCAGGCTCAGCTGTTGGTTCTCAATCTTGACCTTGTGGCTAGTCAGATCTAGCCTAATGCCCCCAGCCTCCAAAACCGTGGCCAAGCCCCCTTGCCCCCGCCGAGTGACGGCCCGAATCTTGGCTTCCAGAAAATTAAAGCTAAAGGGTTTGGTCACGTAGTCATCCGCCCCGCGATCCAAAGCGGCGATAATGTCGTTTTCGCTATTGCGGGCGGAGATGACGATGACCGGGGTGCGGCGGGTCTTGCGAATTATCTCCAAAAACTGTAGCCCCTGCAATCCCGGGAGCATCAAATCCAATAAAATCAAATCCGGGAGCCAATCCTCAACGGCCATCAAAGCGTCATTGGCGTTTTCCAGGCATAAACATTGGAACCCAGCTTTGGTTAAATCATACTCAATCAGTTCCCTTAAAGCCGCCTCATCCTCAATGGTCATGACTCTCATAAGCTTAGCCTTTAGCGACTTCGCCGACAGTTAGATAAGGAACCATTTCGGCGATGTTTTTGGCGTGGTCGGCGATTCTTTCCAAGCGCCGGATGATGTTAATCAAAGCGATGGCCGAGCCCGTCCGGGCGGTGTCTTTTTTGATTAAGGCGACTAGGCTTTCGTTAAGGCTCTTTTGGAGGGCCCCCACGGTCTCGTCGGTCTTTTCCAGGATCTTAAATTTTTCCGGCCAGCCACCCAAAAAAGCGTCCATGGCCTCGCTGAGCATCTGATATGGCAAAATCGAGATCTCCCCAAACTCGGGCAAAGACTTTAAGGTCGGGGCCAGATGGTATTTTAAAGCCTGCTTGGCCATGACCTTGGAATGATCGCCCACCCGCTCCAGCTCCACTATCAAGCGCAAAATGGCCACCACGAACCTTAATTCAGCGGCCTTGGGAGCGTAACGAGCCAAAAATCTTAAGCACATCTCGTCAATCTCCAAAGCCATGGTATCGGCCTCTTGATCCCGGCCAATGACTTCGCGCGCCAAAACCTCGTCGTGGACGGTTAAGCTTCTGATGGCGTCCATGTACATGTTGGCCACTAAAACGCTCATCTCCGAGAGCTTTTCCTTGATGTTTTGGATGTCGATTTCCATAAATTCCATTTATATTGATCGCCTTTTCCTCTTAAATTTGGCCCCAAAAAACTCAGCCTAGCCAGAACGCGAGTAACGAAAAAGTGAGGGACGGCTTAGCCAAAATGCCCAGCCACGTACCGCTCAGTCATCTTCATCTTGGGCCGAGTAAAGATCTCCGTGGTCTCCCCATACTCAACCAAAGACCCCAGCCACATTAAAGCCGTGTAATCGGAAACCCGAGCCGCTTGTTGCATGTTGTGGGTGACCACCACCATGGTCACTTCTTTTTTTAGCTCCACCATCATTTCCTCGATCTTGGCCGAAGAGATGGGATCCAAAGCGCTCGTGGCCTCGTCAAACAATAAAACCGCCGGGCTCACGGCCAAAGACCGGGCGATGGAGAGCCTTTGCTGTTGACCGCCGGAAAGACCCAAAGCGTTTTCCTTTAAGCGGTCTTTGACCTCATCCCAGAGGTTAGCCTGCCGTAAAGCTTTTTCCACCAGCTCCCTAACTCGAGGCTTATTGGTGATTTTTTTGAGCTTAAGACCATAAGCTATATTATCATAAACGCTCATGGGGAAAGGGGTGGGTTTTTGGAAAACCATGCCCAAACGACTTCTCAGCCAGATGAGATCCTCGTTTTTGTCCAGAATGTTCCGCCCTTCCATGAGGATCTGGCCTTCGTAATGGTTATTGGGATAAAGGTCATGCATGCGATTAAAGCAACGCAATAAGGTCGTCTTCCCGCAACCCGAGGGCCCAATGAGCGAGGTTATGGAGTTGCGCCAGATGGGGAGCTCAATGTCTTTTAAAACCTTATTCTCCCCAAAATAAAAGCCCAATTTGTCCACCCGCAAGAGCTCATAAGGAGCGTTAGCCACCTCGGCGTCTTTGGCCGATTGGAGAAGATTCGGGGTTTCCGGCTTCGGGGCCAAGGCTTTCGTCTCCCCCGCCGTAGGCGGATTATCCATCTCCCCATTAGTATTGGGCCGAGCTTGTTCTTCTCTAGCGCCCTTTTCCGTCATCGCCATCTCCTCTAGAATCGCCATTTAACGGCCAACCGACCTAAGATATTTAAAAGCAAAACCACCACCGTCACCACCAAAGCCGCGGCCCAAGCCTGATCGATCCAGGTTTCGTAAGGCGAGCCGGCGTATTGGAAGACCGTGACCGTGACCGAGGCCACAGGTTTCCCCAAAGCCAACTCAAAATGGTTATTGTTGAAGGAGGTAAACATTAAGGGCGCCGTCTCCCCAGCCACCCGAGCGATGGCCAAAAGGATACCCGTTAAAATGCCTGACGCGGCTTTCCGATAGACGATCTTAATAATGACCTGACTATAGGAGCTCCCTAAAGCCAAAGCCGCCTCCCTTAATGTCCAAGGCACCATGGCCAGCATGGTTTCCGTGGTTCGCGTGACCAAGGGGATCATGATGATGGCCAAAGCCGCCGCCCCCGCCCAGCCATTGAAGCCGCCAAAGGGTTTGACCAACAATGAGTAAACAAAAATGCCCACCACTATGCTGGGCAGACTCATGGCCAAATCGCATAAGCTAATGAAAGCTTTGGAAATCTTTTTGTCGCGGCCATATTCGGCTATATAGGTGCCCGCCAAAACCCCTAAGGGCGCCCCCACCAAAGTGGCCACCAACGTCAATAAACCCTGCCCCAAAAAGGCGCCTTTGAGACCGCCGCCCCCCATGGGGCCGGCGGGATCCTCGGTCAAGAGCTCTAAATTTAAGGAGCTTAAGCCATGCCTAATGATGTCGTAGAGGATGATAAACAACAGAGCCAGGCCCAAAAGAGCCGAGCAAGTGGCTAATGTTAGGGCTAGGCGATTGCGCCAGATCCGACCCATATGGGGTTTCATGATTTCCTCATTAGGCGCTTGGCCACCGTCAAAACTATGAGGTTAGCCAAAAAGAGAGCCAAGGTCAGATAAAACAAAGCCGACATCTGAATCGGGCCCGCCTCGTTAAACTCATTGGCTATAACTGAGGTAATGGTCACATAGGGGGAAAACAAAGATTCCAAAGCCCCATGGCGATTGCCAATCACGTAAGCCACGGCCATGGTCTCCCCTAGAGCCCGGCCGCTGGCCATAATAATCCCGCCCAAGACCGCCTTTTGGGAAGTGGGCCAAACTACGGCGACGATCGTTTCCCAACAGGTCGCCCCCAAGCCGTAGGCTGATTCCTTTAAGGCTTCGGGCACCTGAGCGAACCCCTCGCGAGCCAGACTAGCGATGAAAGGCAGGATCATGACCCCTAAAACCATGGCCGCGGTCACTAGATTTAAGCCGCCAGCCATTTGGGTTTGGAAATAAGGGCCTATCCAAGGCAATCCGCCAAAAATCTTGCCCACTATGGGCTGGAAATATTTTTCCAGAAAAGGGGCCAAAACAAAGAGACCCCATAAGCCATAAATGACGCTGGGAATGGCCGCCAAAAGCTCAATGGCCAAGGCGATGGCCCCCTTAATCTTGGCGGGGCACAATTCGGTTAAGAAAACCGCGACCCCTATGGCCACGGGCGTGGCTAGGATGACGGCGAAAACCGCGGCTAAGATGGTTCCGGTTAAAGGTCTTAAAGCCCCAAAGGCTTCTTGGGCGTAGTTCCAGTCCCGGGAAAGGATAAACTGGATAAACCCAAATCTTTCCATGCCTGGCTGGGACTCAACGACCAAGGTGACCAGGATCCCGGCGGTCAAAAAGACCAAGGAACCGGCCCCTAGACAGGTCAAAAGAAAAAAGAAAAAATTGGCGGCTTTTTTAGCTCTCATGCCCCTAACGTTAAGGCTCGCCTGTCAAAAAATCCCCGCCAATTTGTGAAATATTTGTAAAATTTTCAGGCTTTTTGTGGGGAATTCTTGACAAAAATAGAGTTGGCCGGTCGAGCGGGAAAAAGCCCTAGCCCTGGCCAAAAAAACTTTTTCTAGCCTAAGAAGCTTTTTTGTAGTCTTTTCGAGAGAAAGATATTTTTTAGATCTTAAAAAATATCTTTTTTTAGTCTTTAGGAAGGCTTAGGACTTGGCCGGTTCGGTCTGGTCGGGCGGGGATTTGGGCTTGATCCAGCGATTTAAGGTCGCGTAGAGCTCATTGATATTAATGGGTTTAGTCACGTGGTCATTCATGCCGGCGGTGAGGCTCATTTCCCGATCCCCACTCATGGCGTGGGCGGTCATGGCCACAATGGGCAAATCGGCGAATCCGGGGAGGGCCCTAATGGTTTTGGTGGCCGTCAAGCCATCCATCTCGGGCATTTGGATATCCATAAGGACAAGATCATAGGGCTCGGCCTGCACCATAGCCACGGCTTCCAAGCCATTATTGGCGATCCGCACCTCAAAGCCGGCGTTTCTCAATAATTTTTTGGCCACCAGCTGATTGACCTCATTGTCTTCGGCCAAAAGGATTTTTGAGCCTTTCAAATGGGCCACCAACTCAGGATCGGCTTTGGCGCTCCCGCTCTTGGCCGAGGGGGTGGGTTTGGTGGCCAGACTCACCCGCAAAACCTTCGTTAAGGCGTTTAAGACCGAGGAAGCCGAAATGGGTTTGGCCACAATGGCCTTAATGCCATGTTCCTTGGCTAAATCGGCCAATTCCTCGCGATCGTTGGCCGTAACCATAATTAAGGCCGGGCGTTTATCCGCTTCCAAGGTATTATTGATCAGATCCGCCGTCTCCAAGCCATCCATATCCGGCATCTTCCAATCCAAAATAACCGCGTGGGTGGGCTCGCTTCGTTCTTGGCGCTCTTTTAAAATAGCCAAAGCCTCATGACCGGAAGAGCACCCCAAAGCCGTAACGCCCAAGGATTTTAAGTTATCGACCAAGACCGTTAAGACCGGTTGGTAATCGTCCACGGCCAAGACCACGACGTCTTTTAGCTCCGACTGATGGCTCGCGTAGCGGACGCTGTGATCGCCGACGCCAAACCTAGCCGTGAAACAAAAGCGGCTACCTTGGCCAGGCGTCCCTTGACACCAGATCGAGCCGCCCATCATCTCCACTAAGCTTTTGCTAATGGCTAGACCCAAACCCGTGCCCCCATAGCGCCGGGTGACCGAGGTGTCCCCTTGATTAAAGGCCCTAAAGAGCTGGGCGATCTGCTCTTCGGAGAGGCCAATGCCGGTGTCGCGCACCTCAAACCGCAAAGTCACTTGATGGCGCGTCTCCTGGGTGACCTCGACCAATAAGTTGACTTGGCCTTTTTCGGTAAATTTTACGGCGTTGCTCAATAAGTTATTTAAGACTTGGCCCAGGCGCAAAGGGTCGCCAATTAAAAAAGTTGGGGTTTCCGGAGCGATGGTCAGGAGCAATTCTAGGTTTTTTTCATTGACCTTGACTAAAATTACGTTTATGACGTTATTAACGACATCCTCCAAGGAAAAGTCGATCTTTTCCATGGATAATTTTCCCGCCTCAATCTTGGAAAAATCCAAAATATCATTAATAATGCCCAATAAAGAACTAGCCGCGGCCGAGGTTTTTTCCAAATAATCGCGCTGGGTCTCGTTGAGCTGGGTCTGCAAAGCCAATTGGGTCAGACCCAAAATGGCGTTCATGGGGGTGCGGATCTCGTGGCTCATGTTGGCCAAAAACTCGCTCTTGGCCTGGGCGCTATCCTCGGCGATATCCCGGGCCAAGGTCAGCTCCCGAGCGTTATCGCGGAGCTCGGTGACATCGGTGAACCAGGTCATGAAGCTGAGACTTCCGTAATAGTCGCTGACAAAGGAATTGACCAAAACCTCGCGAATCTCCCCATCGGCCCGATAAACCCGCATGGGTCGCCAGTTGACGACTTGGCCAGTCTCCAAATCCCGGACAGCCTCCTCGATCTCTTCGGGATCCACGTACCAAATATCGCGGGTTTCCCCGAGAGTGAGGCCAAAGAACTTTTGGGCGAAAGGGGTCATGAAAACCAATTTGCCATTTTGGGTGATAGTAAAGCTTAAGGGGCAGGAATCCAAAATCCTTTGGAAAAGATGTCGCTCTTCCTCTAAATCCCCTTCCGTGGCTAAGAGCTTTTTGGTGCGGTCAGCCACCAAAGACTCTAGCTCCCGATTGAGGGAGCGGTTTTTGGCGTTCACCGAAATTAAGGCCAAAACAGCCAATAACAGTAAGATGCCAAAGATCGCCACATAAGGGATGGCGTCCCTTAAAAACTTGCGGTTATAGTCAAACATCCGCCTATGCCAGCGGTCATTAATGGGGCCCGTGTCCAATAGTTTTAAGGCTTCTTCCAAAACCGCGCCCAATAAGATGTTGGTCGGCTGTACCGCTGGGCCTGAGGGGATGTCGCGCTCAAAGATGAGACCCGCCTTAAAGCCAGGGTTTTCGCGGTAGTTGGTTAGGCTCAAGAGGAGTTTCATGGAGCCCATCACAAAATTTATATCCCCCCGCTCCAAGGCTTCCAAGGCCTTTTCCCGACTGCGGTAATAGATGATATTTTGGTTAGCCGGAAACCAATCCCGATAAACCGCTGAATAGGGATCCTCGCGCACTAAGCCTATCCGCTCATAAAACATCTGATTAAAAATGATTTCTGGCTGATTTAAGGTGGTAATTAAAGCGTAGCGATCGGTATAATATGGTCTATCAGGCGTTAAAAATCCATTTTCACTAGCTTTTTGATAATTTATCTTTAATAATACGTCAATTTTTCCGCTGTGTAAGCTGGCGGCCAAATCAGCTGGGGATTGACCAGGCTCATTGGCCACTTTAAATTTTAAGCCCGTTATCTCCGTGACCTCAGCCATGAGATCGTGCACCACGCCTTGAAATTGATCCAAGGCTTGATCATAAAAACTATCCGGATAATCGTCGGACTCGGCCCCGACCAAAATTTCCTGGCCGCTAGCCACCATTTGCCGAACAAAATCTTTGGCCAAGGGGGAAAGATTGGCCTCAAACTCCACCCTTAGCTTATCCAAGCGGCTTTGGTCGTAAAGAGCCGACAGTCGTTCCGCGCCGCCGTTGGCCAAAAACTTCTGGAAAACGCTAATGATGGGCTTTAGCTCTTGTTTGGTCGTCACTAGATATAAAGGCGAGTGAATGGGCGGGAAAAAATCCTCCATCACTATGGAGGGGTATTGATCTAAAAAAACTTTGCTCTGAGCCTCGCCAAAAAAAACCTCAATCCGCCCAGCCAAGAGCTCGACCATGGCTTCTTCGTAAGTTTTGAGAAAAACCGTCTCCACCGGAAAATCCAAAGACGACAAAGCTTGATCGACCATGGGCGATTGGCTTAAAAAAGCCAAACGGACTGGCCCAGCGCCGCTAGGTTTGCGCCAATTGACGGATTGTTGGCGATAGATTTTTAGAACCCGATGATAGATGGCCTCGGTTTGGAAAAAGCTCTGATCCGGGCTCCGATAACCCGCGATTTCGCTAGCCAGATCCAGTTGGCCGCTCTCCAATGCCGCCATTAAGGCTTCTGGCTCATAAAAAGAGCGCTGGACGGGCAGATCCAATAATTCCGACAATAAGTTGGAAAAATTGACCAAAAAGCCGCCTTCTTGGCCCGTGGCCTCGCGATAGGCTTCCTGAGAAACCAAGGTTCCATAGGACAGAACCCGGCCTTGAGCCTTCAAATCTTTTAGGGCCTTAATTTCCTCGGCGGTTAGGCCGGGGATCTGGCTGTAAGTGAAGATTTGGGCTTTTTCTCGCGGGCTTGTGTCGTTACTAGTTTGACAGCCTATCGCCCAGGATAAAATCAAGACAGCCAAAAGGGCTAATATATTTACTCGCCTCACATTGAATCCTTACATTGAATCCTTGGTTAAGGCCAAGACATGGTCGCCAAAGCCATCGATTTTAAAGCTTTTAACCGACATTAGCGAGATCCAATGCCCAATCGTGCGAATTAGGATAAATAGCATCATAGCCACCATGGCCAAGGCTAAAAATAATAAAGTGAACTGTTCATTTGGCAAATAAACGCCAAAAATCTGCCGATAACCAGCCCATAAAGTCAAAGCCCCTAAAAATAACCCTGGCACGGCTGTCGACCAAGCGTATTTAAAACGCCCCAGCCGAATGAGCATGCTGGTGCAGATGACCAAAGCGCAGGAGGCCAAAAGCTGGTTGCTCATGCCAAAGAGAGGCCAAATGGTGTTTATATCCCCGGTTATGACCAAAAAGCCCCAGCCTGAGGTAAAAACAGCGCTCATTATAATGATGCCTGGCCACCAACGCTTGTCATTAAAGCGCGGCCAAAATTGCCCCACCAGCTCCTGCAGGAAAAAGCGCCCCACTCGAGTCCCGCTGTCAATGGCCGTTAAAATGAAGACGGCCATAAACATGATAGCGAAATGGTACCAATAGGAGACCAGGCTAGACATAAAAGGAATGGAGGCGAAAATATTGCTCATGCCCACGGCCAGAGTCACCGCCCCGCCCGGTCGCCCTTGGATGTTTTCCCGAGTGGCCAGGGCCAAAGCCTTGAGATCCACGGTCTCCAGGCCCATGGCGGCGAAGACTTCGGGTCTGGCCGAAATCGCGTAATAATCGGCGGGAAACAAAGTGCAAGCCGAGACCAAGGCCATAATGGCCACAAAGCCCTCCGAGAGCATGGCCCCATAGCCCACAAACAAAACATCCCTTTCGTTTTTGACCATTTTCGGCGTCGTGCCCGAGCCAATGACCGCGTGAAAGCCCGAGACCGCTCCGCAAGCGATGGTAATAAAGAGAAAGGGAAACATGGGCCCAGTCAGGTTTGGCCCGCCGCCACTAATAAAGCTCGTCACGGGATCCATAAGAAGAGGCGGCCTGACAATAAGAATGGAGAGAGCTAGGCCACAAATAGTGCCGAGCTTAAAAAAGGTCGATATATAGCCTCTAGGCCCCAAAAGGAGCCAGACCGGCAGAACCGAGGCCACAAAACCATAAATGGGGATAGCCCAGCATAAAGTCAATCTATCTAAAGTAAACATCTCTTTTAAAAAGGGAATTTTGACGATCCAGGGGCCTATAAAGATGGCTAAAATTAAAAGACCCAAACCGCCCATGGTGCCTAAAAAGACTTTATTGGGCTTAGATCGCAAAAATAAGCCTAAAGACAAAGCGATGGGCACCGTGACGGCCACCGTGAAAGTCGCCCAAGGACTATTAAACATGGCGTTAACGACCGAGATGGATAGCCCCGCTAAAGTTAGGCTCACAATAAATAATCCGGCCACCGAGCAGACATGGCCCACGGCCGGGCTCACCTCTAGGAGAGCGATATTGGCCAAAGAGCGGCCTTTGTGGCGAACCGAGGCGAAGAGAACGACCATGTCATGGACGGCCCCGCCTAAAACGCTCCCGGCTAAGATCCATAAAGCTCCAGGCAGGTAACCGTATTGGGCGGCTAAAATCGGGCCAATCAAAGGGCCAGCCGCGGAAATGCTTGAGAAATGGAAACCAAAAAGAACCATCTTTTGGGTGGGCACATAGTCATGGTTGTCGTTTAAAGAGCAAGCGGGCGTGGTTCGGTCATCAAGGCGCAAGACTTTATTGGCTAGCCAGAGCCCATAAAATCGGTAACCCAAGGCGAAAACGCACAAGGCCGCGAATACCAAAGTCAGGGCGCCCAAATGCCCAGCGCCAAGAAAGTCCAACATTTCCAATTCTCCGCGAAAAAGGCCAAGGAAAACCAATATCTAGCTAAGCCAGACCGTTAAAGGCTTAGAAAAAAAGAAATACGCCTTAAAATTATTTTAGGCCATGGCCTCAAAAAAGAAAAGCCTTAAATAATACGCCTTAAAGGTCTCTCGCCCTTTGGCCCAGCCCCATAACCAAAAAATAGATGTTTGGACAAGCGCGCCAATAGTCTAATTTTTAGAGTTAATATGATTCGGATCAATTTGATAAAGATTGAGAGTATAATTTTAAAAAAAACTCACGCTAATTTGATTTTAGACTAGTTGTTACATGAATCAATTTATTTAAATTGAGTTATAAGCGAAAACTACGAATAGAATATAATGAGACCATATCTTTTATATCTGAATTTTTAAAAAAAAACAACTTGAGGCTTGGCTGGGTCTAGAGGTCGAGGTCGGGAATAATTTCGCCTCAGAGCTTTCGTGGTTTTCAGCTAGCCAATTTTTGAGTAGCGGGGGCCATAACGATATTAAAGCTTAAATAAAATTAAAGCTCTCAATACTTTATAAAAATTGAGTTATCGTTTCTGTTTATAAAATTTATCTCGTTTAAAAATTAATTTATAAGACTGAAACTTGATATTATGTCTTTTATGATGTTGATTATGAATATATTACTATTTTATAACCTTTTAGTTGCTATGACCCCATTCACGGACGGATCAGGCGAATTTCTGGCCATTAATGGCGGCTTTCCCCAATTGATTGGCAGGTCAGCTTCCGCGCGTTCTGGCCCGCGATCTAACTTCTCCGCCTAAGAGGTTTTTGGATCCCTATCTCAAAACATTTCGTCGGATCCAGGCCCTAAGGGAGCGCTATCGGTAGACACAAAAAAAGTCTCTGGGTCGCGAGTCGCGCTTAACTTTTTAAGCGCGCCTTTTCATGGCTCATATTAAAAAATTTAATATACTTATGTTATAAAAATTAATATATGGTTATAATCTTATTGCGAATATATTTAGTACGCAAAAATATTAAAATAATAATCGCAATAATTTAACCTGGCCTTTTAATCATACCGGTTGAACCGACGCCCAAAAATTTTAAAATTTTATTTGACTTTCAAAAAAATGGCGCTATAATTTTTAACAGCATTTTATTTAACATTGACATTTAACCAAAAATGGGTCTAGCGGATTTCAGAGAATTCTTTATCGCGCGATGGTCTTTTTCGCCTTAGACGAGGAGCCGTTCCTATCCTGATTTCGATAGAACGCGCGATCAAAGTTTATGGCCAAAGTCGGGATGGAGGAAATTTTTTAACTGAAATCTTACCGCCGCTACCTGTTTGACTTGGTCAGGCGTAGAATGATGGCCTGGCCTAGGAGCGCTCGGCGCGCTTAAAAACGCGTTTAGTAAAATAGTCCACTATCGCTGTTTTTTTTAAATATAAATTATTTTAGTAAATTAAATATTCACCCGTGAAAACATTAAAAATATTTTTTAAGTGAATATTATTTCTCCTTTACGGACTTTCTATTTAATTTTTTAGGATTTCTTATGACTAATAATCATGACAAAGTTAATATTCCTTACCAAAATAAAGATCTCGTTTTTAAATACTTAACTGATAATCAACGTGAAGTTTTTTTTAAAATTCTTGGTATTATACCTAACTCACGCCAGTCAAAAAAACGGAGTTCGCTTTAGTCGTAGTCTCATCTTATACTCACCTTAAAGATGAGCTTAACGACCTTTGTGAGGAGGACTTAATGAATCATTTAGCTGATCTTATATCAGGTGGCCAAATTTCTAACGCGAAGATCGCCTTGGCCAAAGCCAATAAAGCCTTGGCTACAAAAGACGCCAAAATTGCCAGGGCCGAAAAAGTCGCAGCCGAAAAAGCCGTAGCCGAAAAAGCCGCAGCCGAAAAAGCTAGTCTCATAAAAAGAGTCTTTAAAATGAAGCTTGACAACTTAGATTTGCCGACGATTAGTCTTTACACTGGGCTAAGTATTGAAGAAGTTGAAGAAATTTTAAATTAATTTTTGTTCAACGTCCAGCCATAGAACTGCGAGCGCGCCATTGTCCTTTAACCTTTGGTAGAACTTACCTCGCTTTTTTTAGTGGACAATCTTAAGCTTTCTTTTGTCAACGTCTTGTTTTTATCCTAAAATCCCAAAACATTTTCTCACTAGAATTTTTTCTGAGAAATGTAATTTAAACTAATTTATTAAATACTAATAACTACAATATATTCCGTTTATTGTTGAAAAAATGTTTTTATTCTCAATTAAGCGAACATCTATTTGTAACTTTTATTAATGGCGTTGATATTTTGTCTATTATAATTCAAAAACGCGCCTCAACCCCCAGTCTCGCTATTACGGACTAGGATGTGGTAAAATTAATTTTAGTTTCTTTAGGCCAGGTCAATGAAGAT
The DNA here is from genome assembly GCA_031270705.1 of Deltaproteobacteria bacterium. Lineage (GTDB taxonomy): Bacteria > Desulfobacterota > Desulfarculia > Adiutricales > Adiutricaceae > JAIROO01. The sequence continues at coordinate 15,406 of JAISWW010000001.1, forward strand.
ATTAAAAAATTTTGCCGAAAAACCGTTTTATTTGCTAAATCTTTAGTCGCGCCAGTCAAAAAAACGGAGTTCGCTTTAGTCGTAGCCTCAACTTATACTCACATTAAAGATGAGCTTTATGGGGAGGACTTAATGAATCAGTTAGCGGATCTTAAATCAGGTGGCAAGATTTCTAAAGTGAAGAACGCCTTGCCAGAAAAAGACGCCGAAATTGCCAGGATCGAAAAATCCACAGCCGAAACATACGCCGAAATTGCCAGGATCGAAAATGCCGCGGCCGAAAAAGCTAAACTCATAAAAAGAGTCTTTAAAATGAAGCTTGACAACTTAGATTTGCCAACAATTAGTCTTTACTCTGGGCTAAGTGTTGAAGAAGTTGAAGAAATTTTAAATTAATTGTTGTTCAACGCCTAGCCATAGAAGAGTGAGCGCGGCGCTCTTATTTTTCCTTTGATAGAGCTTACCTCGCTTTTTTAGTGGACGGTCTTAGTCTTTCTTTTGTCAACGTCTTGATTTTATCTCTTTAACGCCTTTTAGGTTTGATTTTTGATTTTATTTTTTATATTGCGCGCTAATCAAACTTAATCTTATCTTAAAAATTCCCAAGATTGTAACCACTTAAATGACGCCTCAATTATTGATGACCTCGCGAAAAGTCTAAAATTCAAGAATCAAAATTGATAAGTTATTGAAATTATTACTATTTTACTTGACGATTTCACTTAAACTAGGGGTTTCGCGAAGCCATCAATTCTTACCGCCTATACTAACAACTAACATGATATCCCTGGATTGTATCCGTTCAGGGCCTCCTCTGTCTACTAGGGTTTGAGGCTGGTGACCGGTGGCCATGATTCTTTCCAAGATAGCCTTCTGACCTCAGCCAAACGGTGTCATGGGGAGTGGAACTTCTCACCCTCCTCATCCGTTCCCATAAATCTGATCGACGCCGTCCTCCAGCTTTGTTGGCCAATCTTTTGAGGGACTATATTTTCTGTTACGATTGTCTTTCGGCTGAGGTTCATAGGTACGGCGAAAAGTGTATCCTCATCCTCAAGGAACTGTTCTTTGAGTACCGGGCTTATATGGCGATCCTCGACAAAACCAGCCCTGAGGCCGAGGAAATATTCGCTCGCCTTCTTAAACTCAAGGAAAAGATAACCGAGGCCACTCTTGACGCTCCACCAGGCTCTAAAAAACCTAAAGCGCTAGCTCAAAGGTTTCAGGTATATGGAGAATATTGTTTCACTTTTCTAACTGATTTGGAAGCAGAACAAGCTAATGATGCCGTTTAACGCCTTACTAGTTCCATTGTTATAGATAGAAAGATCAGTTATTGTGTCCAAAGCTCTATCGGATCCTATTTCCGCGAGACAATTTGGACAGTCATTGAGAACTTGGACTTGAAAGGAATAAACCAAAGATTTTTTAACTGACAACATAAAAAGATATAACTTTGGGGAGTCACTACCAGGGATACGTTCAGGTTGTGGACTCGGACATTTAGGCACAATTTCGATTCAATTCCCCACGAAAACCCTATGGCTCGGGTTAAGGAGCATATCGCTGGTGGTAAGTTACAATCCATTGTGGATAGTTGGCCGCGCCAGGACATCATAACTGAAATGGAGAGGTGGGAGCCAACTACCGAACCCCCCTAGGGAGCCTCTGCCCGCGCCCAGACAAGATACATGTCGGAGGAAGGGCTACGGATTCGAGTTTCTCGGAAGTTCGAGTCAAAAAACGTTTTGTCGGGAAGAAGAGCCTGTCGAAAATCAAAGATTCGGATAAGGGAATTGACCAAAAGAAATTGCGGTTACAGTCTCGAAGCCATCATTGAGGGCTTCAACCGGACTTTGAGGAGATGGCTCAATTACTTCCAGCGCGCCGCGGAAGGAGTGTTCTCTTTACTTGACGAATTTATCCATCGTCGACTTAGGATCACTCTTCTCCGGCGAAATAAACGGAAAGGCTTTGGCAAGTTGAGGAAAAGTCATGAGCGGTGGCCGAATTCCTTCTTCGCCAGCAAAGGATTGCGCGCGCTTGACCTCAGATGGGAAGCCGAAGAAGCCTGTTTGACGGAATTCCACCCATCTGAGGGAGCCAGCTAGTCTCACTATAGACCTTGTCAACTGGAGAACCGCTTGCAAGGTTTGGAGGAGAGCTCCTTCCCTACCCCTATATTATTATATACTTAGAATTAGGTACTTTAAAAAATGTTCTTTATATCAACTAATAACATTTCATTAAAAGATATTATTAAAAAAACAGTTACTTATATATGGGATTATCGGTGTTTCATCGTTTTAACTTTAATACTTTTGTTGATATTTCAAGTTATAACAATAGTTTTTATGGCTAACTATACCTTTAAACTCCATTTTATTTTTATTCACTTCAAAACAATTTTATTACAACTTTAATATTTACATCTTTTATATGTTATCATGTAATAAATAACTTCTTTAATCGCCATAATCTATTACCTAAAACTTTTTCCGATTATTTATTTCATATTATTAAGTTATTTTTTTATTTGATTATTATACAAATTTTTTATACATTATTATATATTTTTATTTTATATATAAAATCTAATATTCAATACTTTAACGGATTTAATATAATAAATTTATTTATATATTACAATATATACATATTAATTGCGCTACTATTTTATACGCCAATTTCTCTTACAATACCAATTTTAATTAGTAAAAACACTTCTTTACAAATAAGTATGGTACAAAGTATTTTTATAACATTAAAAATTGATATTTTTATAAAAATATATTTATTATATTTTATTTTTACTTTGCTTTTTTGGATTATATTTTTTATGTTAATATTATATGTTTTCTGGGGATTTTTTATAATGCATGATTTTTATGATATTAGATTATTATTAACATCCTCTATTAGCCTTTCTATTAGCCCTTCTATTATATCTATTAGTAATATTATGCAAATTTATTATATATTATCAATTTGTTTTCTTTTATTTTCTTTAATAATTAATATTATTTCATCAATAATATATTTTGAATTATCAAAAAGTAATCATAATTAATTTATTATTAAATTATATTCAAAATGTAATTTCCAAAATAGTAACCGTTCATGGAGATTTTATTTGTACATAACAGATTAAATACTATCTTCCAGATATTAGTCTATAACCTATTTAAGGCTTGAGGACTTTAAATTGTACATTTCGCAGTAGACTTTATGATATCCGACCAGTTTTAAGCCGAGGACTGAGCCTTTGGTCGGTGAGTGGGGGAAAGTTTTTTATTCAGGGGCCGAATCCTGGTTCCACCAATCTCCCTGTCCCGATCTAATGTTCTGTATGGAAAATTCGTTTACTCAAAAAAGAGCGTACGCTGATGTTGGGCCTTGAGCGCGGCCACCGTAGCTCTGGCCTGCTCAACTTTGATTCAGTATATCTTCAACTTTAGCCATGCGTAATTTAAAATTAAATAAAGACATAGTAAAAAATTAATAATTAATGTATAAAAATTCTTTTCTTGCCTTTTCAATTAAAACATCAATAGGATCTGGATAAAAATGTTTATAAACATTCATGCAATCAGACCATTCTTTTGTATCATGGTTAAGAACACTTGCAAATAAATTGTCATCATATAATATATTTTCGTAATAATCTTTATAAATAATACCAAGATGATTAAATGAATCGTCAAAAACATCTAATTGTTTGTCACGACCATGATTACAAGAAAGATAATCAATAAATATATATGTTTTATTGTTTTTATTAAGAGCTTTATATGCATAAGGAAATAAAATGGTTGTATATTCATCACTGATAAAGTAATAAGTATTTTTTATTTTTTGCCCTATATATCTTGCTTGTAAAGCATAACAGGAACTTCTCTCCTTTCTTAGTCCGCTACAAACGAGCAAAAAATCAAGTTCAGGAATTTCAGTTTTAAGAGGGATTAAATAAGTAAAATCATCTAATTTTAAATACTCTTTAGAAATAATTTTTAAATTATCAATGCTTTTAGTAATAAAATCTGAATTATTTTCTCCACAATAAAATTTCGAATAAAATATATCTCGATATTTCCTCAGTTTTATAATATCTATAATATCAGATTTATTGCTATACCCATCAATTTGATCGTTAATTGAAATTAAATGAAAAAATCTAGACAGTCTTTTATAAGATTGTCTTAAAAATGTGCTGATTATAAAATTTTTATCTCCTCTTGCTTGACATAAACTTTCTGGTTTGATTTCATTCAATGGCATTAAATCTAATTTCAAATTAAAATTATCTAATGCTTTTAATTCCTGATCGTTAGATAATAATAATCTGGTTAATATTGCTTCTTTATATGGTAATTTTCTTATCGTAACACTATCTAATAAGGTAAAATTTTTTGAGTCAATAACTGTTGGTAAATTATTAATTAAAGTCGCTTTACGAAAATTCCAAAAATAATGTAGTGTATTTTCTTTAGAATTACTAAATAGATAATCACCAGCTAATGAAAAAAAATCAGTCCTAACACTAATTGTATTGTTATCAGAATATGAAGTTAATTCAATATAAATCTCATTATTTTTATTTTTGACAATTGAAATTTTTTGAGGAACTATCGAATTGCCAGATAAACTATTATCATCTATTACTATATATTCTTTATTGTTTGACTTATTTTTTATCTCTAATTTATAGATAAAACAAGCTGGTTTTAAAAAATGATTAACTTTTATTAATTTTTCACACCCTGTATCTAATCTGATTAACGTATTTTTATATCTTAATTCAGCTCTAGTTGAATATGGATACTCATATCCAACTTCTAGCAGAGCCTCTTTAGAATCAAATTTAATTGCTTGAAACAGCCAATAATTTCTTTCATATTGTTCAGGATTATAATCCTTGCTTTTTGGGTTTTCATAATATTGGATAAGCTTATAAATTGAATCTAAATCACCCAGTTTGCCTTTTTTTATTAAATTAGTTAAATCTTCTTCTTTTATATCTAATTTAGTTTTCTGATTATATTTTAAGTTATAATCTCTTAAAAATTTTTCTTCGATCATCCCTTTAGTTAATTTTGCTAAAGATATAACTTCTGACGCCTCAAAAATAATACTATTACGATACGATTCATCTGTCTCAAATTTATCTAACCAATTTTTTCCAAATTCTATATTATTAAATAATTGTCTTTCAGGGAATAAAATTTCGCTATAAATTATGTATGGAAGTACGTTTCTATCAAATTTAATGCCATTTAACATATCTGGATAATTTATTAACTCTAATATAATATCTTCAGGATATATTTTGTTTTTATTAGATGAATATAAATCTATACCGCTCGCTTTTATTATGCAAGAAAGAGACAAAATTATTATAATATTAAAAATAATTATATTTTTTTTCATAGCGTGTATTCCACAGTTTTAAGCCGCAAAAGCAACTCTTTAGGAACATATTAAGGAGTCTCGCGTAAGTAATCATTTTTTTAAAGTGACTCAAATTTTACCAACCAGGGCATTATGAAATTAGCTAAATTATTTTGTAATTTTTTATTATATTATCATATTTTAATCATTAAATTATCGTCTTTTATTGAAATTTTCAAGCAAATCGCGCAACTCCAAAAAATTATACCTAGTTCCGTGAATAGGAGATCCAATTATCAGTCCATTGGCTGGCCTCCCCATCCTGGAGCTTGAGCGTTTAAATAAGCTCTCAGACGCGTTAACCACTCTTTTTTAATTCTAGAACAGAAACCGTAAATTTGCCATCAGAAGGTCGATGGCCATTAAAATTTCCCCACCCATATCCTTAGAAGCCCATGAACCCCATAATATTCCGAGCTTAAAGCCAATATGCTAAGGGGCCCGTCGCCACTCAAATCCAGGATTTGGCCTTAAAGACGGGTCAATTATACTTTGGCTTTTTCCTTGGCCCGCAAATATTCCCCCCACTCAGAAAAGACAGAAATTCCTGGGGTAAAGTCCCAAGGTCGAAGCTTAAGGTCAAAAACTTGGCTTATTATCTCTATACCCTTCCAAAATTGATCTTTAACGTCTTTTTTGAAAACCACAGGGGAGCCGATAACAGCTATTCGCGTGGAATACGTAAAGGAAGAGAAAGATGGCGGTAAACTGACCCATCCGGGAGTTTACACTCTTAAGACCAACGATCTCACCTTGTCGCCAGAACAGAT
>JAISWW010000057.1 GCA_031270705.1 Deltaproteobacteria bacterium
TGAGCGCCTCGATCCAGGTAGCTGTTGGTTCCAAAAAGGCCTGAACGCGTTGAGCTCCGTTTTAGAAATCATTAGTCTCTTCATAAGCGCGACGGCGGGAAAGCCGCGTTTTTTGGCGCGCAAGATAATTTCGCCTTCTCTCCACTCTGACCAACTGGACAACTAAAACAACTCTCGCGATTTTCGCGGACCGCGCTATTAAAGAAAGCCAGCGCGCCGCCGCCCTTTCCGGTCTCCAGGCGCCATGGTTTCTGGCCTTCGGGACAGGCGGGCGCGACATCTTTTTTGTCAGTTTGGAATTCAGCGAGCCTGACTTGGCCCGACTCAGGATCTTCGCCGGCTGATGGAGACAATATTTTAGCGCCCATTTCAGCGGAGGCTTCCAGGTTTTCATGGCCACCGAAAGAGGTGTCAGCGAGTGGCGTATTGGGAGCGAGTTCTTCGCGAGCGGTATCCTCAATCGCTGGGATAACCGCCTGGGCGGCGCTCACCTGGGCGGGTTCAACGGCCACGCGGGTTATTAAATTCACCGCGCGCTCATTGTCTTCGGAATCCAGGCTCTCCGCGCGGGTTTCCATGATTTGAACATGCGTCCCTTGTCCCTTATGGCCTGAATAACTCGCGTCGGGATCCGAGGGGTTTTGCAAGGAGTCGCAAGATATTTCTTTAGGCTCCTTTAGGCGCGCGCTTGATTGGCCATTTTCAGTTTCCCCGGCTATGACGACACATTGGTCAGACAGAACACGCGTAAGGAGTTTGAAGCTACTCATTAGGAGGACTTTAGGATCTTCAGCGAATCGGTTGACCCGTCCGGATGAAGATACCCAACCGAGAGAACTTTTTCATATTTGATTTGAAGTGAATTAAGTAGAGACGCCGCTTTTCAAAATTAATATCATTGCGTTTAATAAAAATAATAGTGACAACATTAAAAATAGATTAATAATGCCCATATTTAACTAATTTATCGTAAAAATCCCACAAAGTCCGATGAGAAATATAGCTGGTGTCATCAGTGGGGTTGGTAATGTTCAAGGCGGTATGCCAAGCGATACTCGCGTTGAGCGTGAAGCGGGTCTGAATGTCGGTCAAATCAAAATACCGCTAAAGAATGAGCGTACCGGTCAAAGCGTATAAATCCTTAGTCGGACGGCCATTGTTTTCACAATATAATTGTTCGATCTGGTCTATCGGGAGGATATTATCCCGGAAATGAGTGGCCCAGGAATTATTTAGCTGTTTAAAACGCTTGGATTTTTTGCCTAACATCTCCATGGGAGCGAATATAGAAGCGTTTTTTGTTTCATTAGTTATTCCCATAAGCAATCACGCCTAAATAATCAGTATTTATCCGACCTAACAGACTATATCATAGCGCCTATGGAAGCTTTTGTCAAGAGGCAAATCGTTTGTTTCATGTGAAACAGTTAACTTTTTTGTAAGTAAGTTTCTTAAGAAGTTTTAGTACACGAAAATTATCCTACTGTGTAGTTTTAATATACGAAAATTGCTCAAACATAGGTTAAGACTTTTTGCGAAGGCATCAACTTTATTAACCAAGGTTTTTTAGGCCTGTAATTTTTGCGGCGCTGATTTAGGGGAAAATTATTTAGGTATTATAAGGCGAGCTACATTTTTGGGGCTGAGATTGGCGCGAGAATGTCAGAATTGTGATTTATGAACGAATTGTTATATTTTATTACCAAATTAGATTAAATTATAAAACCACGGCCTTTTTGGCTTTTCTTTGGCCCGCCCCAAGGACGCGACCCAAGACTCCGCCCGCCCTCTCATCGAGGCCAAGACAAGCCGCGATTTATTTTTTAATTAAACGGATTGGGTTTATCAAAGTTAGGGGTATAGTTATTGGCTGAAGATAGATCTTGCACGAAGGTGTTCGATAAGCCCAGTTCCCAAGCTTGGTTAACTGACTTTTCATACTCGCGCTCGCTTAAAGGCCGATTCAAACCCGGAAATTGTCTAAATTCGTTTAAATCATCGAATCTTAAGCGATGATTAGGGTGATACTGAGCCATTAAGCTTAAAAAAGTGTCTTGGCCAAGATTTTCGGCCACCCAGGGCAGAACCTTAGAGGTTCTGGCCAGATCATCTGGCAAGACCAAATGCCGGACTAAGAGCCCGCGAGTGGCTAGGCCCTTCGAGTCTAAGACCAAAGGCCCAGTCTGCCGGAGCATCTCTTTGACGGCTTTTTGGTTGACCGTAGCGTAATCGCTCGCCCCATAAAGACGCATGGCCAAGGAATCCGGATCCCCCGGCCCTAGGCTGGGATCTTGGCCAATCTTAATGTCAGGCAGATAGATATCCACCAGCCCTTCCATGATGGCCAAAGCTCTCAGAGAGTCATAACCGCCAGTATTGTAGACAATGGGCAGATTAAGGCCTTTGATTTTGGCTCTCTCCAGAGCCTGGGCGATTTCCAAGACATAAGGCGTGGGCGAGACTAAATTAATGTTATAGATGTCATTTTCGGCCAGTTGGAACATAACATCAACTAAATCGTCTATAGTTATGTCCACTCCCACGCCAGGGGTCTGCGAGATCTGCCAGTTCTGGCAAAAAGCGCAAGCGAGGTTACAGCGCGTAAAAAAGATCGTCCCGGAGCCGCCTGGCCAGGGGCCAGACAAAGGCGGTTCCTCGCCATGGTGTACCGCTGTTTGGGAAAGACCGATTTTTTGGCCGGCCTGACACCGCCCGAGCTGACCGCCAAAGCGGTCAACTAAGCAGTTGTGGCCACACAAACTACAGCTTCGAGCTAGATTTCTAGTCATTAAAGCGTGGCTTGCGGTCGCCGCCTCGCTCGAGGCCGAGGCCGGCGCGGGATTCTTTTGGGTTTTATGAGGGAGAGGCTGGGCTGAAAATGGTTATCCGGGAAAACCACCGCCAAAAGCTCATGAATGTTATCGACTTGGATAAATTCCACCTTCTTTTTGACAATAGGCGGCAAATCTTCAAGATCTTTATTGTTTTGGCGAGGAATGACCACGCGCTTAATATCGGCCCGTAAAGCGGCGAGGGCTTTTTCTTTGAGGCCGCCAATGGCCATGACTTGACCCCTTAAGGTGATCTCCCCGGTCATGGCCAGGTTTTTTGGGGCCGGCCGATTTAAGAGAGCCGAGACAAAGGCGATCATTAAAGCCGTTCCCGCCGAGGGAACTTCTTTGGGCACGGCTCCAGCCGGCACATGGACGTGAATGTCAATGTTATCGAAAAAGTCCTTGGGCAAACCAAAGTCCACAGCCCTGGCCCGAATATAAGCCAAGACCGTCTGGGCGCTCTCTCTCATCACTTCGCCCAGTTGCCCAGTCAAAGAGAGATTGCCTTTGCCGGGCATAGTCTTAACCTCTATATACATGATCTCGCCGCCGCTTTCGGTCCAAGCGAGGCCTGTGGCCACTCCCGTTTGTCCCTCTTGTCTTTCTGGCTCCGGCAAAATCTCTGGGGGGCCTAAAAATTTTAAGAGCTGGGGTTTGGTCACCCGGTAAACTCGCCCGCGACCTTCGGCGATCTGGCGAGCCACTTTGCGACAAATGGCGGCTAATTTGCGATCCAAGCCCCTTAAACCCGCTTCCTGAGTGTAGCCAGAGATTATTTGATTAATAGTGGAATCGGGGAGACTCAAATGATCCGGACTCAAGCCATGGTCGCGAATTAAGCGGGGCAAGAGGTGTTTTTTGGCGATGGCCACCTTTTCCTCATTGGTGTAGCCAGAGAGATAGATGACTTCCATCCGGTCTTCGAGGGCCTGGGGAATGGTGTCCAAAAAGTTGGCCGTCGTGATAAACATGACATTGGACAGATCAAACGGCAGATTTAAATAATGATCGGAGAAATTGGCGTTCTGCTCGGGATCCAAAACCTCCAATAAAGCCGAGGCCGGATCGCCTCGGAAATCCGAGCCAATTTTATCGACCTCGTCCAGCATAAAAACCGGGTTATTGGCCCCGGCCGTTTTTAAGCCTTGGATAATCCGGCCTGGCAAAGCTCCCACGTAGGTGCGCCGATGCCCCCTAATCTCCGCCTCGTCTTTGAGGCCGCCCAAAGAAAACCGCACAAACTTGCGGCCCATGGCTCTAGCGATGGATTGGCCCAAGCTAGTTTTGCCCACGCCTGGAGGTCCCACAAAACAAATAATTGGGCCTTTTTGCCGGCGATTGAGCTTCATGACGGCCAAATACTCTAAGATCCGATCCTTAACCTTACTCAGATTATAATGATCTGAGTCCAAAACTCTTTTGGCCTCGAGGAGATCTAGTTTGTCGCGCGTGGTCACCGTCCAGGGCAGATCCAATATCCAATCCAAATAAGAGCGAATAATGGCCGCCTCAGCCGAGTCGGGGTGCATCATCTCTAGGCGAGATAGCTGTCTATCCACTTCGGGAGCCACTTTTTTGGGCAAATGGGCGTTTTTGATCCGCGTCCGGTACTCCAGCGTCTCATCCTCGCGCCCCAAATCATCGCCCAACTCTTTTTTAATGGCCCGCAACTGCTCCCGCAGGAAATATTCCTTTTGCGAGCGCTCCAACTCATCGCGGGTCTCGGAATCGAGCTTGGCCTGCATCATGGCCACATTGACCTCTTGGGTCAAAATGCCGTTCACCATGGTCAGACGGGCCAAAGGATCAAAGGTCTCCAAAACCTTTTGGGCGTCGGCCACCTTGACTTGAAGATTGGAGATAACTAGATCGGCTAAGCGGCCAGGATCGTCTAAACCCTCCAATAAACTAATCGCCTCTTCGGAAATAACCTCCCTTAAGGTCATAATTTTTTGGCTTTTTTCCCGAATATTGCGCTTTAAGGCCTCTAACTCCACGGTCTCTATGGGACTGGGCGGCTCTTCGATTATTTCCAAGCCCACGCGCAGATAGGGCGTTAAGGCGATAACTTTGGCGATCCGGGCTTTGGCTAGGCCTTGAACCAAGATTTTCAGCCGACCGTCATTTAAGCGAGCTTGCCTGAGAATCTGAGCCACGCTCCCGACTTGATAGAGATCATCTGGGGCGGGGTTATCTTCGCGTTGATTCTTCTGAGCGGTGATAAACAAATGCCGCGAGCCAGCCAGAGCCGCTTCCACGGCTTCCATGGAAACATCTCGGCCAATAAATAAAGGCAAAATCATGTCCGTGAAAATAACCACGTCCCGGACAGCTAAGACCGGCAACTCGTCGGCGATCTCCAGCTCATTGCGATAAGCGACCATGTAAAGAAAAAAACCTCGTCAAAAAATAAAAGGCTTGGAGGCCATTGGCCACCATATTAACAGATCCGTCAAAATTTTGATAAAGTATCGCGCGGGTGGCCTATTTAAGAGAGGAGCTGGGCCTATTAATTTGGCCCAGCGGAAACTCTTCCGGTTTTTTGGGCTAAATTTCGCTCTTTTGGCCTTGACCGCGGCCTGGGAAAAAGGCATGATAGGAAGGCTTAGGAAACAGGCTAATAGGGCTGGCCAAAAACCAGACCCCCCGGGAATCTTGGGTGAAAATTATTTTTCTGGATTCCCTCTTTTGGTCTTTATTTTTTCGTCTCTTTTTGATAGACTTGTGATTTTTAAAGTCTGGGTGGATTAACCAATACCATTTTTGATTTTTGTGGCTTTGTTATCATTTTTTTGGCGTTACTTTAACTTACCGCCCTTTAATCTCCCCAACTGGGCGCCCATTTTGGTCGGCTAGCTCTAGGGACTGACAACATACTGGATTTAAGGAAGGATTTTTTCATGACCAAAGCTGAATTGGTGGCTAAAATTGCCGAGAAAGCCGAGCTGACTCAAACTCAAGCCACCAAGGCTCTCAATAGCCTGATTGACATTTTAGGGGCCGAGCTTCAAGCCACTGGCACGCAAACCATCGCTAGCCTGGGCGTCTTCTCCGTTGTCACTCGCTCTTCCCGGCCTGGCGTTAACCCGCGGACCAAAGAGCCCATCGTTATCCCGGAGACTAAAAACGTCAAGTTTAAAGCCGCCAAGGCTTTAAAGGATCTGATCAACGACTAAGTTTTTGACCCTTAAGCTTTTCACCCCTAATCTTTTGTTGGACCTTTTACCCGCTAACGGGAAGCGGAATTAATGTTGGAGTAGTAATGGCGAGAGTCACTGTGGAAGATTGCCTCCAAATGGTGGAAAACCGGTTTGTCCTGGTTCACTTGGCCTCGGAAAGAGCCAGACAGCTAAAAAAAGGGTCTAGGCCCTTATCTCACCGTAACAATAAAGAAGTGGTTCTGTCTTTGAGAGAGATCGCCGAGGGGCTGATCACCCACGCCAACGTTAAGGACTACGAGCCTTCGCCCCACGATGAGGCGGAAGACATTATCGAAATCATCGACGACGATATCTTGGAAGACTAAACGCGGATCATTTCGCGGTCTTAGCTGTAAATTATGGTCTTAGGCCATCGCCGTCAACCACGCCACGCCCTTTAAACCGGAGCCCTTTGGGGCTCCGGTTTTTCTTCTACGCCTCTCTAAATCGCCCTAAAATCTTTGGCCTTCAAATTCTGTTATAATTGAGCCGGACTTAACTGGCCAACCTCTTCTTTACCAAAATATAAAGGATTTTGACTATGGGACGCTTGGGAGCCTGGGAAATTTTTATAATTTTTATCCTGATCGCCATAATTTTTGGAGGTCGCCGCTTGCCGGACTTGGGGCGCTTCCTCGGCAAAGGCCTAGCCAATTTCCGAAGCGCCGTCAAAGAAGACGATAAAAAAACGCCCGCTGAGGACGAAAAGCCCAAAACCGACTAAAACGTTGAGGTTTTATGCCGACCTTGATGATCCAAGGAGCCACCTCAGACGCGGGCAAAAGCGTCTTGGCCACGGGCCTGTGTCGCTGGTTAAAGCGCCAAGGTTTTTCGGTCGCCCCTTTTAAACCGCAGAACATGGCTTTAAATAGCGCCGTCACCGTCGATGGAGGCGAAATTGGGCGAGCCCAGGCGGTTCAGGCCCAAGCCGCGGGCGTGGAGCCGATCAGCGACATGAACCCGGTCTTGTTGAAACCCAACTCCGAGACCGGTTCCCAAGTCATAATTCAAGGGCGCGCCTTAACCGAAATGGAGGCGTTGACTTACCACGCCTATAAGCCCACGGCCATGAAAGCCGTCTTAGACTCCTACCAGCGCCTAGCCAAAGCTTTCCCATATATAATAGTTGAGGGAGCCGGCTCGCCAGCCGAAATTAACCTCCGCGAGGGCGATATCGCCAACATGGGGTTCGCTGAGGCGGTGGATTGCCCCGTAATCTTAGTGGCTGATATCGAAAAAGGCGGTGTTTTCGCCCATTTGGCCGGAACTCTCATGGTTTTGGCCCCTAGCGAGCAAAATAGGATAAAAGGTTTTGTCATTAACCGCTTTCGGGGCAACCCGACCATCCTCGAGCCGGGCTTAAAGTGGCTCGCCGATTTTACGGGCAAACCCGTTTATGGGGTTCTACCATATTTATTGGGCTTCCATTTGGAGGCCGAAGACGCCGTCGATAGTCGCCAAGCCCCCAAAAACGAGCCCTTTCGCGTGGTTGTCCCCATTACGCCTCGCGTCTCTAACCATACTGATTTTGATCCCCTAAGGCTCCATCCCCAAGTTGAGGTGACTTTTGTCCGGCCAGGCCTAAAATGCCCACCCGCGGATTTGATTATCTTGGCGGGCTCCAAAAGCGTCCGGGCGGATCTGACTTTTTTGCTCAACAACGGCTGGGACCAAATCTTAAAAAGGCATCTCCGTTATGGCGGCAAAATCCTCGGCCTCTGCGGCGGCTATCAGATGTTAGGGCAAGTGGTGCGCGATCCTTTGGGCCTTGAGTCCCAACCAGGCGAAACCAAGGGTTTAGGCTTTTTAGATCTAGAAACTATTTTAGAGCCCGAAAAGACCCTTTTAAATGTTAAAGCTCAGTTATTATTGGATGAAAAGCCCATAGTCGAAGGTTATGAGATCCACGCGGGGGTGACTACGGGGCCAGCTCTCGAAAGACCGCTCCTGGCTCGCTTGTCGGGGACGACCGATGGAGCCATCAGCCCAGACAATCAAGTGGCTGGCTGTTATCTCCACGGTATCTTTGAAAATACTCAAGGCTCCCAAGCCTTATTAAAATGGGCGGGCCTAGCTGAGCCGCAAGCCTTGGATTATTGGGCCTTAAGGGAAGAAGGCATCAATCTTTTGGCCGACACCCTCGAAAAACATTTGGACATGGCGGCCATTTTTCAGGCGTTAAATGGCCAAACCCCTTGAAATCATAGATAAAAATTTAGACGCTCTCTTAAAAACCAGCCCTCCAATTTACGCCTGGCTCCAAAAAAGATCTGAGCCTGACGCGGTCGAGGCTCTGACGGCTGACGATGGCGGAACCATCTTAAGCGTTAACGGTCAATCCCAAGACTCGCGGCGCTCCCCCATTAAAGCCGCTAGAGATTTTGTGGCCAAATACTCCTCGCCCCTAGCTAGCTCGTCTCAATGCTGGCTCTTTGGCCTAGGGAGCCCGATCCTTTTAAATCAACTTTTAAGCCAAAGAGCCAAAGTTTGGGTTTTGGAGCCTAGGCTAGAAGTTCTGTGGCGAGCTTTGACGGTCATGGATTTTAGCCAGCCTATTTTAAAGGGCCAACTCATTTTTCGGCTAATGTCTGACCTAAGCGATAATTCTGAGCCTGATTCCGCCCAATTAATAGTCCATCCCCCTTCTGGCCGGGCTTTAAAACCTCAATTGGCTCGTTTGGAAGATTTTTTAAGCCAGCGCGACCAAAAAAGCCTCTCCCCTCAATGTGAGCCCAAAATCCTGATTATTGGCCCTTTTTCTGGGGGCTCAGTGACTATTGGCCCTTCCTTAAAAGAAGCGAGCCTCTCCCTCAGTCTGCCTACGCGCCTGATGGCTTGGAGCCCAGAAATCCTAACTTTAGCCCAATCCTTAACCCAAAATTATAAATTGAGCTCCAACGCGGATTTCTCTCGTCTCATGGCCCAAGCCGCCCAGGAAATTCGTTTCGTTTTAGAGGCCTTTGAGCCGGATCTGGTTTTGGCTTTGGCTCAAGCTCCCTTGGGTCTCGAGTCTTTAAGCTCTTTAAAAAAAGAATTTAATTGTCTTTGGGCTTTTTGGTTTGTGGAAGATTGGCGTCTTTTCCATTATGTGGACTCCGTGGCTCCCTTGTATGACCTTTTTTTCCATATTCAAGGGGCGGATATCCAAGAGAAAATATTGTCTTGGGGTTTAAAAAGAGCCTTTTATCTGCCTCTAGCCGCGGATCCAAATTTTTTTCGCCCCCGAGCGACGGTTCCCCAAGAATATCAAGCTCAAGTTTCCTTTATGGGCGCGGGTTATCCTAACCGAAGGCGTATATTTTCGGAACTTCTAACCAATTATTGGCCTAATTCCGACCATGAGCCCTCAGATTTTAAGATATTTGGCTCAGGCTGGGAGGGAGCGGACGAGGCCATAATCGCTCGACTTTTTGAGCGCGGCCGGCGGGTTAGCCGCGCGGAAACCTCGCTTATTTACGCGGGCTCGCGAATCAACTTAAATATCCACTCGGCCAATGACGCGGGCTTTAACCCTCAAGCGGCTTTCGTGAACCCCAGAACTTTTGAGATCGCCGCGAGCCAGGCTTTCCAACTGGTGGATCCCAGGCCTTTATTGGGGGAACTTTTTACGACCGAAGAAGTGGCTATCGTCAATAATCCCCAAGAATTGCCGGAAAAAATCGAGTATTATCTAACTCGCCCTAAAAAACGTCAAGAAATGGCTCAAATGGCTAGAGCCCGAGTCTTGGCCGAGCACACCTTCGCCCATCGCCTTAAAACTATTCTTCAAAGAGCTAAAAATCTTTAAAAAGGCTATCTCATGCGCCTAAAAACTTTTTTATCTATCTTTAACTTTAGAGTTTGGGCTTTAATCATTTTACTGGCCGTCAGCTCGGCTTGCGCGGTCAAACCTATCGTTGAGATACCCCAGCCCTTGGAGCTGAACCTTACGCCCATCAAAAAGGTTTTGGAGACTGGCGATTTTTTGGTCATTAGAGGCTTAACAGGGGCGGACAATTTTATCGCCACCATGACCAATATGCCCTTTTCCCACGCGGCCATTTATGATCAGGAACGCGACGAGGTCATTGAGTCTGACGGCTCTGGGGTTCACCGTACCCCTTTCGCCAAGTTTTTAGGCAAAGCCTCGAGAGTTTGGGTCGTCAAACCAATTTGGGCTACCCCGGAAAGACGAGTCAAGGCCGTCGCCAGGGCTCGAGCTCGGGTGGGTCGGCCTTACGATTTTTTGGGCTTAATCGGGTTATCCATTCCCGACTCCTATTATTGCTCTGAGCTAGTCATTGACGCTTGGCGGCCATTTATCGATGGTTTAGGCCACAACCCCATCCCCTTGGTTATCTCGCCAGGCCGCCTCCACCATTGGGGTCGGGTGGCTTATGATTCTTTGGAGATTGGCCTGGAGGGCAACCAAAAAACTGAGAACCCGCCCAGCGACCAAAAAAAGCGACCAGAATAAACGGCTATCGTCAAATAACGAAGTCTTTTACCGGTCTCCAGATAATTTAGCCTCAACTTGTATTTAGCTGGGGAATTTGCGCCTAACAGGCGCGGAAAATTTAGGCCTTCTTAGCCCGAAATTTTTTGGTTATTATGTGGCGTAAGCGGCAACAGTTAGTTATTTTTGATATTTAATAAAAAATACTATTAAAAATTATTTTTATATCTATTTATTTTTTAGGTATCGACCTAGACCTTGATTTTAGTCGGAATTGAGGCGGTAATTTTTTTGAGCGTAGCCAAATCCAAAGATCTCGCGCGTCAATTTCTTGACAACTTTGGCCAAAAGGCTTATAACACTTTTCTGCCAGCTCGGACTTCTATGGAAATCCGATAGGCGCTCGAAAAATTTATTGCGGGGTGGAGCAGTCTGGTAGCTCGTCGGGCTCATAACCCGAAGGTCTCAGGTTCGAATCCTGACCCCGCTACCAAAAATCAAGGGCTTACGAGGAACGCCTCGT
>JAISWW010000072.1 GCA_031270705.1 Deltaproteobacteria bacterium
TCCGTTAAAGCCTCCTTCAATTGCTCAGCGTCTTGGGCAAAGACGGCCAATATCTTTAAAAACCTGTCTTCGTCGCGACCACAACGCTCTAGCCCGGCTTTGACGTCCAAGCCCGGGTAAACCAATTGGTCGATGAGGGATTTGGCCTCTTGGGGCTTTTCCGCGGTTGGGCGCGGTTCTTGGCCCGGGCGCCTGACGTTTAAAGGGGCCCAGCGATCCAGGATGATAGCCAGTTTTTCGGCGTCCAAGGGTTTGGTTATGTAGTCGTCAAAGCCATGGCTTAAGAGTTTTTCCCCGATTTGCGGCTCGGAGCCAGCCATAAAAACGATGGCCGGGACATTGCGATAATGCTCATTGACCGCTCTAATGGCTCTTAAGGTGGCTACCCCATCGGGCTCGGGCATCATGTGATCTATAAACAA
Organism: Deltaproteobacteria bacterium; assembly: GCA_031270705.1. Taxonomy (GTDB): domain Bacteria; phylum Desulfobacterota; class Desulfarculia; order Adiutricales; family Adiutricaceae; genus JAIROO01. The sequence goes on from JAISWW010000072.1 coordinate 423, forward strand.
AAGCTCAAACTTAATGTTGCGGGCTAGCTCCAAAGCCTCTAAACCGTTGGAGGCTAGATTTAAGCGGGGTTTATAGGGCTCTAGTAAATTCTTAAATATGGCGAGATTCGATCTAATGTCATCCACGGCTAAAATCGGAAAACCAGGCAAGCTAAAGGGTTTGGGCAAAGCTTTAACCGCCGAGAAGTCCACGAGATTGCCCAAAGGCTCAGGCTCGCTTATTCTTTGGGTAAAAAAAGCCGTCAGCTTTAAGGATTGGCCGGGCTCGCTTTCCACGGCGATATCCCCATCCAGCATTTGACATAAACCCTTGGCCACCGAAAGCTCTAAACCCGATTTAGCGACAATATTTAAGCCAGCCAAGCGCTCAAAATCCACAAAAAGGTTGGCTAGCTCTTCCGCGGTAAGCTCGGCCCCTGAGCTTTCCACACTAAAAAATAACCGCGCCCCTGAACCGGCTTCCCGCCACTGAGCCGAGACCTTAACAAACCCTTGGCTAGTTCTTTGGACGGCCTGATATATCAAGAGCCAAATGATCCACCTTACGGCCCGCTCGTCGCCGATGAGGCCGCGCGGCAGAGTCCTATCAATATCGGTCACCAATTGGATAGGAGAGTCTTTCAGCTCCAAGCCCAATTTGACGAAAATATCCGTTAAAAGCCCATGGATCTGGTAAGCCGTGACCCCGAGAGCCCTTTGGCGCGTATCCAGATCGCTCTCCCAAATATCCCCGCAAAAGCCCAAGAGTCGCTCGCCCACCCAGCGGATCTCGGTCAAATAGCTTAAGCCTAAGGCTTGGGCGTATTCCCTTTGGGCCAATTCGCCAAAACCCAGCATAGCCGAGAGGGGCCCTCGGATCTCGCGGCCTAGGCGCTCCAAACGCTGGCTTTGGGCTTGGCTCTGATCCGAGACTTTGGAGCCCGCGAAGCTCATCCTCAATAAAATGAGAGCGACTAGCGCCCCCGCCCCCAAACTGACCGCCAAAAGAGCCAGTAAAGTCTTTAAAGCCTCGTTTTTATAAAAAGCCTCCCCCGTGACCACGCCCATGATCCAGCCATTGTCCAAGCGCCGAAAAACGGCCCGGCCTTGAGATTGGGCGGCCAGGCTCTCCGCCGATCTAGCCTGGCCTTTTCGATTGAGAAGATCCGGAATATTGGCTAGACCCGGCAAGCTATCGAGCTTTTGGCCGATATCTTGGGGATTGGGCGACCAAAGAACCGTAAAAGAGCTATCGGCCAAAAGGCCATAACGCTCGGGGCCCAGATCATAGTCCGCGACGGTCTCCAAAATCTGGTCTAAAGACAGATCCAAAGCCACCACCCCGCGACTTTGGCCTTTTTGGTCATAAACCACGGTGGAAACGGCCACCACCGCTTGGCCTGATTTTTGGTCAATATAGGGCTCAGCGTGGAAAACCCCGTTGGTCAAAAATGCCCCTCTCAGCCAGAGCGCGGTTTTGGGGTTAAAGAAAGAGCCGAAAATAACGCCTTTTTCGTCCACAAAATTGCCGTCCAGATAGCCATAAACGGATTTAAAGAGATCGCCTATACCTGGTTGAGCCCGAAAAGAGCTGGCTAGGGAGCGAAAAATCTGAACTTGGCGATTAGCTTGGCTTCTGTTGGCGGCCCGATCCGATGAGGATTTATCGGCTCGCTCAAAGGAAAAGGCTACGGCCATGGCCGCTTGCCTTAAGGCGGATTCCTGGGCTTGGAAGACAAAGTTGAGGGCGTTTTGGTAGAGAGCGATCTCGGTCTGGGAGCGGTAATCCAGCTGACGATTGAGGGCGCCAGAGACATACCAATAGCCGGCCAGAGCCAAGGCCCCGAACGCGACTAAGATGAAAAGAGTTAATTTAAAAGGGCCGATGGAGCCAGTTCGCATGCCAGGCCTTTAAGCTCAAGGCTTTAGAGAGTAATTTTCCCTAACTTCCAAGCGTTGAGCTATAGGTAATTTTATTCAAACAAGGTCAAGGCCGCTAATAGTTTAGCTAAAAATCAAATAAGAAATAGACAATAGGTCAGGCAAATAACTAGTAAAAATAGATTTACTCGTAATATTTTATGGGCACGTCAATCTTCGTGGTTTCAATATAGCCTCGCCCAAAAACGTAGGTGTCTTGATAAACCAAAAAGAAGTTGCGCCAGGGTTTGCCGCTTTTGGGATCGTTTAAATAGCTGCCATTCCAGTTCGAGCCCGGGGAGAGGTTATCCAAGGTCTCCAAAAAGACTGGGGTATCGCTGATCAGGGCCCGGTTCTCGGCCAAAAGTCGCCCAAACTCCACTAAGCCGGCGGTCTGGCTAAAGCCTAAGGGATATGACCAAGCCCCTAAGCGCCCCCCGGCTCCGGCGGCCACCACCGCCTCTTCCACTTTCTTTAAAACCAGATTCCATTGCCCTAAAAAGGGCTCAATATCCAGACTAAAGGCCTGGGGATAACCCAATAATGGGGAAGGGATATCGGCCTCCACAAAGAACCCGCCTTTTTCGGCCACTTCTTTGATCAAGGGCGTGGTCAACAGGTCATTGGTGCAGAAAAAAGCGGTCTTCGGCCCATGTTTGGCCAAAAGCTCCCCCACCACGCGGCTCACGGATTTAATGGCCTCTTGGGATCCTTGGGGGCCCACGGGATCCAAAACCTCGTCCAAGACATAATTTATCCCCAAATCCTTGGAGGCTTGAGCCATAATATCGCTCCGCCGCTTGACCCCCTCTATCTCCATATGCCTGGGAAATGACAGATGAACCAAAGTCTCGGCCCCCAGAGTTTTGGCCGAATAGGGAATCAAATAGCCGCGGGAGATAAAATCCGTGGCTATGGCCAAATCGGCCGTGGCCGTAATGACGTCCGCCTCCTCAAAGGGCTCGGCGGCCAAACAGAAGATGTCGGGCCGCTTGGCCTTAATCCGCCGAAAGCCTTCCGCCGTCCCCTCTATGGCTTGATTGACCACGACCACCTTTATTAAGGGTTCCTCGGCCAAAGAGGCGATGAGCGCGGCCGTTGAATCGGGGTTTTCTAGATAATCGTCGCCATAGGTTAAGCGCTTAATCATCCCGCCTTTTTCGGCTTGGCCATAACGCTTTTCCATCTCCAAAGCCCCTAAGAGATCTTCCCCGCCTTGCTCGGCCGTGCCCGTGACCACCCCAATTTGGTAAGGCGAGACCGTGGTGTAAGAATGATCCTTAGCCATAGAGGAGTAGGGGGCCGGCGTCTCCAATTCCAAGTTGCCCAAAGGCCCAAGGCCATAAACATAGGTGTCCTGAAAAACCAACAAAACATTATTTAAAATTTGGCCTTGGGACTCCACGCCCCAATCGCCCCGCCAACGGGAGCCTTGGGAGTATTTTTCGTAAAAGCCGATCAAGGTTCTAAAATCGTCTTTTTTCGCCTCGCCCAAAGCCAGGGCTTTGGCGAACTCCACCAAAGCCGCCGTGTGGACATAAGGGGTCGAGGTGGGCCAAGAAGCCAGCCGGCCCAGAGCCTTTTCATGGATTAAGGCCTTTTCAATGAGGCTAGTAATGGCTAGCCAATCGCGCCCTAGGCTGAGGATGTCCAAGTTTAGGGCTTCGGGAAAACCCAATAAAGGCGAAGGAATGTCGCCTTCGATGAAATAGCCGCCGGTTTTGACAACCTGCCGGATCAAAGGCGCGGCGTGGGCGTTATTGGTGCTAAAAAAAGCCGTCTGGGGGCCATATTTCTCGAGCCACTTGGGCACGGCCTCTAAAATATAGTCCTGGGCGCCTTTTAAACCCACTTCGCTCAAAGGATCGGGGGCCGACTCGTCCACAAAAGTTAGGCCCAGTTCCTGGCAAGCCCGCCGCAAAAGGGCTTTGCGGCGGGTAATGGGCTCGCTTAACATGTGCCGGGGAAAAGAGATGTGAACTAGGGTTTTGGCCCCCAGTTCTTTGGCCGACCTAGCGATGAGGTAACCCCTGGCCAAAAAATTGGCGTCCACCACCACGTCAGCCACCCCAGCGATGAGGGCGAGATCCTCGTGGCTTTCGGCGGCCAACAAAAAGATCTCGGGCCTTTTCTCCCTAATCTTCCGAAAAGCCTCGGCGGTGCCCGGGATGGCCTCGTTGACCACAATGGCTCGCATCAAGGGATCGGCGGCCAGTTCCTCAATGCGATCCACGCCCGTCTCTAAATCCACTAAAAAGTTTTCCGGCAAAGCCACATGCCGGATGCGCCCGCCTTGGTCGGCTTGGCCGTAAAGATTTTCTAAAGCCCGGACTGGGGCCAACTCTTCCGGATTAAAGACCCCGGAGCCAGTCACCACCCCAATGTGGAAATCCTCTTTGATATTGGAGGGTTTTGGCCAAGAGGATCCGCCTGGCGTTCTCTGGCCTCGAGACTGAGAAGCTCTGGGGGCCAAAGACTCGTCCATCTCGCTCGCGGCTCTTCTGGCTCGTCGCTTATCGACGACATCTTCTTCCGGGTCGGAGCCAAAGCAAAAATATCCCGCCACAGCCGCCACGATAGCCGCCGCCACGATCAAGAAATAAGCCCTCTTGCCTCGGATTGTGGGCATGATCGCTCTCCTGGCCTTAATACACGCTCGCCAAAACGATCGCCTCTCCAACGATCAATCGAAAAACCCCGCTAAACCTAAGGTCTTTTATCCATCATGACCTAGGCAGGGGGAGGAACGCGCGAAAAATCATGGGTCATCATAACATAAATTGAGCCAACTAAAAAAACGCTCAAAAGCCCTC
>JAISWW010000134.1 GCA_031270705.1 Deltaproteobacteria bacterium
GGGACAAAGGTTTTACCATGGAAGACATGGAAGCCTATTATGACGAGATCAGCTACGTCGACTGGACTCACGCCTTAAGCAAAACTCCCATGCTTAAAGCTCAGCATCCTGATTACGAGCTCTTCATGTTAGGGCCCCATGGCCAAAAAGGCCTTTCTTGCGCCGATTGCCATATGCCCTACATCGCTGAGGGCGGGGTTAAGTACTCGGATCACCATCTAGTCAGCCCTTTAAGAAACGTCGCCTCCTCGTGCCAGGTTTGCCACCGCGACACGGAAAAAGAGTTAATTCGTCTGGTCACGGAAAATCAAGATCGCGTCTTGGAGATTCGTAACCGCTTAGAGCCAGAACTGGCTAAAGCCCATATCTTAACTAAACTGGCCCTTGAGGCTGGAGCCACGGACGAGGAACTCGCCGAAACTCGCAAACTCTTGCGTCAGGCTCAGTGGCGCTGGGACTATGGGGTCGCTTCCCATGGAGCTAGCTTCCACGCTCCGGTGGAAACCCAAAGAATTTTGGCTCACGGGCTGGATAAAGCCTTAACCGCTCAATTGCTCTTAAAAGACATCTTCCACGCCCATAACAAGACCACTCCAGAGCTCCCGGATGTCTCGACTCTGGAAAAAGCTCAAGCTTACATTGGCCTGGATATGCCTACCTTAATGGCTCAGAAAAAGAGTTTTTTAGCGGAAGTGGTTCCGAACTGGTTGGCCGAGGCTCAAAAAGAAGGCCGGATATAAGTATCTCCCTTGTTCGAGCGTTATTATAGCTCGGGCGCTATGGCTCAGGCTTTTTTATCAGAATTTCCTAAGGGCCTAGAACCCGATTTAGGCCCTTAGGATTTTTTTATGAGCTCAAAAGCTAGGCCCGTGTGGTCGTTCCCTTGGGGTTACCGAGAAAGCTTGGTCATTGTCCTCTCGGTGGCGGTTGGTGGCCTGGTGGCCCAGCTTTTGATCGGGCCAAGGCCAGGGGATTTGCCTTCATGGCCAACTAATTTATATATTTTGGCGGCTGTGGTTATTTTGGCCGCGGCGACCAAGCTTTCGCGCTGGCGCCGTTTTTTAAGTTTTTTTTATTCCCTTCCTTTGGCGGTCGCCCTCATGGCGGCCATTGGCCTTTTGGCTTTAGTCATGGGCTTAGTTCCGCAGTTAGCTCTAGAAACCGCGCCTCCAGAAAACCTTTTGGGTCGTCTGGGCCTTTTTCAAGTCACCTCCTCCTGGCCGTTTTCCTTTCTTTATCTCTTAACGCTAGTGGCTTTGGGGGCCCTGGTCTTTCGCTGGCCAAGAAAAAAATGGGCGGCTTTTCTGAATCATCTTGGATTGTGGCTACTTCTGATCGCGGCGGGCCTAGGAGCTGGCGATAGAGAGCGCGGCGTTATGCGGGTTAGGGAAGGCGGCGTAGAGTGGCGAGCCATGACCGCTAGTGGCGTCAAAGAGCTGGATCTAGCCATCCGCTTGGATGACTTTATTTTAGAAGAGTATCCGGCTCGGTTCGCTCTGGTTGACGCTCACTCTGGCCAAATTTCGCCTACGGAGCGAGGATCTATGGCGCTTTCGATAGATCCGGCCCTGACCATTTCCCCTTTGGGCTCTTCTCTGGGCGCCGGTCGTATTGGGGACTACTTCGTGGAAGTTCTCCAATTTTTTAACAAAGCCGCGCCCATGGGCGAGGGACAATTTATAAGGGCTATCTATCAAGGCTCGGTTCAGGCGGCCCTGGTGCGGGCGAAACATTCTCTTAGTGGCGAGTCATTTGAGGGCTGGTTAACTCCTGGCAACTCTACTTTTCCGCCCAATCCCTTGCGTCTAGGGAAGAGCGACAAGCTCCTAGCCATGGTTAGGCCTGAGCCGCGCTTGTTTGTCTCTAAGGTTAAGGTTTATACCAAACAGGGCCAGGAAATTGAGTCCACCATTTTGGTCAATCATCCCTTAAGAGCCGGTTCCTGGCTTATCTACCAGTATGACTACGATACCGCGGCTGGGCCAGCCTCAAGTTGGTCTGGATTTGAGCTGTCGCGCGATCCTTGGCTGGATTTAGCTTATGTCGGTTTTATTCTGTGGAGTTTGGGGTGTCTGGGCCTCATCCTTAGGAACGCTAAAGGGAAAAGCTCATGAGCTGGCAATGGCATAACTGGTTAGGGCCTATCTCCATTGTTTTGTGGTTTTTGGGCGTATTGGTGGTCGCCTTTGGTCGGCGGAAGTTAGGCGTTGGTCTCATCTTTTTCGGAACCGTGGTTACGGCGGTCTTTATCGGGGGGCTGTGGATCTACTTGGAAAGGCCGCCTTTAAAGACCATGGGCGAAACCCGCCTGTGGTACGCTTTTCTTCTCTCTTTAGCTGGAGTTCTGGCTTACCGACGCTGGTCTTACCTATGGTTGCTGATCTTTTCCGCGACCGTCTCGGCGGTCTTTGTCATCATTAACCTGGCTCGCCCAGAAATCCACTCCAAAACTTTGCCGCCAGCTCTTCAAAGTTTCTATTTCGTCCCTCACGTCGTCCTGTATATGCTGGCTTACTCTCTTTTAGCGGCGGCGGCGGTAGGGGCGGTCATGAGGTTATCTAGCTCGCGGGACAATCTTAGCGCGATAGGCCTGGACAACCTCATCCAACACGCTATCCGGGCTGGTTTAGGGCTAATTATGTTAGGGCTCATCACAGGGGCTCTTTGGGCCAAAGAGGCTTGGGGTCATTACTGGTCATGGGACCCCAAAGAAACTTGGGCTTTAGTGACCCTCGCCGCCTACCTAATAAGCCTTCATTTAGCCGCCGATCCCCGGCAGAAACGCTCGAGCCTAGCCTTGATCATCCTCCCTCTGGGTTTTCTTTTTCTGATGATCACTTGGCTGGGGTTAACGTACCTGCCTACCGCGCCAACCAGCGTCCACGTATATTAAGCCCATCAAACAGGAAAACTTCTAGGGGTTTGGCGTTTTTATCTGGCGAACAATAAGTTTCCTTAAGCGCCTTAAAAGAGGCGCTAGAGGGTCGTATCTCGTCCATCAATAAGACTCAATCCGTAAGAAACAAGGAAAAACTATTAATAATTTATCCTCAAAAGTTAAGTCTAATTAAAAATAAAGAGTTAAAAAAATTCATGCCTGATCCAGGATACTAGCGCTTGCCGAAAAATAACTGGCATAAAAAAATTAAGCGAAAGGCATAAGTCTCTGTGGCTATGGCTAGGCTTGATTTTCCGGTAATTAGATGTTATAGAAGACAAGTACTGAACTTCAAAAGGGCTAGAGTTGAAGAGCCCATTCTTTTGGCATTCAGGAAATTTGTTTTTTTTAGTAGTTTAATTGCGTGGTTTATGAAAAAATTACCAACTGGAAAACAAAATTTTGAACGAATAATCAATGGTGGACATGTATATGTTGATAAAACAGAGCATATCTATAACCTCATTGGTTTAGATGTTCCTTTGTTTTTATCTAGACCAAGAAGATTTGGTAAATCACTTTTAGTAAGTACTATGGAACATATTTTTCTCGGCGACAGGGATCTTTTCAAGGGATTTTGGCTTTATAATTCAGATTATGATTGGCAACCTTATCCAGTTATCCATTTGGATCTAAGCAGGGTCAACTCTGAAAGTCCTGAAAAACTTGAGAATAATCTTGTTCTCAATCTTTCATATATTGCTAGTAAGGCTCAATTACCTATAAGAGGTGATAATTGCGGCGCTATTTTTGATTCTTTAATTATCGATCTGGCCAATAAATTCGGTAAAAGAGTGGTAGTTCTTATTGATGAATATGATTCGCCTATATTAAATAATATTTTTAATGATAAATTAGCTAATAAAATATGTGAAAAACTTCAAAATTTTTATGGTATTTTGAAAGGCTCTGAATCGAATTTACGCTATGTTTTCATTACTGGTGTTTCTAAATTTCCTCACTCATCTATTTTTTCAAAACTTAACAATCTAAACGACATAACTCTTGATCCTGACTATAATAATATTTGTGGATTCACTAAACAAGAATTGAAGGATTATTTTTATGATCACCTTGATTTGGCTACTAAGGTTCTAAAAAGAAAGAATATTTTATCTAATTCGGACACTTCTGATGTTTTGATTGATAAATTGATTTCTTGGTATGATGGGTATAGTTGGGATGGCGAATCCAGAGTATTTAATCCATATTCTATTTTAAAATTTTTACAAAATAAAAAATTTAGCGAATATTGGTATTCGACAGCTACTCCAACTTTTTTATACAACTTGGTAAGAAATAATCGCATTTTCTTTACGTTATTTAACAAAGAAAATAAACTTGAAGATACTGATAATAATATAGATATTGGTACATTTGAGCCTATTCCGTTAATGTTTCAAACTGGTTATTTGACAATATCACACGTTGTAATTGAGCCTAACGATGAAATTGAGAAATATGCTCTTACTTTTCCTAATAAAGAAGTAAGAATGTCTTTTTTCACTCGTCTTATGGAGCTGGAGCTTTCTATAGGCAGGCCCACAGCAATCAAAACATTAGCCAACAGCCTTTTTATGGCCTTGAGTAGTAAAAACAAGGATGAGGCTGAAAAATCTTTTGAGAGTTTACTTAGTTTCATCCCTTATAATTTACATGTCCCTTTGGAAAGTTATTATCATACTGTTTTTTTCTTTACAGGAGCTCTTATCGGACAACCAATTGATGTTGAGGAAGTAGTTGGCGATGGAGTCATAGACGCTGTCCTGGATATACCTGGTGGAGATATCCTGGTTATAGAGATGAAGCACATGAAGCTCCCGAAAAAGGCCGATGGTAAGGATCAAGAATTGGAATTATTACCATCTGAAAACCCAGAAGATCAAAAGCCAACAGAAGAAGAACTGGTTAAAATCAACCAGCTTTTGGAAGAAGGAGCTGTAATAGCTCTACAACAAATAAAAAACAAAAGATATGATTTAAAATACCAAGGAACTAACAGGAAAGTTACTAAAGTCGCCATGGTTGTCTGCAGAAGAACTTATGTTAAAGTTGTTTTTGAGAATACATAAAAATACATTTATTTATTATTATTACTATTATTTTTAGTATTTTTTCTTCTATATTCTTCAATACTAGCAACAGGTGTAATTCCATAGCGTTCATATATTGGAATATTTTGAGTATGAATATAATCATTCAACTCTTTAGGAGTCATATGCTTGGTTTTTTCATATAGATCAATACGGATTGCGTCTATCTCATCCTCAATGGTGTTCCTACTCTTCATCTTCCATTACCTCCTGGATTTTCACAAAAGCTCCCGAGCCAAAATGGCCCATTTTTATCAGAGAAAAATGGGCCACCCTCTATGGGGTAAATGTTAAATTCTCATAAAAGTGGGCCACTATTAATCATCGCCAGCGGCCAACCTTCTAAACGGCGACTTTGGGGTGGCCTACTTTTTCTGAGAATTTTATAAATATCCTCAGAAAGGAGCAATTTTTAAATATCCATTTTTTATTCATCTCGTAATTTTCGCTGAATTTCCACAGGATCGCCCGCGTAAGCGCCGCTTTTAATACATCCATAGAATCCTTCAAAAGGATCGCGACCGCTATTTTCCCGTAGAGGAGTAACGGTCAAACTGAGCTCAGCTTTCCCGGGCGGAAGACTATCTGGCAACTCCAAATCCAGCTTCAAACGCCGATCATCTGGAATTTCAATGGTTTTCTTTATGTTTATGGTAGCCATGGCGCCCTCCGCTATCGTTTAAAAACAAAATTATAATACCAGCCCCAGAAGATAAAGTCACATTGTTTTGATGGTTTCTTTAAAGAGAAGAAATTTGGCTATGTCATTTGAATTAATAGATTTTTATATTCATAAATTTATTTTATAACATTTTTTCATAAAATATGAACCACATAATCATTTATCTAACGATATATTTTCGATTATTATTGTATGTAAAAAATCTTAAAAATTTACTCAGCTTTTAAGGCATTTATCACTATTTCCAAGGCCTCTTGACCCGACTTGCCCAGTTTAGCCTGGATCTTCTTTTGGGCTTCGGCCCACAACAATCTAGCCAGAGCCAAGGTCTTTTGCCCGTCCACGGTCAAAAGCAACTGACAGTTTCTGCTACCTGGCTCCTTGGCGTCCTCAACTAAGCCTTGAGCGAACAAAGGCTTCAAATTCCTAGTCAAGGTCGACTTGTCCAACTCGATTAGGTCAGCCAACTGACTGACGCTACAATTCTCCGCCTTGGCTATGTTCAGGAGAACAGAAAACTGACCGATCGTGACCCCGCTAGGCGATAACTCCTGGTCATAAAATTTAGTGACCGTAGCGGACAAGCGACGCGCCTTTAGGCAAAAACAAGCTGAGCGTTTATTTTTGAAAGATGTTCCCATGACTTCTCGCCTAGCCTCTCTCGCTCTGGTTTTAGACCTGATATTATAAATTGTTTTCCCTCTGGTCAAGTAAATTTTCCCCAGGAATATATTCGGCTCCAGATATAAGGTCGGCTCAAGGCGGCCATTTAAATTCCTCAAAAGGCGGGGCGTTTGTTACAGCGATCATAACCAATATTTGACCAAGAACATTTAGGCTAAATTATTTGGCCTTTAAATCAGAAAGTAGAAATTTTGAACTTGGCGACCGAACTCTAACGCGCGGCAACCGGGATCGAGCCTAAACGCGCCCGATCCCAGCCATAATCGCGACCCGGCAATTTAAACGCCTAGCGCCTTAGCTTATTGGATGTCGGTCGGCTCGACCACGATCCAATTTTTATCGGCGGTCACAGGTAAGCGAAGTCGCTTTTGGTTAGCGGCTGATTCTCGCCAAGACTTACGCATGGTCTCCATTGAGGCGGCTCCTCGGTTAATAAAAACCCTAACGCCGCCTTTACTGACATCCACGCCATTTAAAAGCATATACCCGTCGGAGAGAGGATTGTCGCCGCCCACCAAGACGGGCTTCTTCCACTGATCGATCCAACCCACAATAGCGCCATACTTGCCCTCAAACCAAGTCATGGGATTGACAATATAAGGCGTCAATAGCAATTCTTGGTTAGCGGCTTGGTTATAGGTTCCGGCTTTTATCTGGAATCGCGAATTGGCCAGCTCCCCGGTGCGGCGATTCTTCAGCATCATGTTAACGCCAAAGACATTTTCGGGCTTAACGTTGTAGCCATATTTCGGGTCGCTAGCCACCATGCGCACCATCTCTTCGGAGAAAGCCGAGACGATATAGACCTCAATCCCATTTTCCCTTAAAACGCTGAAGAGTTCCGTCATGCCCGTAAAAATTTTTGGCGGGTTGACCTCGGCGGTCTTCAGCTCATGGCCACTCCAATATTTAATGGGCACAGGCTGGCCATAAGCCATCAGCTCATCGACAAAGCCCTTCAGCTCAGCCAAGGTGAAGCCTGAGAAAACCTGAGCGACCCAAGGGTAACAGACTAAGTCGCTAATCGCGCACAAGCGAATGTAATAACTCTTGAGGGATTCCTTGTAGCCTTTGGCGTCTTTGAAAGGGATGAGCTTGAGGGAAGGATCAATCTTTTCGCGCTTAAGGATGCCCTTCATCTCCAAGTAGGGCAGAAGAGCCATCTGAAGGTCGTAACGGTAACTGGTGTTATCCATGTCAAAGACAGCGTAAGCCCCCTTGTTGGCGTTGGCTTTGATCATCTTCATCAACTTGGCCTTGGCCTCAGGTGGCCAATGAGTCAATTCGGTGGCCAAGGCCAGACTGTGGCCGAGGGCCACCATGGTCAAGGAGACGATTAAGGCTTGGAAAAGGTTGATTAATGATTTTCTCATAAGAACTCCATTTTTTACGCGTTGATCCGCTATTTGTCGCTTCTTTAATGGATTATCGCTACCTGACTAGTATTGCTTGGGCGAGCGCGACTTGATTTAGCTTTTTATTTTTTAATCTATATCATTTTAAGTTCATAATAAATATTTAATATAAGTATATTTTAATACTATATAAATAACTTAACACGCGTTTCATTTTTTATTTTGACCCGATCAATCTAGCGCGTTTAAGGTGATTGTAAAGGATAATTGTCAAGTCGCGAGACCTGGCCCGCGCCGCCCGCCAAAATGTCCCCCAGCCTTTTGATCTTGGCGACCCTAGCCCAACGACTACCCAAAAATTGTTAGATTTTCTAGATCTTGGCCATTAGTCACAGGAATTTCCGGAAAACCCTTCTTTCCAAAACGGAAAAGAGGTTATAATGATCAGGCTTTTTGGCCTCATTTTAGCCTCAAAAGATATGGCGAGGATATTACTTAGGCTCCAGCCTAAACACGCGGTATATGACATGACCCAAAGATTTTTCCGGCTTTTTAGCGCGGCCATCTTAGGCCTATTCGTCCTGGGACTATTAGCCGTGGCCCCACTTGAGGCCAACCAGGGTTTATTCTGGTTAGTTGAGGACAATACAGGCAAAAAGATTTACCTCTTGGGCTCGTTTCACATGGGCAAGCCCGAATTTTACCCCTTAAGGCCACTCATTTACGAGGCTTTTGACAATAGCGACCAGTTGATTCTCGAGCTTGACGTCTCGGCCCTAAACACCGTTGAGGCCTTGAAGATCTTTGACGTGGGCTTTAATCCGCCTGGCTTAAAGCTGACCGATCAGTTAAGTCCCCAAACTTTGGAGCTCTACAATCGAACCGAGCTACCCGGGGTTAGGCCTATTTTAAACTCCATGCGCCCGTGGATGGCGGCCATGACCATCGAGTCTTTGGCTTTGGCCAACCTTGGGTTTATCGAGAAGTTTGGCTTGGAGTCTCATTTTACCAATCGAGCCAAAAACTTAAATATCGCCATCGCTGAGTTGGAATCCCCGCAAGAGCAGGTCAAATTGTTTACCGATATGACCGATCAAGAGCAAGATCACTACCTCAGAGCCACGGTCTTGGAATTGACTCTGCCCGTCCACCCCATTGAAAGATACGCCAAACTTTGGCAAGAAGGCGACGCGGAGGGGTTTTATATAGCCATCACCGAAAGCTATAATGAATTTCCTGAGCTTAATAGCCTCTTGGATCGCTTAATCACCAAAAGAAATCATACTTTATGCCAAAGACTGATTCCTTTTTTTAGGAGGGAAGGGCAAACTTTCTTCACTCTGGTGGGCGCGGCTCATTTGGTCGGCCCGGAAGGCATACCTAGTCTCATGGCCAAGGCTGGCTATAAGGTCACGAGACTGTAATTTCCTAAATTTTAAGGCGTTTGGCTACGCGGGAGGCGATTTTATATTTTTGGGCCCTGGCCGCGGAATTGAGGACGACCGCGGAATTGAGGACGACCGCGGCCTTGAGGGAGAATCGCGGCGCTAATTGAGGCGATAGAAAAGATAAAAAGGTCTTTAAATCTTAGAATACTTGGCTCGCTTCAGCGGGCCAAGCCAAAGGAACCAGCTCAATTGTCGCGCCAAAGGTCACGACAAATGGCTCACTATATAGGCGCCGGGGAGCTAGCGGGCTGGAGTCAAAAAACCTCGTTGCCCCCCAACTTACTTTTCCGGCAAAAGACAAGCCTCGGCCCCAAAACTTCTGACCCAGGCTAAGAGTTCTGGCTCGCTTCTAGTGGTTAGCTCTAAAATGACGCCCCCATCGTCCGCGTTTTCCATTTTTTGGTTGTCCGCCCAAATCCTCTCCCGAATGTAATCCGAAGATTGGCCTGGATTAAATTGGATCCGAAAAGTCTTGGGCTCAGGCCAGGGAAACCCAAAAGCCTTGAGCTCAACTTCTGGGAACTCAAAGAAAAACCTTCGCCCCGTTTCCACCACGTCAATAATCCGGTGAATGGCCATGTTGGTCAGGTTGTGGATCTCGGAGTAGTTGTTCGTCACGGTCGCCCCAAGGGCGTAGAGAGCGTTGCCCAGGCAAATCATCTGACCGGGGGCGAAAAGACGCTCGCTTTCCGCTTCCAACTCAGAGGCTTTGTAGGTCACCAAGCAAGTTTGGCGCGCCTCGGCGGCTTTGAGGAGTTTCTCAATGTGGTCGTAATGGCTCGAGTAGTCCAGGTGGCCTTGGCTAAAAAAACTGAATCGCGGCTCGGGCGACTTTTCCCTTTTGGCCAAATCCCGATCGGCCATGAACATGGCCAAACTTAAAATGGTCTGGTCAACCCGCGATTTGACCCGCTCCGGCAACATCGGTTGGGCCAGATCCCGACAAACGCTTATGTAGCGCAGTTCCTCAAACTCCAGGCCCAACCGACAGCGGTTTGGGGTCTTAATCTGATACCAACGACGCCGATTGTCCAAACCCATGTCCAAACTGCCCCCGATAACGGCTTGGATGTCATCAACCATTCTAATGACAGTTTGCGGCGAACAAGACAACTCCCGGGCCAAATCGACCTGGTAATGACGACGCCCGTCCAACATAAGACGACGGAAAAACCGCAAAAGCTTAACGCCTGGGGAAGTGTCGGGATCCAATTTAGGGGGCAAAGCTCACCTCAAGCGATTGTTGGCCCCTAAGCGAAAAGCCAGAACCTGGCCTTAAGCCGATTGCGCGGTACAACAATCAGTTTATTTAAGTCAGATCAATATCTGACTTCCATATTTTTATGTCGGGAAATTAATTGACAAAGCTTTTAAAAAAGTCAATATTATCCCTTAACTATAATTTTCATATTCATATAAAAATTATAACTAATTGTATAAATCAGTTTTTTGATTTACTTACGATTATTTAATTGTGCCAAGTAATTATATGATTTTTACTTTAAAATATACGATATTAACGCTAAAACGTCAGCCCCAAACCGGTCAATCCGCTTGATGAATTCTTGGCCCAAGGCTTTAAATCCTCATATCGTCGAACAATAGATATCGTTTATAACTACCATAAAAAACATTGTAAAGTCAACGCCTATATTTAAAAAATCAAGATTGTCGCCTTGTTTGGTCTTTATTTTTTTTTAGACTGGAATTTTTGACTCGCTAATGTTTTAACGTATATTATAAATATTACAAATAATTTACATAATTAAAAATTTTTTAATCAGAAATTATTGTAAAAAGGCTATGTTTATGTTCCGCTAAGGATCTTCATTTTAGCTCTAAGCTAACTTTTTCAGATGTCGGTTTAAACGCGATAATTTTTTTACTCGCCCCTTTCGTTCTCGCGAGCGCCAGCTCAGTTCGCGGGAGCCATTCTTGAGCCAACCCCCTGTCTGGCTAGATCCATAATCGCGCCAAAATTGATCCGGCGAGGCTCCAGATTTTTTTCGTTCCCTAATCAGCCAAGATGACCTGGCCCTCAAATTTGGCGCTATAGAAATAATGGACGCCCCAATTTTCAATAAATTCGCGCGGTTGACTCCAGCTAATGACTTATAAAATCAATATATAATACTTTAAAGACTATAATTTGACAGCCCTAAAAAGCTTTATTAAAAAATTTTTTACTGATTTTATTATTTTAATTGTCTAATTTATGTATATTCATATAATTTAGCTTATTATTTTTTGTTAATATTTTTATAAATATATCTTTTATAAACAACTTTATTGTTTTAAACATCATGATATAAAACCCGACTTCTGGTATTTTAGTTGTCAATTAATCTCTAAAAGATTATTATGCCAATAGGTCTATAAAAAAACAAGATTATCCCCTTGATCCAACCTGAGGAGGTCGTGGTTAAAATTTTTTTAACTCACTATTTAAAACTCAATAAGTTAGTTTTAATGGCAATATGACTAGTTTATATAGACTTTGAGCTAAACCACTTGACCTTATTAACGGCAAACGTTTTTTAGGTTGATGTTTAAAGGTGTTATCTTTTTAGCTCAAATGGCCCACAATCAGAGTTATTCAACATGAGGAGATCCCATGATTCCCAGACCTTTAGTTAAACAAGTCGGCCAAGCTATCGCGAGACACCGCAAGCTTAACAATTTGACCCAGGCCAAAGTCGCCGAAAAGCTGGGCCTAGAAACCGAAACGATCTCCAGATTGGAAACCGGAGTTATATCCCCAACCTTGGAAAGGCTCGAGCAGTTCAGTCACCTCTTCCATTGCCCGGTGGTCAGTTTTTTTCGGGACGCCGAGGAAGACGCCACGGGCTTAGCCCAATCTCTCGCCGACATCATCAGCCCATTAAAGCCGAGCGAGAGAAGCGCGATGGTCAATTTTATGGACGAGATGGCCAGGCTCCTCAACAGTCGATCTTAAAAGGCCAATAGCTCGCCAACTGGCCGCGAGTTTTCAGCTCGTGGCCAGTTGGACAAATGGCTCTGGCCAGCCTTTGGCCCAAGCTCGAGTTGAGTAAACCTTAAGCTCGAATAGGGGCTTCATTTCTGGGGGAGCCGTTTCCCCTCGCTTTGGCCGAGTCCGTGGCCCGCGCTTTTTCCTGACGCTCCGCCTAGCCAAAGGCCTTGCTTTCTCTAGTCGGGCTGAGGCTAAACCAGCCATCTTCCATAATTCGGAATTAACCGCTCTTTTTGTTTCTTTTACTCAAAAGGCCGAGCCTTGGCCGAATTTTACAAATATTTTATCTTTCGCTTATTGATTCTTAACAAAACCCTTTTATTACCCTCTATAAGGTGAGCGATGGCGCTTGGCTGACGCCGCCCCTCGCTTAACCTAAAAATCTCTACTCGCGAGTTAAGGTTGCCCTTTAGCCTCCAAAACCCTGTCCCAAGGCCTTAAATATTGGCCCTTTTCCCCTATCCGCCTCGACATCTTTTATCGCCCGCCATCATAAAGGGAACCTTAGGCCAGGGACGAGAGCCCAAAACCAGGATCCTAGCCCTTGAGTTTCCCGAAAAAACTGGTAAAATTACCAACCATCTTAGCTAGTTAGCCTTTTTGGACGTCTTTCGCGGCCTCTAAAAAGCCCCTCTCAGCTAAGCGCGACCAAAGCGTTTTTTTAGGTTTGGGGGCGGTTAACTCAGCGGTTAGAGTGTCGGTTTTACAAGCCGAAAGTCGGAGGTTCGATTCCTCTACCGCCTACCATGATCTTTTGATTTTTTTGAGCCACTCTCTTGTTTACTCTGGCCCTCGCTCTAGGGTTAAAGACAAATCAAGCGCCAAATTTTTAATCATATTTGTTAGTTAAAATAAAATATATTTCTATCTTATAACATAGCTAATATTTTTATCATTTATTAAAAATACATATTATTTTATTTATTACATTAAATATAGCTGTTAAACTAAACAAATTAATATTTAAAATTATGATAACTATAGATTTATAGCGTTTAATATTTTATTAGCTCAACTTTAGACTAACAATTGTTTATTCGCTTGTAAAATTTTTTTGGAAATTACTTTATGTTTACAGGTCTGTAAAAATGAGGTTGGCCGTGTAATTGCATTAATTAGGCCTGGAATTAGGGAACCCCTCCCTTTTTCCAATTTTCCTAACAGTCGGAGCTTTTTCTCATGTGGCTAACGCCTAAATCAACCAGCGCTCGCGCGGGTTTTACCTTAATTGAACTGCTTGTTGTGGTGGCCATCATCGGCATCCTCGCCGCTATCGCCATTCCCCAGTACGCTAGGTTTCGTATGGAAGCTCTCAACAACGCCGCTCAATCCGCCTTTCACTCCGTGGCCATCGCTCAGGAAAATTACTTCATCACAAAAAGCAACTACACGACCAACTACGCGGCCTTAATTTCTGAGTCTGGACTTGTCATTGATTATAACGTCTATTACGGCCCGATTACCCTAGTATTATCCACGGATCCTCCATCATTTAGCTTTTTTGTAAATAATGTAGCTGAAGGATCTACGACTTATTATTACAATAACGACGGAGGGGAAGTCGTCCAAGCCTTCCCGCCCGCCGTAAACCGAATTTACTCTAACGATCCGTCAATCCCGCCGAAGCCTTAGTTTTTTCTCTTACCAAAGTTTAGGTAGACGAAAAATTAATTCTGGTCTGACCAGTTTCTTCCAAACTAGGTCAGACCAGTTTCGCCTCCCCGCGCTTCCTGATTTATCTCACTCGATCTCCTCTCTCGCCCTAGAAAACAATAATTTAATTAATTTGTTAACTTACAATTTAAAGCTATTTGATAGGCTAAACTACTATTTTTATATCTTAAATATTTTTTAAATCTAAAACTATTATATAATAATTTTTATTTTTATATAAATATCATTATAACAGGCTCTATTTTTATCATACAGACTCACATCTTTAAAGACCTTTAAATTTTAGCCAACTTCTCTCAAAGACGAGATTTCCAATAAAATTGACCCCTTGACCATATCTTGACAACTTAGCTCTTGCTTTCCCCACCCAAAAAAGGTAAGATATGGGACATGACGACCATTCAATAACCCAATTTAGGCCTTTGGGGTTGTTGTTTTATTGATAATTGGCCAAGGCTCCTTATTGGCCAAAAGAACCTCTACTTAAAACCCTCATTATTTAAATGGATCCTCTTTAGGCCAAGGAACCTCAAAGAGCCAGGATCCTCACAAGCAAAGGATCTTCATGGAGGCTCCCCGCATCTTCGCGGTCGGCGATATTCATGGTTGCCGCTTAAAATTAGATCGGCTTCTGGCCAAGCTTGACTGGCGCCCAGAAAACCAGGAGCGCTTAGTTTTTTTAGGCGATTACATTGACCGCGGGCCAGATAGTTACGGAGTGGTGGAAACGGTCTTGGGGCTAAAAAATCTCCATCCCAATGAGGTGATTTTGCTCAGAGGCAACCACGAGCGGATGTTTGAGAATTTTCTCCTGGGCCAAGAAGAATTGGTTCTCACCGCCAATGGGGTGGCTTTAACCTTCAGCAGTTATATTAATGAAAACAATTACTACCCTTTTCCCCAAACCCACTTACAATTTTATCAAGATCTGTTATTATATTACGAGACAACTCATCATATCTTCGTGCACGCTGGGCTTCGGCCTGGAGTTCCCTTGGCTAGCCAACGGGAAGTAGACTGTTTATGGATCCGCGACGAATTTTTGTTATCAGATCACGATTTTGGCAAAACCATTGTTTTTGGCCACACGCCCATGCGTCAACCCTTTATTTGCCCAGGCCGAGCTGGCTTGGATACTGGAGCGGTTTTTGGGGGGCCTTTAACTTGTTTGGAAGTCACGACTGGGGAGCTCTACAGTGCCTAAGCCCCGCCTAAAGAGGCTGGGGATATTATGGATTGGCTTTTTGGTGGCTCTGGGGGTGGGTCTTTTACCTCCTCAGCCCAGCCGAGCCGCGGATGGTTCCGCCGGATCTTTTAAATTATCTGGGCCTTTAAAGCGCGATCTTTTAGCTATGGTCAAAGAGCCACTTTTAGCCGCCGTGGAAGGCCGAGCCGTTCGAACTCCCAGACCTAATTCCAGCTTAAAAGCTCCGTTGCCTCTGGTTGTCTCTTTATATTTAAATGGTCAATTGGCGGCCCGCACCTGGCGTTTGGAAGGCTTGGGCCCTTTAAGCGAGACGGCCCTAGCCTTAGGGGCGGAAATATTGGTCAATCCTAAGCTGGGCCGAATATTAAAACCCGAGGAATGGCCTCAAGCCACTTTTGGCGTCGCGGTTTTAAATGATCTCAAAGCCGCCCGCGACGATCGCGATATTGGCCCAACTCAAGCGGCCATAGTTTTTTACGGTCTCAAACAATCCGTGGGCCTCCCTAGCGACGCCCCGCCACCGCAAAAGGCCAAAGATTTGCTTGGCCTAACTTGCCAGTTGGTTGGCTTAAGGCCTGGAGCCTGGATGACGGGCTCTGGCTCTATCTTAACCGCTCAAGCCGCTGAAGCTCTAGAAAAATAACCTCTATGGTCGAAAATTCTCTAAAACAACGCTATTTCGCGGATCTCCATATCCATTCACGTTATTCCCGGGCCACTTCCCAGGCCATTACCCCAGAGACCTTAGCTTTTTGGGCGCGTCGCAAAGGCTTAGCCCTCATTGGGACTGGAGATCTGACCCATCCCAGTTGGTTGGCCGAGCTCCAAGAAAAAATGGTTCCCAATGACGAGGGTTTTTACGTCTTAAAAGACGATCCGCGAAGTTGTCGTTTTGTCCCCACCGGGGAAGTCTCGGCCATTTATAAGCAAGATGGCCGAACCCGCAAGATCCATCTGGTCATTATCGCCCCAGATCTGGCGGCGGCCACCCGTTTTAGCCAGGCCCTAGAAGCCAGAGGCAATGTCCGCTCCGATGGTCGCCCAATTTTAGGCTTATCGGCTCGCAACATTTTAGAGATCGCCTTAACCGCGGATCCCAATATGATCGTCGTGCCCGCCCACATTTGGACGCCCTGGTTTTCGCTCTTTGGCCACAATAGCGGTTTTGATCGATTAGAAGATTGTTTTTTGGATCTCTCCTCGCACATTACGGCCTTGGAAACCGGCTTATCGAGCGATCCAGCCATGAATCGCTTGGTTTCGGCCTTGGATCGCTACCATCTCATCTCTTCCTCCGACGCCCATAGCGCCGACAAACTCGGTCGCGAGGCCACGGTTTTGGCCGGAACCCCCTCTAGAACGGATCTTTGGCGGGCTTTAACGACGGGAACCGGTTTATTGGGCACCGTGGAGTTTTATCCTGAGGAAGGCAAATATCATTTGGATGGCCACGCCAACTGCGGCCCAGCCTTAACCCCAGACCAAACCAAAGAAGTCAAGGGCATCTGTCCAGTTTGCGGTAGGCCTTTGACCATTGGGGTTTTAAATAGGGTTTTGGAGCTGGCTGATCGCGAGGAGCCGGGGCCGCGGCTACCTGATTGGCACATCCTGCCTTTGCCCGAATTGCTCGGCCAAGCTTTGGGCCATGGCCCAACCTCGCGGGCCGTGACCGAAAGCTACGAAAAGCTTTTGGAAATCTGGCCGAGCGAATTGGCTATTCTCATGGACGCGCCCTTAGACGAGATTCTGGCCAACGCGGGCTCTTTGGTGGCTTTGGGGGTGGAAAGAACGCGCTCGGGGGATATTTTGGCTCAAGGCGGCTATGATGGCCAATTTGGGACGATTGAGGTCATTAGCCCGCGCGATCGCGAGCAAGCTCGCGGTCAAGGCCATCTTTTCGCCCCGCCTTTAAGGCGGCGCGGTCGACCTTCCCTCAAACCCTCCTTGCCCCCCAAACCCACGCCCACCGTGGTGGTGAGACGCAAAAAAGAGCCCTTAGGCGTCTTGACTGACCTCAGCCCGGAACAAAAAGCCGCGGTCATCTCGGAGGCCAATACCTTGGCCGTCGTAGCGGGGCCTGGCTCGGGCAAAACCTTAACTTTAACGCGGCGTTTGGCTTTTCAGTCGCGTCT
>JAISWW010000244.1 GCA_031270705.1 Deltaproteobacteria bacterium
CCCCAAGACGTGGATCGCTTAAATCCTCTGGCCGCTTCCCTGGAAGCCATGGCCGAGGCCTACGCCGCCTTAAGCCTTAAGCCGGCTTTGGCTTTGGTCGATGGCCCTTTTAAGCCCAATCTCGCTGGCGACTCGCGGGCCATTCCCCATGGGGATTCGCTATCTTTAGCCATAGCCGCGGCTTCCATTGTGGCCAAAGTCACTCGGGATCGTCTCATGCTGAAGGCGGACGCGGATTATCCCGAGTATGGCTTCGCGAGGCACAAAGGTTACGGGGTCAAAGAACATTTGGCGGCTTTAGCTAAATACGGCCCTTGTCCCCTCCATCGCCTCACCTATCGCGGCGTCCTCTCGCCCAAAGCCCCCACGGGCGATAAAAAAACTGGGCTTTTTGATGGCTGAAAAGCCTTTGGAGCCTGGGCTTTATCTGGCTCCTAGCCCCATCGGCCATCTGGGCGATCTGTCCCTCCGCTTAATTAAGGCTTTGGGCCAAGCGGATTTGGTGGCCGCGGAGGATACCAGAAGGGCCGTCAAACTTCTGAACCATCTGGCTCTCTCTAAACCCTTAATTTCTTATCGCGAGCAAAATCACCAGAAAGCTTGGCCCAAGATCGAAAAGGTTTTGGCGGCGGGCGGTTTAGCGATCTTACTTTCCGACGCTGGGGCTCCGGTCATCGCCGATCCTGGGGCTCAGCTCGTCCAAGCCGCTCGTTCGGCGGGTTACCCTGTTTGGCCTTTGCCTGGTCCCTCGGCGGTCATTACGGCCCTCATGGCTGCGGGGTTTTGGGCGGAAAGATTTATTTTTGGCGGTTTTCTGCCAGAGAAACCCTCGGAAAGAGAAGCCCTAATTCGCCAATTAGATTCCTTAGGGTTGATGATGGTTTTTTTTGAGGCCCCCCATCGACTTCTTAGTTCTTTAAAGGATTTGGCCAGGATCTTAGGCGAAAGAAGCGCTTTTTTGGCTCGGGAAATGACCAAAATTCACGAGGAATACCTGGGCGCCCCCTTGCCAGAGCTCTTGGCCAGCGTTCTAGCGCAACCGCGCAAAGGCGAGATCACCCTAGTCATCGCCCCCAACGAAAATAAAGAGCCTCAACCTGAGCCGGATTGGGCTAGCCTTCTGAAATTGGTCAAAACCGAGGGCCGACCTTTGGCTCAGGTGGCCGCCGAGATTGCCAAAAGCCTGGGTCGCCCGAAAAAAGAGGTTTACGCTCAATTGCTCAAAAGCTTAAAATCGGATCTAGAAGATTAGAGCTAATATTGGGCGGAAATTTTTTGTAAAGGGCTCTTTTTATAACCATTTTTCTAGAATAAACGCTATTAAATCCTTAGCGAACATGGTTTTGGCCAAAATTTTAGAAATAGGCTTGGCCGGCCATTATTTATAATGGTCGGGAGCGTATTTTATTGAAATCCCTCTTCGCTCTTGGCTAACGCCTAGCTCGACTTTGTCTTTTTAAATCGCCTCGCCCATGTTATTATTGACCTTCGCGGACGAGAAAGCTTCGCTATTTTTTTTATGTTTTTTCGAAAGGACACTTATGCCGTTTTCCACCATTGAGGAGGCCTTAGACGACGTTCGAGTTGGTCGGATGGTTATTTTGGTGGATGACGAAAATCGCGAAAACGAGGGCGACCTGGTTTTAGCCGCGGTTCACGCCAATCCAAGCGCTATAAATTTTATGGTCACCCACGCTCGCGGCCTCATCTGTTTGGCCATGACCGCGGAAAGGATTGAGGCTTTGGGTTTATCGCCCATGGCCCAAGACAACCAGTCGCCCTATGGCACCGCCTTTACGGTTTCCATTGAGGCTCGGGTGGGGGTCACTACAGGCATCTCCACGGCTGATCGGGCGACAACTATTTTAGCCGCGGTCAAACCAGGGGCCGGGCCTCAAGATTTGGTCTCCCCGGGCCATATTTTTCCTTTAAGAGCCAGACCCGGCGGGGTTTTGGTGCGCACTGGCCAGACCGAAGGCTCCGTGGATTTGGCTCGTTTGGCCGGTTTGGAGCCGGCTGGCGTCATCTGCGAGGTTTTAAACAAAGATGGCACCATGGCTCGGCGGCCTGATTTGGAGATTTTCGCCCAAGAACATGGCTTAAAAATTATAACCGTGGCTGATTTGGTGGCTTATCGCTTAAAACACGAAAAGCTGGTTGAGCTAGTGGCCCAAACCAAACTCCCCACGGATCTGGCCGTTTTCGATCTCTACGCTTACAAGGCCTCGGTGGATGGCTCCGAGTATTTGGCCATGACCTTAGGGGACATTAAATCCTCCGAGCCAGTTTTAACGCGGGTTCACTCCCAATGTTTGACTGGGGATACCCTAGGCTCTAGGCGTTGCGACTGTGGCGACCAATTGCGCGAGGCCTTAAGAAAGATTACCGAGGCGGAGAGGGGCGTTTTATTGTATGTGCCCCAGGAAGGCCGAGGCATTGGCCTAGTCAATAAAATTAAGGCCTACGCTCTCCAAGACCAAGGTTTAGACACGGTGGAGGCTAACCGGGTTTTGGGGTTCGCCGACGATTTGCGCGATTATGGCCTGGGCGCCCAGATCCTAAGGGATCTGGGCATCGTCAAAATGCGCTTAATGACCAATAATCCGGCCAAAATGGTGGCTTTAGAGGGTTATGGCTTAACCGTGGTGGCTCGGGAGCCTTTGGAGGTTCCGTCTCGGCCAGAAAACCACAGATACATGGAAACTAAATGTCGGCGCATGGGACATCTTTTGAGCGCGGCCAAGACTCGGGTTTAAATTTCCAAAAATCCTAAAGTTTGGAGAAATTATGGTAAAGGCGATTGAGGGCCAGATTTCGGCCAAAGGTTTAAAGGTGGCCCTTTTGGCGAGCCGGTTCAACGGTTTTATTACCGAGCGCCTTTTGGATGGGGCCAAAGACGCTTTTTTCCGGCATGGGGGCCTGGAAAGCGATTTAACCGTCATTAAGGCCCCAGGCTCTTTTGAGTTGCCTTTGGTGGCTCAAGTGGCCGCCAGCACTGGGCGCTATGAGGCCATTATCGCTTTGGGCGCGGTTATTCGCGGCCAAACGCCGCATTTTGATTATGTGGCCGCCGAAGTGACCAAAGGCTTGGCTCAAGTGGCCTTAAAAGCCAATATCCCCATTAGCTTTGGGGTTTTGACCTGCGACACTTTGGAGCAAGCCGTGGATCGGGCCGGGGCCAAAAGCGGCAATAAGGGCTTTGAGGCGGTGGTCACGGCTTTAGAAATGGTCAATGTTTTAAGGCTTGTCAAAGAGGCCTAATGTCCAAAAAACAGGCCATAAAGCGGCGCCTTTCCCGGGAAATCGCCTTGCAATTGCTCTTTCAGATGGAATTGAGCCAGGCCACCCCTTTGGAGTCGGCCTTAGCTTATAAAGAGTGTTTTGATCCGGAAAAAGATCAGGAAAATGGCTTAGGCCTCACCGCGGAATCTTTCGCTAGCTCCTGGCCTTTAGCCATGGAGCTATTTTTGGGAGCCGCCCAGCGACTAGAGGAGCTAGACGCGGCCATCGCCAAAGCCGCCGTCAATTGGCGTTTGGATCGCATGTCTTCGGTGGATCTGTCTTTGATTCGCCTGGCTTTTTATGAGATGCGCTTTCGGCGAGACATACCGCCTAAGGTCAGTCTTAACGAGGTCTTAGAGATCGCTAAAAACTATGGGGACGCGGATTCCACGGCCTTCATCAATGGGGTTTTGGATCGCTTGTTAAACGGGTTGCCAAAAGAGCCATGAGAAGGTTTCGCGTAATTAACCGCCTTGGTCGCGGGTTTTTGGGCCTAATGGCTCTGTTGTTTTTGGGTTTTGGTTTTTGGGGCTGTGGTTATAGTTTGGGCCCCGCTCCTTATCGATTGGCTGGCCCTTTGACCCTGTCCATTCCCGTGGCCGACAATTCCAGTCGCTATGGGCATTTGGGCCCAGATTTAACGCGGGCCGTCATCTCGCGTTTGGCCGGCACCCCGAACCTGGTCATTGACAACAAAGGAGCCGAGGCCAAATTGAAATTGACCATCACCCACGTGATGGTGGGTAGTGGCTCTTGGGATATCGCCCGCGTCCATGACGACGAAACGCCTGAGGCTTCCTCAAGCCGCAATGTCGCGGTGAGCGTGGACGCGGTTTTTATAAAACCCAACCAAGATCCTAAAGGGCCGCCTTTATCGAATCGGATGAAATTTACTTCTAATCGCACTTATCTGGTTAGCCGAATTCCTGGTCAGGTGGAAATGCAGGAAGATGAGGCTTTGGCTTGGATTATCGAGGATTTGGCTCAAAAGATTGGCTTAGTTTTATTTAATGAGTTTTAGCGGATGGAGTATGTTCCCGCCAGAATGTGGATTAGGGAAGGCCATGGGGCGAAGTGTCTACTGTGTCCTTTTCAATGCCGCCTCAATTTGAGCAACCGAGGGCGTTGTGGCGTGAGAATTTTCTCTGATGGTCAGGTTTGGACTCTCAATTACGGTTATACGGGGGCCATCGCTCTGGATCCCGTGGAAAAGAAGCCTTTTTACCACTTTTGGCCGGGTAGCCAAACTTTTTCCGTGGGCGCCCCGGGTTGCAATTTTACTTGCCTGGGTTGCCAAAATCATAACTTAAGCCAGGTGCCGCTTAACTGGGCCGGAGCGGGAAGAGCCTCCACCAAACTCGCCGAAGTCTTGGTGGCCGAGGCTTTGGGGGAAGGGGCCACGTCTTTGGCCTTTACCTACACCGAGCCCACGATTTTTTTTGAGTACGCCCAGGATTTATCCGAGCGCGGCCAAGAAAAAGGCTTGCCCTCAGTCTGGGTCACCAATGGTTTTTTTTCCAAAGAGACTTTTGAGAGGCTGGAAAACGTTTTAGCCTTTAACGTGGATCTAAAAAGCTTTAACGATAGCTTTTACCATAAAGTCGTGGGCGGGAACCTTAAGCCAGTTTTGGAGACCATCGAAAGGATCCTCAATAAGGGTTTATGGCTGGAAGTGACGACGCTTTTGATTCCCGGCTTAAATGACACTAGCGAAGAGCTTTTGTCCATGGCCAAATGGCTAGCTAAGCTTAGCGTCGACATTCCCTGGCATATTAGCCGTTTTAGCCCTCGCTATAAGCAATTGGACAAGACGACCACCCCCATCTCGGCCCTCGAAAAAGCTCGGCAGATTGGTTGGGATAGTGGCCTAAGATATGTCTATATCGGCAACGCCAATGGGCCTGGCTATGGGGACACCACCTGCCATAGTTGTGGCCAGTCTCTCATTAGGCGGAGTGGTTTTTGGGTTGACGAGTACCTTTTGGAACAAGGACAGTGCCCCAAATGCGCGACCCCAACGCCTGGGCGTTGGCGGTCTTAAAAGGGGTCAATTTTTTATTAGGCCTTTTCGTCGTTTTAAGGTATAATAATTAGTTGGTTTGGAGAGGTACCGAAGTGGCCGTAACGGGGGCGACTCGAAATCGTCTTGTCGGCGTGAGCCGGCACGTGGGTTCGAATCCCACCCTCTCCGCCATTAAATAATTTTCATAGAATTGAGACGTAAATTTATTTTCCCATCCTATCCTCAGTAGCCTTAATATGAAGCGCGGTTTCTTGAGCCTATCCGCTTTGTTTTTCCTGTCCCTATGGTCGCTGTTTATATTTACCGCGGGAAGCCTTTGCGCCCAAGCCGAGGCTAAAAAACTAGTCGCGCCGCGGGACTTGGCCACCTCCGATCATGGTCTAATCTGGCGAGAGTCCCCTCCAGTAGCCGGCCTTTTCGCCGTGGCCCGGACGGTGGGAACCTTCGCCCTCTATGACGCCGCGAATGACTCTTTCACCGGCTTCAATCAAGAGCGGGCCGAGACTGGATTCACGCCCGCCTCCACTTTCAAAATCTTTAATACTCTCATAGGCCTGGAGACCGGCGCGGTCAAGGATGTGGATGAAATTTTGCCTTGGGGCGGTTGGCCCCAGCCGATTAAGGCTTGGGAAAAAGATTTGAGCCTCCGCGAAGCGATCAAGGTTTCGAGCGTCCCCATTTTTCAGGAACTAGCCCGGCGGGTGGGCCTTGAAACCTTGCGCTCGAAAATCGCCGAGTTAGCCTACGGCGACGCCGAGATCGGGCAAGTCGTGGATCGCTTCTGGCTGGACGGCCCCTTAAAAATCAGCGCCGTCCAGCAAGCTCGCCTCCTGGCCCGACTAGCGAAAGGCGAATTGCCCTTTGCCCGGGAAAATCAGGCGGCGACGCGTGACATCATTAAGCTTGAGGCCGGCCCCGATTGGGCGCTTTACGGCAAAACCGGAACGGCCTCGCGCTACGATCCTCCCCTCGGCTGGTGGGTGGGCTGGGTGGAGAAGGGCGGACAGGTCTACTCTTTCGCTTTAAACATCGATATGCCCGAGTCGGTGGACGCCGCCAAACGCGTCGACCTGGGCCGAGCTGGCCTAAAAATTTTGGGCCTTCTCGAATAAGCCGCGGGCGTTTTCGCCACCTCGCCTTTAAGCCCCGCTTCGCGGATAAAAGCCGCGGTCGCTTAGCTTTTTTTGGCTAACGCGTCTTATTATTCGCCAAATGTCTCCGTCAAACTGATCGTCAATTCGTAGCTATTACTCCTCCCGCCGGCTTCGCTTCGTTTTATGAGGCCAAATTCCAGCAGTTCCCGCAAATCGCTTAAGGCCGTGTCAGGCGAGCATTTGGCCAACTTGGCGTATTTGCCGGCGCTGAACTGGCCAACAAAATCGCCTAAAAGGCGGGTTAGGACTAGGCGTTGGCGCTCATTAATGGGGTATTGGTTGGCCTTCCGCCAGACGCGGGCTTTCCGCCAGAGGGCGGAGAGGGTTTTTTCGGCCCGCTCGATGGATCGTCCCAGGCAGCCAAGGAACCAGGCCAGCCAGGGGGTGATGTCCAGGCCGCCCCGCTGGCTTTCATCCAAAATATCGTAATAGTCTTTTCGTTCCCGCTCGATTTGGGCGGAGAGGCTATAGAAGCGCGCGGGGCTTTGGTCGGCGCGGGCTAGGGCGTAGTCGGTTATGACCCGGGCGAGACGACCGTTGCCATCCTCAAATGGGTGGATGGTGACGAACCAGAAATGGGCTATCCCGGCCTTAAGGATAGGATCTAGATCGGGTAGATGACTGCCCTGGGTGGGTTCTTGGTTGAGCCAGGTTAAAAATTTCTCCATCTCAGCGGAGAGGCGCTCGGCGTCTGGAGCCTCGAAGTGGATTTTTTCGTGGCCATAAGGGCCAGAGACAACCCGCATTGGCCCGGCTGACCGGTCGCGCCAAGCGCCGACGGCGATTGGGCGAGCGCCGCTGTGGCCGCTGGGGAAAAGAGCCGCGCGCCAGCCTTGGAGGCGTTTTTCGCTTAAGGGCTCGGCGTAACCTCGGGTGGCGTCCAAGGTCATATCCACTAAGCTCTCCACTACCCGGTCGCTCGGCTTTGGCGCGCCGCTAGAAAGGCCAAGGCGCTGGGCCAGAGCGGCGCGCGTTTTAGCGGCGTCCACGGTTTCGCCCTCAATGGCGCTGGATTTGACCAACTCCAAGGTCAAGGTCTCGATCGCGGCTTCGGCGCGGAGCGGCGGATCCAAGGCGCGCGTTCGGCCCAGGAGTAAGCCTTCCTTGTGGCGCGCCTCGGTTAGCGGATTCGCCAAGGCCTCCAGCCGAAAGGAGAAATTTGGCCAGTCGGCCAGCTCGTGAATGTAGGTCATAATCGCCGCGCCTCTAGCGGTGATTATGCCGCGTATTCGCCGCAAAAACAACAGACTTGGGGATTGGAGCCCATCCTTCAAAAGGCGAGCCGAACACTAAGCCGGCGAAGAATAATTTATAGAAATTCATTTTTCAAATGATATGGTCGCGAAAATATTTAAATCCCTCTTTCTCCGCCCTAAAAATCCTATGCTCATGGCGCTTTTTGGGGAGCCATGAGTCGTTTTTTGTTGGTTCATTCAAGTTATGAGCCTCTCGAAAAGGCGATAATGTATTATATAAGTCTGGTCTTGAAATAGTTAGGGCTTTGGGTTAAAGTGTTTTGGAATTTGGAGAGGTACCGAAGTGGCCGTAACGGGGACGACTTGAAATCGTTTTGTCGGCGATGAACCGGCACGTGGGTTCGAATCCCACCCTCTCCGCCATTAAACTAAATAATTATTTAGTGTTTTAATATAATTTAGGCGCGAGTTTTATATTTTTTTACGGGTATTCCTATTATTGGCGCTATAAAAATAACGGTTTTTCGTTAATTCAATGTCAAATCTTGATAGCGCGAATGTATTTGATGGATTTTAGATTTTCTATTAAGTAGATGGTCTTCAATTTATCCATCAAAAATCTAATTATTTCATTTACAACTTAGGTCAAAGTTTTATTGTGGCTTTCACGTTCATAGATTTATTCGCGGGCATAGGCGGCTTCCATTTGGCCGCGTCTTCTCTAGGGGGAAGATGTGTTTTCGCTAGCGAAATAGACCAATGCGCGCGAAAGGTCTATGAGGCCAATTTTGGCTTCGAGCCCGCTGGCGACATCACCAAAATTGACGCCGACGACATCCCTGACCATGAGGCCCTTTTCGCGGGCTTTCCTTGTCAACCCTTTAGCATTATTGGCAGTCAGCTGGGCTTTGACGATATCCGGGGCACCTTGTTTTTTGATATCGCCCGGATTTTAAAGAGTAAAAAGCCTAAATTTTTCATTTTGGAAAACGTCAAAAGGATTTGTGGGCACAATAATGGCCAAACCATGAGGGTCATTCTTGATACCCTACAGTCTATTGGTTATTCCAACCTATATTGGCGGATTTTGAACGCCTTGGATTTTGGGTTGCCTCAAAAGAGGGAAAGAACCATAATTGTTGGTTTTTTAAGTCGGGCGGCGAGGTTTGAGTTTCCGACGGGGCGGAAAATGGCCCCTTTGGCCAAGATCTTGGAGCCAGAAGAGAGCGTGGGTAAAAAATATTTCGCTAGCGAAAGAATCGCGGCCAAAAGGCGGGCCACGCACAAGAGCTCCTATAAACTGAGTTTATGGCACGAGAACAAAAACGGCAATATCGCCAGTTACCCGTATTCTTGCGCTTTGCGGGCCAACGCTTCTTACAATTATCTTTTGGTCAATGGCCAAAGACGCTTAACGGAAAGAGAGCTACTGCGGTTACAAGGGTTTCCCGATAGCTTTAAATTTATCAACAATTATAACCAGACCCGCAAACAAACCGGTAACGCGGTTCCGGTCAACATGATCCGCTCCGTCTTGGAGGTGGCTTTAAAGTCTTGGGCCAAGGCGGAGATTATCGCCGCTAAAGCTCGAGATTTAGTTATTTAAAGCTTCTGAGTCGGCCAAAACCCAGAGCGGTCGCCTATTTTTTTCGCCTATCCTTTTTGTCCCGCCCCTTACATCTTCATGTTTTTGCAGATAGTTTCCACAATTTTATCGAGTTTGACGGGTTTGGCGATATGGGCGTTCATGCCCGCCTTTAGAGCTTTTTCAATGTCGTCTTTAAAAGCGTTGGCGGTTAAAGCGATGATGGGAACTACCTTGGCGTCAGGCCTAGGCAGATTCCTAATAGCCTCGGAAGCTTGATAGCCATCCATAATTGGCATCTGGACGTCCATAAGGATGATGTCGTAAGCGTATTCAGGCGATTGGGTAAACTTTTGAACCGCTTCCGAGCCATCATTGGCCTCATCTATGGCAATGCCGGTGACCTTAAGCATGGCTTTAGCGATTTTTCGGTTTAGATCCACGTCGTCGACTAAGAGCGCTTTTTTGCCCGCGAAGCGACCGGAAGGATCGGTGACCGGGGCCTCAAGGGCGATGGAAGACTGAGTTTCTTTAAGCCAGAGGTTAAACCTAAATTCGCTGCCTAGGCCAACTTGGCTATCGACTTGGATATCGCCGCCAAAGAGCCGGACAATATGCCGACTAATGGTTAGGCCCAAGCCTGTTCCGCCATAGATCCGCGTAATCTTGCCGCTCCCTTGCTCAAAGGGCTGGAAAATAGCCGACAAGGCTTGCTCGGTGATGCCAATGCCCGTGTCTTTGATGACAAACTCGATTAAGGCTTTATCGTCTTGGCGCTCAAGACGCCTAACCAAGAACTCGATGGAGCCAGCCTCTGGGGTAAACTTAACGGCGTTGCCCAAAAGATTTATCAGCACCTGTCTTAAGTGTAAAGGATCAGTTAAGAAAGTGAAGGGCGAAAAATCTATAGGCGGATGGATAAACTGGATACCCTTATCGCGGCAACGAGTTTTGATGATGCTGGTCACGGTATTGATCAGCACCGGTAGCTCCACTACCTCATTGGCGAGCTCAATTTTGCCCGCCTCTATCTTGGAGAGATCCAAGATGTCGTTTAGTAGGCCCAAGAGATGGAATGAGGACGACTCAATTTGGCGAACGTTTTCGCGGATCTCATGTAACTCTGGGGAATCGGATTTTATCTGGCTCAGGTTGTCTTTGACGATGGCGGAAAGGCCAATGATGGCGTTCATGGGGGTGCGGATCTCGTGGCTCATGTGAGCCAAAAATTCCCCTTTGTGCTCATTGGCCAGGTTCGCCGCCTCGACCGCTTTTTCCAGCTCAATTTGCTTTAAGACCATCTCGGTGACATTCATGGTCTCAATGATGTAGCCAGCTCGCTCCCCCTCAGTATTGTAAAAGTAACTGGCTTTACCCCGGACGTAGCTCATCTTGTCCTCAAGGTGCAAAATATCGGCGTCGCGGCCTTCTATTAAAGCGGTAATGGGACAATAAGGCGAGCCATGAATATAGGCGGTGATGTTATCGTACAAACGTCCGGTGATTTGCTCAGTATTGACGTTGTACATTTCCCGGCCTAAAGAGTTCATGTAGATAATTTTTCGATCCATATCTATGATGGCCATGGGGTTTTTGACGCTACTCTCAATGGCCTCGGCCATTTCGTCGAAACTGTCGGCCAGGGTGCCAAACTCATCATGATAGGGGTAATTGAAGCGGAATTGCCTTTGGCCGTCGCGGAACCGGGAGATGCCCTCAATGAGTCGCGTGATGGCTTTGGTGAGGACAGAAGCCATCCAAATAGCGATGAAGACCACCAAAATGATCAGAATTAAGGTGGTGAAGCTCAACTGCATAAAGGTGCTTCTGAGGTACTCGTTGACGGTATTGGTCAGGGTTTTTTCGGTTTCCTTGGCTGGGAGGGTAAAGAAATCTAGCCCTGAGCCAATGGCCACAAACCCAAAACCCCGCTTGGAAAAGCCATTTTCCTCCGAAGGGGCGTAATGGCCAGTATAGTAGGGGATAGCCGCCGCCGTGTTTAGTTTGTATAGGCCGCTCCAAAGGATATAAAAAGAGCCCGAGCCGCCATCTTTAGTTAGATCGCGCCAGCCGGTGCACTGGGGCGCGTTATTGAGATAGCGGCAGTCGAGACCCACGAGCCCAGCCTTAGTCAGGGGCGGGGCGGGTTTTTTGGTGCGCGATTGGTCTTTATACCAGGGGTAATCTTTTAAATAATCAAACCACTTCGGGACGCCGCTAGCTTGCCAACCCTCGTAAAGGGAGGTCTCTAGCCAAGGAACCTGCGGCTCGCCATTTTCTGGGTCAAAGCCAATGATGGAATGGTGGCGAGGATGGACGACGCTCCGACCTTTGTAATCCCAAATGAAGGCGTAGTTGCCCTCATAGGCGCTGGAGATTTGGACTGTCCGCTCCATCATCGGAGTGAGGTGATCGACCTGCTCGATGATAAAGTCATGGTTTAAGGCCAAAGTCACATAGCCGATTTTTTCGTTTTGAGCGTTAAAGACGGGGGTGGCCCAACGAACTATGCCCTCAAAGCGTTGGCCAACTGGGTTTTCGCGACCGCTATAGGCCTGTTCTTCCGGGGCGAACTTAATTTCATAACCGCGATCTTGAGAGGCTTTGGCCAGATTTTCCGGGGTATAGAGGCCAATAAAGTTCGAGCCCACGTAAGCCCCAGTAACATCGGAGACGTAGATTTCCCCAGGCTTTAAGTCCGGCAATTTCTCAAAATAAGTCTCCGCTTTAACGTAAGTGTTGAGGCGATTGGAGACGTCTTTAGTGGCCGGATCCATGGGGTAGTGTTTTTTGAGAGACTCGGGGTTTATGATTTTAATTTTTTCTTGGCCATTTAAGTCGACAAAGGTCATTTCGTCATAAATGGGGAGGTTATTATATTCGAAAGGATCGGCTGGCCGAGGGTGGAAGCCGTCCATGTCATCATTTTCTTTGTTTGTGGAAACGCCTAAAGGGAGATCGGGGACATGGTCGTCCAAAACCCAGGCGTTGACCTCAGGATCAAGGCGCCAAGAGCCAGGCTTTATGAGGCGCGAGCGGATATTGTTGACAAAAGCCCGGTAATTTTCCTCAGTCGGCTCCAGGCGAGAAGCGTAGATGATGTCTCCATCTCGGGCGTAGAGGAAGGAGGCCACCCGCTCAGCCGCCGTCGTGGACATCCTTTCTATATTCTCAACGGCGCTATCGTTTAAGGCGACCGAAGAATCGCGCACGGCGATGTCTTTTAAGGCGTCGCCTTGGATAGTGAATTGTCGCCAAGCGAGACTGGCCAGAAGTATCAGAGGGATAACCTTGACCAGAAGAAAGATGATGATCAATTTGGCCCGCATGCCTAAATTATTGGCGAGACCCCACATCCGGGATAAAATTGGCGACGGGCTATTAGACTGATCTGAGGGTTTAGGCATGTTTAAATAATTCCTCTCCTTAAGTTCGGAAAACCAAAGGCGGGAGTATGGAGCGCCAATTAGCGACTAGAGTTTAAATTAGTGATTTTTTAGATCAAACTGATTTAAACAAGTTAATTGGATTGACTGAGTTGTTAGGGAAGGGTAAAAGAGATTCACTCCCTATTGACCCCAACTATTAATTTTAACCAAATAGTTAGAAAATTTCAAGATGGCGCGCCACGGAAAAAGTGGCTTAAATTGGCCGTCTAAAGGCCAAACTAGGCGCGCTTGGCCAAAAGCTAAGAGGGTTCGGACCGCCTTAAGTCGCCAGCCAAAACTCTAGCGAATTTTGGGCCAAAAAAGAAAATGTTCGGCCCCGCGAGGACAGCCGAAGAGCCTCAAGAAATTTTTAACATTTTAACAAGATTTTGGGGTAAATTCTTTATGGAAGTCATGAGACTCTGAGAGTTTCTTTTAGCCTTTAAAATTTATAAATAAATTGATTAGTCTTAAATATTTATAGAATTTAAGAAATTGGAAATACTTTATAAAGTTTAAATGGCGCTGATTTAATTGGTTTAGTTGTTTTTTACTAATCAAATATTTCTTAGATAAGCCTGATGCCCTCGCGAAAAGTCTAAAATTCAAGGATCAAAATTGATAAGTTATTGAAATTATTACTATTTTACTTAAACTAGGGTGTTCGCGAAGCCATCAAGCCTAAGGGGCGATAAAATCATCGCGTATCGGTCTTGGGTCGCGGCCTCCTAGGGGAAAAAGGGAGAGAGGCTCAGATCGCCGCTCCAAGGGTTGATTGGGTGCTCAGCCAGTCCTTGGGGAAGAAACCAATATTAATGATGATCCACCATCTTCGAGCTATCGCTAACCAGCTTGAGGACGCGGCATTACTCTACTATTTGAAGGTCATCTTCAATAAGTTTTATAATTATTTTGATTAAACAAAAATATAGTTAATATAGGGAACTAATAATTATTAAAATTGATTTTTATGTCTAGTATAGGCACTTGACATTAGCTTGTAAGAATAATACAAGTCAAGTATATTTTAGTGATAACTTTTCCAGGCTAGTCAAATTTTTTGGCCAAGCAAATCCAATTGGCCTTAACAACCAAATACGCGAATAGTATAACCGTTTATTTCCTGAACTCTTTCATATATTTTTTCGTCCCAGGATTTGGGATCATCCCGGTCAAATATAACCAACCAACCTTCTTTTTCGCCTCTTGAATCTAAATAACGAATTACTTGATCATAAGCCTTTGTTAAATTAATTTTAGTGGCTAATTTAACTTCTATAAGGTAGGAGTGATTATTATACGTCAACCGAATGTCAACCGCTCCTCGCCCCTCAGAGGACTCCCGAAAGATGTCGGCCCCTCCATTTATGGCTCGTTGTAAAAAGGCCATGAGTATGAAGACATGGGTGGCCTCATCAAGTCTAATGGCCGCGAAGTCCTTAATTTGCTTGGGAAAAGAGTCGGAATCGTTTTTCCAAAACGTTTGGAATGCCCTTAAAAGTTTGTCCACTAGAAGCGTTTTTCCATCAGTCCAAACGCTTTTTGGTATCTCAGGGAGCTCTTCTTGAATCAAATCAGTTATAACT
>JAISWW010000246.1 GCA_031270705.1 Deltaproteobacteria bacterium
TAAGCTCATAAGGCCCAGATAATAGGCGGCTTGGCTCTGGCCTCGCTCGGCGGCCAATTGAAACCATTTAGCCGCGTCCAGGTAATCGGGCGGTTCCAGATCCCCAAAATAAGCCATCTCGCCTAAATAAAATAAAGCGTTGGGTTCCCCTTTAGCCGCCGCCCGCCAAAAGCTTTGAGCGGCGGCTATTTTATCGACCGGTCTCCCCTGGCCTTGTAAATATTGTAAGCCCAGGCGAGTTTGGGCTAAGGGCGAGTCAGGAGCGGGCTCGCGGCCAATAGCCGCCGAGGGCTTTGGGCGGGTTTGGGGCTTGGGGCTGGGGGCTTTGAGTTTGGCCACCAGCCAAACTAAAACTAGACCGCCTAGGGCTAAGGCGAATTTTTTCATAAGGCGCCTCGTAGTCGGCAAGTCGCCAGTTTAAGCCCGCCCGGCTCAAGATCTGGGCGGGCTTTTACTCGTAATCTTTCGGGTTATCGAAGAGGGTCTCCGGGGCCGGCGGCTCTAAGCCTAGGTGCTTGAAAGCCAAGGCTGTGGCTTTCCTTCCCCTGGGCGTCCGATAGATAAAATTTTCCTTAATGAGATAAGGCTCATAGACTTCCATGATGGTGTCCGTCTCTTCCCCCACCGTGGAGGCTAAGGTTTCCAAACCCACGGGACCGCCGGAGTATTTGAGGCAGATGGCTTTTAGGATCTGGCGATCGAGCTGATCAAGACCCCGCTGGTCAATTTCCATCAGTTTTAAAGCTTTATCGGCCGTTGGCTGATCAATGATCCCCGCCGCCCGCACCTCGGCGTAATCGCGCACGCGCCGTAAAAGACGGCCAGCCACCCGCGGGGTGCCGCGGCTACGGCGAGCGATCTCCAAGGCTCCTTCGGGGGTCACGTCTAGCCTTAAGCGCTGAGCGGCCCGGGTGACAATTTCGGCCAGCTCCTGGTTTTGGTAGTAATCAAGGCGCAGTTGGATGCCAAAGCGATCCCTTAGGGGCGGAGTCAAGAGTCCGGCCCGCGTTGTGGCCCCGATCAAGGTAAAAGGCGGCACTTCCAAACGCACCGAGCGAGCCCCAGCCCCATCGCCAATGATCAGATCTATCCGGTAATCTTCCATGGCCGGATAGAGATACTCTTCCACGGCGTGGCTTAAGCGGTGGATTTCATCTATGAAAAAGATGTCTTTGGGCTCAAGGTTGGTGAGGAGCGCGGCCAAAGAGCCGGGCTTTTCCAGAGCCGGCCCGGAGGTGGTTTTAAAGCCCACCCCTAATTCTCGGCTCAAGATATAAGCTAAAGACGTTTTGCCTAAACCTGGCGGGCCGTGAAAAAGAACGTGATCTAAGCATTCCCCGCGGATCTTGGCCGCGGCCACATAAATGGCCAGCTTTTCTTTCAGCTCTTTTTGGCCCATGAACTCAGTAAAGGCTTGCGGCCGCAGAGCCTTTTCTTGGTTGGTCTCCTCTGGGCTAGTCTTTTGGGGATCGAAGTTATCGCGCTCGCGAGGCGTTTTGTCCATGGGCCTTAGACGACTCGGCGGCCCGGGCTCCAATAACGATTGGAGACCGGCTGAACGAGGCGATGAAACTCCAGATACTTAAAAATTGAGCGTTTCATGTCTTTCCGCTCGGCCACCTCGTGCACCCCGCGGATGGAGCCATAAAAATCCATATTTTCGTAGACGCGCGAGGAGTTGCGCGATAAGGATTGGCCCCGGGCGTCCTCTTCGTTGACCGGGAAGCCGCGAGCCTCCATGACTCTAGGGCCAGTAAAGATAATCAAGGCGTTGGGCTCGGCGATGATGATGTCGCCCAAAGCCGCGTAACTGGCGATGGCCCCTCCGGTGGAGGGATCGCCCAAAACCGAGATGAAGGGCAGTCCATAGCGTTTTAGGCGGGTCACGCAATTGACGGTTTTGACCATCTGCGTCAGAGCCGGAACGCCCTCCAAAAGTCTGGCCCCGCCTGAGCAACAGAGGGTCACCAAAGGCAGGGATTTGCTACAGGCGTATTCGGTTAGGCGGAAAAACTTCTCGCCAAAAACCACGCCCATGGTGCCGCCGGCGAAATAAAACTCGCAAATGGCCAAAGCCACGGGCAAACCATAAATGGTGGCTTCCCCGGTAACCAAAGCCTCATGGAAAGCCGTTCTTTGGCCTTGACGCGTCAAAAAGGCTTGGTATTCCGGCGTCATTAAGGAAGGGTGGAGAAGGTGACTAGCCGAGAGATCGCGGTTCATCTCTTGGAAGCTATCGGGATCGGCCAAACAGTTGATCCAACCCATGGCCCCCATGATGAGGCTCAAACCGCATTGGGGACAGACATAGTGGTTGGACATAAATTGCGAGAGAGGTATGACCGCCCCGCAACCTTTAGGGCTTTGGTCATTTTTTAGGCTCATGTCCCCGCATTTGACGTATTCTTCGGAACTTATGGCCGGATCGTTATGGTCGCCCCAGTCCACCCCAGGCTGGAGATCGTTATTTTCCAGGGAAAAGGTTTTGAGATCCGGAATCTTTTGGGTTTTCCGCCTTAAAGGGGTTAAGCGGAAAATGGTGCCCCATAAAGAGCGGCGTTTTTTGGCCTCTTCCACGTAGACGCCAAAACCCTTGGCGTGGGCCCGCCTAAGCCTAATCAAAGCGGCGAGCTTCCGGCGGCTTAAATCTTTAACCGTTTTTTCCAGATAGGCCCCCAAAACCTTGGCGTAGCCTTGGACGTCGGTGACGAGCTTGGGCGCGGGGAGGACGTGATCGATAATGCCCAGCTCCTTGAGCTCAGCCGCCGTGGGCCGCGAGATCATTAAGGCTTCGCGGACTTTGGTGGGATCGCGGAAAATTATGGCCGCTAAGCTTTCCGGGGGAGCCGTGGCGTAGAGGGCGTCGTCAAACTGGGCCCTTCGGTCGGTCATCTGAATGGCCAAAGCCCCGCCGCTTCCGCCTTCGCCAATGATGACCGAGATGGTGGGGAGGGGGATGGTCAGAAAATCTTGGATCAAGCGCCCAATAAAGAAGGCCTGAAAGCTCCGGGCCGATTCCATGGAAATATCCGCCCCGTAGGTGTCAATCAAGGTGACAATGGTCACGGGCTGGCCATGGAAGCTTTTGGTCACGGCTCTTTTCAAAAAGCGGCGGATATGGGAGTGATCCTCAGCCGTGAGCATGCCGTGGTTGAGTTTAGCCAGATCCTCTTTGGTGCGCAGGTTTTCGGGTTTGGGCTTTTGTTGGGCTATGACAAAGATGTCGCGGCCCCATTGCTCGGCTTCCCCTAGGATCAAAGCGTCGCTGGAAGGGGCGCTCAAGCGAAAGGTGGGGAAAATTATGGGCAAAAGGTCGCTGGAGCGAGGCCGTAAAGGCGATCTGGTTCGGCGACGAAAAATTTCGACCACATCAGGGGGGGAAGTCATTAAAGCTCCTAAATTAAGCCATTTTAAAGTCCCAGCTAAAATTCAGCGAGGGCTAGGGTCGCTCGGGGGGCTATTCTCGGCCTATTCTGCCTAATCTCAAGTTATGGGCGGGCCAAGGGGCGGGCCAGAACCAGACTCAAGGCCTCTCAAGCGCTTTGGAGCCTATTTTAGCCAAAAAAAGGGCGAATATCTAGATCCTATCGAGATCCTAGCCTAATTTGGGTTGGGCCTGTTTTTTTGGCCCAGTTTTTGCTCATAATTTTTAGCGGGTCAAACTTGCCCCACTAGCCTGGTAGTCAACCCGGCTAGTTGGGCTCCTAGTGGAATAGTTGGATCAGTTATTTAGGGTGACACATGGCCAATGATCAATCCATATTTGGCAATCTCCGGGCCAACCTCCGCAATCCCGAGGCGGCCAAAGCCAATTTGCGCGGGGGCAAGTTAGCCCAAACCCAGTTAGGGTTTCGGCCAGCCGCCAG
>JAISWW010000256.1 GCA_031270705.1 Deltaproteobacteria bacterium
TTTTTTCTTTCGGGGCTGGGGAGTTTTGTTAGGGGTTTTCGGCCCTCTTAAGGCTAAGAGCCTTTTTAGGGCGGTTTAGGGAGGCTATAGATGTTTTGTTGGCAATGCGAGTGGACGAAAAATAATACCGGCTGTCTTAATTACGGCTCTTGTGGCAAATCCCCAGAAGTCGCGGCTTTAAACGATCTCTTGCTCCTGGAGACCAAGCGTCTCGGGCAAGCGGCCTATGAAGCGCGATCTTTAACGTCTTTAACCGATCCACCGCGGTTAGCCGCGGATCGCTTTTGGCTGAAAAGCCTCTACGCGACCTTATCCAATGTCAATTTCGATCCCCAAAGTCT
Organism: Deltaproteobacteria bacterium; assembly: GCA_031270705.1. Taxonomy (GTDB): domain Bacteria; phylum Desulfobacterota; class Desulfarculia; order Adiutricales; family Adiutricaceae; genus JAIROO01. Next base: position 342 of record JAISWW010000256.1, read on the forward strand.
GGCCCAGCTCATAGACGAGGCCATAAACCTAAGGGCCGAGCTATCCGGGGAAGCGCCCTTACATCTTAGTTTAGAGGACAAAATCGCTTTAGGGGCCCAAAACCCCATTAATGATTTGGAATCGCCCCAAATACTGTCCTTAAGGGAGACGACCCTATACGGCTTAAAAGGTCTGGCCGCCTACGCCTATCACGCGGGGAAACTGGGCCGAGAAGACGAGGATATTTTCGCCTTAGGCGAAAAAGTTTTGGCCCTCAGCTTGGATCAGAGCCTTTCGGCCAATGACTGGCTCAATCTGGCCTTGGAAGTGGGGCGCCTTAATCTGCGGGCCATGGAATTACTGGATTTGGGCCATAACGATTTATATGGTACCCCCAGCCCTACTCTTGTCCCCTTGGGTTCCAAAAAAGGGCCGGCTATCTTGGTCAGCGGTCATGATCTCCATGATCTGGCCCAGCTGATCGAAGACGCGAAACGCCAAGGCGTTTTGGTCTACACCCACGGCGAAACGCTTCCGGCTCATGGTTATCCAGCTTTAAGAACAGGTTTGGCCGGCCATTTTGGGACAGCCTGGCAAAATCAAACCCAAGAGCTCGCCCATTTTCCCGGGCCCATTATTTTTACCTCCAATTGTCTCCAAAAGCCAAGCCCCAGCTACCAAGAGCGCGTCTTTGTCATAAATCCCGTGGGTTGGCCGGGGGCGCGCGAGATTAAAGAAATTAACGGGCGCTGGGATTTTGGGCCGGCTTTGGCGGAGGCTTTGGCCATCGGTGGTTTTGCCAAAGACAAAGAATTGGGCTACTTCAGCGTGGGCTGGGGCTGGCGCTCGGTTTTGGGGGCCGCGGACAAAATAAAAGAGCTAGTTTTAAAAGGCCGGATCCGCCGTTTTTTGCTGGTGGGCGGTTGCGACGGCTTAGGAGCTGGCCGCTCTTATTACCGGGAGCTCGTGACCCAAGCCCCCAAGGACACCATCATTTTAACCTTAGGTTGCGGCAAATTCCGCTTTAATGACTTAGACTTAGGCGAAATTGAGGGTATCCCGCGCCTTTTGGATTTAGGGCAATGTCAGGACGCTTTTTCGGCCATTAAAATCGCCTCGGCGTTGTCTGAAGTTTTCCAAACGCCCATCAACGATTTGCCCCTCTCCTTAATATTATCCTGGCATGAGCAAAAAGCCTGCGCCATCCTCTTAAGCCTATTATATTTAGGCCTCAAAAACATCCGCTTGGGGCCAAAGCCGCCCGCTTTTATTCATCCCGACATCTTTAAAGTTCTGGCCGAGGGTTACAATCTACAACTGACCACGACCGCGGAAGCGGATCTTCAGGCCATTTTCGGCTAAAGACCCGAAGGGTCTCTGGGTAAGCCCAGAGACCCTTCGCTTTTTTAAAAAATGAAATCGATTTAAAATTTCGCGCTCAAACGGGAAAAGCCCTCAAAGAGGCTATTTTTTTCCTCTAAAAGCACTTCGGTTTCCTTTTCGGCCAAGGGCCCACGGGAAGCGATGAGCTCTTTAATGGCGTCCTCGCGATCAATCATGTGGCACCGGGCCGCGTCAAAAAAAGTCATGTCCGTCACCAAATGGCCAGGCCGGGCTTGCACCAGACCGCAAGTCATGGGGCCCAATTCGGCCATTTGCTCCAAAACCCGCCGCACTTTCTGGAAAGAGGCCTCGGGCAAAAGGATAGCCACTCGCTCCTCAATCCGGCCAGCCAGATCCCGAGCCCCCAAATAGGACAAAAGCTTGGGCCCTAGCCAATCCCAGTCTGGGGGATAAACAAAATCGACCAAAATAAAAGTCAAAGACTCGTGAGCGCTATCCAAACGCAAGATCTCGTGATCCAAAGCGATTAAAAAATGTTGCTTGCGGTAAAGCCCTGAAGGCTCCAAGCAACCGTTAGGCAATTTTCCGCGCCCAGTCTCGGCCATTTGAGGCTCCTTTATCCTCGCCCAAATTTAAACCATATCCAAAATGCCCTGCGGGATATTGCGCAAAGAGATGACCTTATCCACGCAGCCGGTCTTGATGGCTTCTTTGGGCATGCCAAAAACAATGGAGCTAGCCTCGTCCTGGGCGATGGTCTTGGCCCCAGCCTGCTTCATGATTTTTAAGCCCTCCGCCCCATCCGAGCCCATGCCCGTTAAGATGACCCCAATGGCGTTGGCCCCGGCGTATTTGGCCACGGATTTAAATAAAACGTCCACCGCCGGCCTTTGATGATGCACCATGGGCCCGGTCTTGACTTGGACATAATAGCGGGCCCCACTCCGCCTTAAAATCATGTGAAAATTGCCGGGCGCCACCAAACAGACCCCTGGCACCACCGAGTCGTTCTCCTCCCCTTCTTTGACCCTAATCCGGCACAAGCCGTTAATGCGATCGGCGAAAGCCTTGGTGAAATTGGCCGGCATGTGCTGAGCTATGACAATGCCCGGGGAATCGGCCGGCAAGCGCGTTAAAATTTCCTTTAAGGCCTCGGTGCCGCCCGTGGAGGAGCCAATGGCGATGACTTTGTTGGTCGTTTGGGTGATAGCCTTTTTGGTGGCCATGGGACCCGCCTCAAAGGGAACCCTTTTTATGACCCGCACATGGGCCGCCGCCCTAATCTTATCGGCTAGTTGGGCCCCCATATCGCCCACGGAAAAGGAGCCGCTGGGTTTGGCCAAGACCTCCACGGCCCCGCAATCCAAGGCCTCCAAAGCCATGGCGCTGCCTTTGGGGGTTAAGGAGCTAACAATAATGACCGGTATGGGATGGTGGGCCATGATCTTTTTTAAAAAGGTGATGCCATCCATGCGCGGCATCTCAATGTCTAGGGTTATGACATCGGGGGCCAATTTTAAAATCATGTCCCGGGCCACATAGGGATCCGGGGCCGCTCCCACCACCTCAATATCTTTGGCCAAGGAGAGCCGCTCGGTAAATATTTTTCGCACAATGGCCGAATCATCAACCACTAAGACTTTAATCATGGGATCCGCCTATGGGCTCTGACTTTCAAGTTTTTTGGCTAGGCGGACACTTTGCGGTAAACGCAAGGCGCCACGTATTGAAAGGAGTGGGTCAATCCCGAAAGGCTTTCGGAATGGCCAATAAATAGGTAACCGCCCACTTCCAAGATCTTGTAAAACTTATTGACCAGAACGCCAATGGTTTCCCGGTCAAAATAGATCATGACATTGCGGCAAAAAATGAGATCCATGGGGCCCTTGTAGGGAAAAGGATCCATTAAGTTAAAGCGGCGAAAAGAGATTAAGCTCCGCATGTGAGCGTCCACGGTATAAATGCTGGCGCCTTTGTCCGCGGGCGATTTGACCATAAAATTTCTTAAAGTCACGGGATTGATGTTTTTAACGCTTTCCGGGCCATATTGCCCTCTTTTGGCCACATTTAAGACCTTGGTCGAAAGATCCGTGGCTAAGATCCGAAAATCGCCGCCACTAGCGAAATAAGGGCTCTTCTCCAAAACCACCATGGCGATGGTGTAAGGCTCTTCTCCAGACGAGCAAGCCGCGCTCCAAATCCGAAGACGCGGGCCCCCGCCGCCTGGGCGACGACGTTTTTTCTCCAGATCCGGCAAAAGAGTCTTGGCCATAAAATCAAAATGCTGGGGCTCCCGGAAAAAACTGGTTAAGTTGGTGGCCAAAGCGTCCAGGAGAAAGACCATCTCTTCGCCGGTGGCGTCGGCGGTCGCGTATTTGAAATAGGTTTTAAAGTCCTTAAAGCCCAGTTGCCCAATGCGCTTAACTAACCGAGCCCTAACCAGTTCTTTCTTGCCATCCATAAGGTTTATGCCGCTGGCCTTATGGACAAAACTGGCGATGGCCTGATAATCGCGGTCGGATAATTCCAGACGCGAGGCCAAATTTACAGCGTCATTGGGCGATGGCCGATGATCAAAACTCACGAGGATGCCTATCTACGCCTTGGCCAGTCTTTTCTTGGCCTGGTCTTCTTAGCCATAGTCTTGTTGGGTCTCATTCCTCAACCTGGGTTTTGGGCCCAAAAGTCAAATCCTCATCGGTTAGGATGAGATCAATGTCCAAAATGATTAAGACCTGGTTTTTGGTCTTGGCCATGCCTAGAATGTACTCGCTCTTTAAGCGAGAGCCAAAATCCGGCGGGGGATCGATGTCGGCTTTGTTGATGGTGATGACCTCCGAGACCCGATCCACCACTATGCCCATTTGCGTGGCCCCATGCGTGGTCTTAAACTCGATGACGACAATGCTGGTTCTTTCGGTATAGGCTTCCTCCTCCAAGCCAAACTTGAGCCGCAAGTCAATGACGGGAATGACCTTGCCCCTTAAGTTGATGAGACCCTTCATAAAGCGCGGAGTCTGGGGGACGCTGGTGATCTCCATCATGCCATTAATTTCGCGGATCTTGAGGATGTCCAGGCCGTAAAACTCCCCGCCCAACTCAAAACGCAACACTTTCATGTCCAAGGAATGGTCAATGGCCAAAGCCGTAGCGACGTTGTGTTGTTGTTCGCTCATTTACTCTATCCTTAAAATGGCGTAAGGCCTAGTTCCAAAACCCATCGCCCATCTCCCAATCGTCGGAGCCGTGGCTGAGCCGAGCCGCCCCGGTTCCGCGGCGAGCTTCAAAGAGCCCGCTGACATCCAAAATGAGACCCACCCGGCCATCGCCCAAGATCGTCCCCCCAGCCAAAGATCGCACGTATTTCAGCGACTCGCCTAGGGACTTGATGACCACCTCTTGTTTGCCCAAGACCTCATCCACCAATAAGCAACAACGTTGGCCCTCGTTTTCCACGACCACGACTAAGCCCACGCAAGGATCGACCCGGTCCCCAGAACTTAAGACAATGTCGGCCAAGCGCACCAAAGGCAAAAGAGCGTCGCGCACCTTGATCATCTCGCCCTGGTTTTTGACCGTAAAATACTCCCCAGGCTTGGGCCGGAAAGATTCGTTGATGGAAATCGTGGGGAGGATATAGCGATTGTCCCCCACGCGCACGATCATGCCGTCAATTATGGCCAGAGTCAAAGGCAACCTAATGGTTAAGGTGGAGCCATGGCCTTTGACCGAGGTGAAATCGACTTTGCCGCGCAAGGACTCAATGGATTTGCGCACCACGTCCATGCCCACCCCGCGCCCAGAAATGTCGGTGACCCGGTCTTTGGTGGAAAAGCCGGGCTGAAAAACCAAATTATGGATGGCCTGCTCGGTGAGGTTTTCGCCCGAGGTAATTAAGCCGCGCTCCAAGGCCCTAGCCACCACTTTTTCTTGATCCAAGCCGCGACCATCGTCCGAGAGCTCAATGACCACGTTGCCCCCTTGATGGTAAGCCTTTAAGCTCACTAAGCCCTTGGGGGTTTTGCCCTCCGCCAGCCTTTCTTGAGGGGACTCCAAGCCATGATCCAAACTGTTGCGAATCATGTGCACTAAGGGGTCGTAGATGGACTCGACCATGTTCCGGTCAATTTCGGTATCCTCGCCAATGGTCACAAATTCCACGTCTTTTTCAAACTTGTGGGCCAAATCCCGAGCCAAACGGTTCATTTTCCGAAAAGTCTGGTAAATTTGCACCATCCGGAGGCTCATGGCGTTTCTTTGGAGCTCGCTGGTGATGCGGGAGACCTGGGCCAAATCCTTAATAATCTTTTGCTCTTTTAATAATTTAATGGAGTCATTGGAGGAGACGAGGGACTGGGTAATGACCAATTCCCCCACCAAATCAATTAAGCCGTCCAGTTTTTCGGTCTCGACTTTGACCGTGTGGGAGAGAGCCTGCTGAGAGCCCTCGCTATGCTTTTGCTCCCTTAAAGCCGCGGCCACTTTGTCGGGAGCCCCAATTTTATTCTTTAAAAGGATTTCCCCGAGTTTGGTTTCCTTTAAGCCATCTTGGATTTTGAGGGCCTCATCCAGATGCTCGCGCTCCAAACGCCCCATGGAAACCAAGATCTCGCCTAGCCGGCGACCTTTATCTTGATTTTGTTGCCTCAATAAAGCCTCATTGAGATCATCTTCAGTAATTAAGCCATCTTGGATGAGGATTTCCCCCAGGCGAATGGCCCGCACCGTCTTTTGGGCCTGAATTAAGCCGCCCAGATCGTTTTGGGTGATTAAGCCCTTTTCCACTAAAATCTCGCCCAGTTTTTTGGGTTTTTGGCTGATAGTTCCCGGCGCGGCCATAGAGAGGGTCGGCTCGGAAGCCAGCATGCCTTGGCGAGCTTCCCAGAGTTTTTCCCGCAAATCGGCTAATTCCTCAGGCGCCCAGGTGGGCACCAACCCCCAAGAGCGGCCATCGGGGTTGAGGGTCAAAGTATTGAGGCCCTCGATGATAAAGGAGCAGGCCTTCAGAAGGATATCAGTAATAGCCGTGGAATGGGGCACTTGCTCGCTGGCCACGTAATCGAGAATGCCAATGATATCGGCGGATAGGCGGGCCAGAACGTCTAAATCCAATAAGCTCAGGCCACCCAAAATAGTCCGAAACATCGGCAAAGTCTCGCTCATGGCCGCCACGGGATCTGACTTGTGCTCCACGGTCACGAGCTTCATCTGCAGATCTTCCAAGGCGTTAATAAAATCCGCCTTAAAATAATCCACCGTAATTTTTTGGCTTAAAAAGGCTTCGCGCCGGACTTGCGTGGGCGTGGGCACAATGACCTGGGCGCCCAGTTTTTGGGGTTTAAAGCTAGACTTTTTGGCCAGCTCCCCTTGGCCTTCGGTGGCCGAGCTGATTTTGGCCAATAAACCCACGACATCGCCCTCAATGGGTTGGCCCTCGGGGAGACAGCGAGCCATCTCCTGTAACAGGGAGAGCCCATCCCCCACCAAGCCCAAGGCTAAATCGCGATCCGGGGTTTTATCCTTAATTATGTCTTTTAAGAGGCCAATCAAGGCGGCCAAGATTTGGCCTGGCTCCGGCTCTTCGGACAACTGGGCCAAGTTGGGTTCCATGGCCTGGATTTGGCCTAAAACGGCGCTAATCTCTAGGAGGTTGTCCGAGGACAACATCACTAGATCCAGACTAGCTCGGTTCAGTTGATCGGCCAACATCTCAGGGTCAAAAGGCATAATGGCTCACCACTGGCACAATTGGGCGCGACTTCTTAATCGATAGACTTAAGCCAAAACAATAAAAGGCTCCCCTAAAGGGCTCGCGGCCTTTAGGTC
>JAISWW010000271.1 GCA_031270705.1 Deltaproteobacteria bacterium
TCTTCTGTCGTTTTGGCCAGAGTAATTTTTAAAGAGGCTGGCTCGAGTTCGGCCCAGCTTAAGGAGCGGCGCTGGAGAATTTGATCCAGAGCCGCGTAACGCTCTAAAAGACTGTGGAGATTTTCTAATTCCTTCTCGGCTACGGCCAAATCCGCGGCCAAGGTCTTTAGCTCCACTTGATCTAAGGAATTAAGGCCCAAAAAAGCCAAAGCCTTTCTTTGAGCCATAAAGCGCTCTATTAAGGCCGTTAGTCTCTCTAACTCGGTGGCGGCGCTGGCTATTTTTTGTCTTAAGACAACCGGATCGCTGGCCTCCAAAGAACTAAAACCCACAATTTTCAGCCAGGCGCCGGATTTTTTTTGGCTTGCCAACAATTGGGCGAGGGTCGCTAAACGCGTTTCCTCGGCGATGATCTCGGCTTCTAGAACTTTAAGATCAAATGTTTTGAGATTCTCTTTTTGGCCCAGGGCTAAGAGGGTGGCTAAATCATTAGCCTCTTTTGGCGAGGCGCCCACTAAACTAGCCGTTAAAGACTGGGCGTTTTGGCGATAAGTGGCTATCCTCTCGTAATAATAGCGAGCGACCGGGTAATTCTTATCTTCCAAAACCCAAACCAAAAAATTCTGGTTTAGGCCTGCCGATAATTGTGAAAAGGCTCGCCAAAAGCTCTCCAGCTTTATCAATTCCGAGGCCGGCTTTTCCCCTAAGCCAAAACTTAAATCCCGCCGCCAGCCTTCGGTTATGGTTAAGGCCTCAGCGGCCTTTTCGGCCAATTTTAAAATCTCCTCAACCTCAAAATGGGAGACTTGGCTTACCAGCTCCAAATGACGCCAGGGCGAGGCGTCGGCTTCTTGATAAGCTTTAGCCGTGTCCTTGGCCGCGCTGACTATCTCGGCCAAATCCGCCTTCGACCAATTAGGCGCGCCCTCCATGAAGGGGGGTTTTTTAAAGGCCTCCGGGGCTTTGTCTAAAATAGCTAACCTATTTAAGGCCCAGCCCACCAGATCATAAAAGGTTAATTCGGTTTGCCCAAAAACCTGACCAATAAATTTGACATAGTCTTTAAGAATATCGCGATTTTCCCGGTAACCCCTTGGGGCCAGGGCTAGATCGCTATTTAACTTGGGCGGGCTCATAAAACAGCGCGTTCTAATGGATTGGATAACCTGTTGGCGAGTGGAGCGCTGGACTTGGAGCGGCAATAAAAACTCGCCTAGGCCAATGGCTTCCAGACGCGATTTGACCACTTCCAAGGCGGCCATTTTTTCGGCCACAAAAAGGACGGTTTTATTTTCAAACAAAGCCCCGGCTATGGCGTTCACAATGGTCTGGGATTTGCCAGAGCCGGGTGGGCCTTCCACGGCCAAATCCCGCCCCGCCCTTAAATCGATCAGAGTTGAGGACTGGGAGACGTCCGCGTCCAGCACCAAATCGCTGAGCTGATTGTCCGCGAGGTTATCTTCCAGATTATAATCCGCGGCGAACATCTCTGGGCCCGAGGCAAAACCGCCAAAAAACTTCTTAATTAAAGGTAATCGCTCAAAATCATGCTTATCCTCGGCCAAATCCTCGTACATGTTCATGCCGCTGGAAGGAAAAACTCCAACGGCCACTTGCCTCCGGACGCGCCATTTGATATTGGGCGGGGCAATTTCGCTTATTTCTTGGAAAAATAGCTCCAGATCCGGCGTTCCATCCTCGCCTAAGGTTAATTCCGGGAGCTCCAAACCGCGCTCCAGACGCAACTTTTCGGCCAAAACAAAATTGACTTCACAATCATCATCGTCGGCGTAAATCAGATATTCTAGGCCTCTTCGCCCGCTCTTTTTCTCTAGCCGAGCCTGCGTCATGGTTAAGGGCGAAAAATAACTCTCGTGGTTTTCGTCGATCCAGTCTAAAAAACCAAAAATAACTTTCAAGGAGTTAACGCCAGTTTCCTCTTCCATCCGCCGGCACTCATCCATTAAGCCTTTCAGCTTGCGGTCAAATTCCTCTGGCCAAAATAAGGTCTGAATGTCCCGGTCTTTGGGTTTGGGGAGAGTTTTTAGGGTCGTCGCGGGCAGATCGTAGTCAGGGTTAAGGCCATGTTTCTCGGCGTGTTCTTGGCAAGTCGGCGTTTTTTGAGGCGCGCTGGGTTTTAAGCCCAAACTGTCCCGCACCCGATCTTTCAGGGCGCGCTCCAGTTTTTCCTCCTCAAGGCTAGCCTGGGCGGGCTCTAGGTCATTTAACTTAACAAGACTAGCCAGATAGTCGCTATCGGTTAACCGAGCCAGGGTCATAGCTTTCTGAAAAGCCTCGGTCGTTTCTTCCGGGGGAATTAAATCCAAAGGCGGCAAAGCCTTAAAGCGCAAATGACACTGATTGGCTAGACAACGTAGGATCAATTGCGCCTGGTCATTGACCAGGCGGAAGACTTTTTTGGATTTAGCGGTGAGCCGAGGGTTAATCAGAGGATTGGCCCGACCTAAATCCAAAAGCTTGCGGCGCAGGCGGTCAATTTTGGGATAAATATAATTATCGCTCATGGGTAATTACGGCTTTGGCCTTCCCGAAGAAACCTTTAAGGCGCGTCTCTAGGATTGGTTGGTTTTTGGCGGGCTTTAGCTAACCCTCAGGCTACTGACCTTAAAAATAATAAAATCAGATCGATTATAACACAACCAATACCAGGGCGAAGAACAGCCTCCTAACCCTAACCAAGCTTAGGCCTAAGGCTAAGATGGCCACTAAATTAATTTTTTAAAACCAAAAATTTGGCCCTCAAGCCCCTACTTCGGCCTCAAGGGAGGCAAACGCTCCTTATCTTCGCTTAAATTTCTTATTAGTTCATTTAAAGACTAAAATTGATTATATAAGAAAAATCAAATATATAATAGCTCTAATCATTAAAAAAAAGATAAAGATTATTCTTAAAGATATGGACAAGATACTTTTAGCTTTTTTTGGGTAGGTCACAGACGATGGGCGGGAGTTTCGCCTAAAATACGGCGGGGAAGCCACGGCGGCCAACTTCTGTCATTGGGATATTGGCGTTGTCCATATTAACAACTCTTCCCTCTTAAACCAAAGGTCTCGCGCGGCTTCTCGCGGCCCCC
>JAISWW010000073.1 GCA_031270705.1 Deltaproteobacteria bacterium
GGCGGGTTAGGCAAGCCCAAAATGTCGTTCAAAGTCCATTTTGACAAGGGCTTTATCCGGTGACGGTAATGCCAAGCGTGACTTACGGCTAAGCCCGCGAGAAAAAAACCGCTCGTGACATGCCATTTTTTGGGCCCGTAAAAGCCGGTGATAAGGCTAGTCGCGAGAGCGACGCTGAGGCTTATAAAATCTTGGGTGGCTTGCCCAGGCTGTCTTATCGCTTTGGGGTAGCGGCTACCACCCGAGGCGATATTTTTTAACTCTTCGGCGGCCAAGGGATCGAACTGCTCGACCACTTCGGCGATGATATCCAAAGAAAGTTTGTCCGGATCATACTCAAGCAAGACGCTGCCAATCTGGTAGTTAACGCTTAAATTTTTGACCCCGGGCCAGCTGGAGATATTAATATCCTCGGGCGAATGTTCTGGGATCTCGGTTAACCTAAAACGCAAGCGGCCCGGAATGTAACTGGTTAACATCTTTTTCCTCCCACTTAGATTGACGGTAGAAGGCCTACTGGATCCTCGAGCTGGGGCTCATAATGATGGAGGTAAGGCCTAGTTCCGCGGTATGCCACGTAAACGGTCATGGCGTTGTGGAGGGCGGCGGTCATGGCGGGAGCCAAAAAGCCGAATAGCCCTAAGGCCAAAACGGCCGTATTGAAACCCACAATCGCGTAGAAGTTGGCCCGCATCCGAGCCATGGTTCTTTGGGCTAAGAGTCGGCCCACGGCCAAACCCTCGATGCGCCCACTTAATAGTTGGATATTGGCCACGTCTTTGGCTAATTCCGAGCCATCGCTTAAGGCTACGCCCACATTGGCTAGAGAGAGAGCGGCGGAGTCATTTAGGCCGTCGCCGACCATAATCACCCCTCTTTTGAGGCCCACCAAAGCTTTAAGGTATTTGGCTTTTTGGTCTGGCAAAAGCTCGGATTTATACTCCGAGAAGCCCATCTTGCTCGCCATGGCTCGGGCCGAGGAATCCACGTCGCCCGTGAGCATGATGGCCCGTTTTAGGCCTAGGTTTTGTAATCTGGTTAAGGTATCCGTGACGCCCGGACGGAGGCTATCCTCAATGGCCAAGAGGGCGGCCAGTTGTCCGTCCACGGCCATGTAAATTACGCTGGAGCCATCCTCGGTCATTTTTTCGGTCTCGGCCTGTTGAGCCTCAGTCAGATGGATGCCGCTATCTTCCAAGAGAAAATGACGGCTACCCAAAAGGACTTTGTGGCCGCGCCAGGTCGAGGCGATGCCGTGAGCCAAAACATAGTCCACGTGGGTATGCTCTTCCTCGTGCCTTAAACCCTCAGCTTTGGCTTGAGCCACGACAGCTCGGCCCACGGGATGGGGGAAGTGCTCCTCCAAGCAAGCCGCCAAACGGAAAGCCTCGTCGCGCGAAAAAGGCGGATAAGGAATAATGGATTTCAGTTTGGGTTTGGCTTGGGTCAAGGTGCCGGTTTTATCAAAGCAGATGATCTCGGCCTCAGCCAGTTCCTCAATGTAACGTCCGCCTTTTATGAAGACTTTGCGCTCATTGCCTTCGCGCATGGCCGACAGAACGGCTAAAGGCGTGGAGAGACGAATGGCGCAAGAGTAGTCCACCAAAAGAACGTTGCCCGCTCTAAAGGGGTCTCTGGTGATTAAGAAAACCAAACCAAAGAGCAAGAAGTTAAAAGGCACAATGCTATCGGCTAACCGCTCGGCCCGGCCTTGAACCCCGGCTTTGGAGTTTTCCGACTCGCGAATATACTCAATAATAGATCTAATCCTCGAGTCGCGGCCCACTTTGGTGGCTTTAATGATGACTCGGCCTTCCTCCACCGTGGTGCCAGCGAAAACCGCGGCCCCGATTTCTTTTTTCACAGGCAAAGGCTCGCCAGTCATGGAGGCTTGGTTGATCATGGCCAACCCCTCGATGACCACCCCATCGACGGGAATTAAGCCGCCCGACTGAGCCAAGACCGAGTGCCCGACCTTGAGCTGGGACTCGGGAATCTCTTTTTCTTGCCCCTCGGCGTCGATGATCCAGACTTTTTCCTCCGGGCCAGAGAGGGATTTGTAAAGACCCAAAATACTGCGTCGCCGGGTCCAGGCTTCTAGGTACTCGGACAAGGCGAAGAAGAACAACAAAGTGCCGGCGGAGTTGAAATCGCGCCGGAGCAGACAGACGGACAAGGCTGAGGCGTCTAAGACCTCCACCCCCAAAGTATGATTGGCCAACAAGACATGCAGGCCTTTCAATAAATGAGGAATGGCGCGCAGAATGTTTATGGCGACCCGAATAGGCCACGGCAGTAATAGACGCTTAAGAATGTAACCATACACCGGGTTAGGTGGTAGGGGAGTCTCCTCGCCAGCCTCAAATTTGGTCACCTGGCCCCAAGGAGTTGGGCGAGCGGGAGATGGTCGAAAGTCTCGAACTAAGCTTAAAAGGTCGTATTGGGCTTTTTCGGTGTACTCGTAAAGAATCAGAAGACTGCCAGAGAGCCGATTAAAGGCGCAGTATTTGATAGCGGCGATCTTCATGATCCGGCCAGTTAACCGTTCGAAACTTTCGACGCTTAAATAACCGGGGGTCAGCCGCAAGCGCAACCGACCCCGCAAATTGGTTAGCAACCAGCCTTCCATAAGAATTATTCTTTGGCGGCGGATTGGCGATCTTGTAGCTTCTGATCGGCCTCAGCCACTAGATCCTCAAGATTCTCCCGCCCAGCGGCCGCCCAGCCTTGGACTTTGCGTTTGGCGTGGATGCCATGGCTCAAAACCGTGGAGGCTCCATCGCGGATGAAAGTTGGACGACTGGATACTAGCGAGGCTCCCACCGCTCCGACTAGAAGACCGATACCAAAAGAAAGCCATTTCCAATTCTGGAACATAAAGTCACTCCTGATTTTTAAACGGGGTTGTGGGAGCGAAAAACGCTACCCAAGGCCAAAAAGACCTCCAAAAGAGGTAGAAGGGTCAATATTAGGGAAGAGTATACAACTCGCCCCTAGCGTGGTCAAGAGTTTACAGGAAAAAATTTGTCAAAAATTTAACTTAACTAACTTGCGGCGCTTATTTTTTAACCGCTTTGGGGCTTTAAAACTGGCTTTAGGCCAAGGGTTTGGCTATATATATAGTTAGAAAATCGGAAAACCCGGCCTAGCCCTTCTTTTTGGCTAACCTAGGCCAGTTCAAGAAAAAATTTATTTCAAGAAAAAAATTATTTTATTGACATTAAGAGGGATTTTATTGACTGATTAAGAAAGGGAAGGGGCCTTTAGGATTTCAGAATTCGCGGCCCCGAGAAACCCTCTGGCCCTTTTTCAGGCTTTTGGAAATTTTGGCTTGGCCGGTCTAGAAAAAATCTTTTAAAAATAAAAATCGCCCCCTTTTCCCCTATCTCCCGCCCAGAGGAGCTCAAAGGCGTCCTGAGAGGCGAGCAAAATTGGTTTTTCGCTGCCGGGCTCGGTCTTTTGGGCCTAATTTTACGCTAATGAACGTACGTTATTAAAAAGGTTGGTGGCCTAAGACAATGAGTTTGCGTCTCAATAATTAGCTTTTCCGCTTAGCGAGAAGGCCTGGCGGCTTAAATTTAGAGAAAACCCTGGCTCGCTCGCCTTTTTTGGGCTAAAAATTCACATTTAAAAAGACCTAAACAGCTATAAATTTTATAAAATATATGATATAAGGTAAATTTTTAAACAATTATTTTTAAAATATCAATGATAATTTTTGTAGTTTTTAAAATGATTTTTATAATATAATAGTACGTATTTAAAATGCCAATATTGAAAATAATTTTAAATTTTATAGTAACTAAAATTTATTGACAATTAATTCATAAAAATCATTCGATCCTGGGCGCCTCAGAGAGCTTGGCCCTTGTTCCAGCCCTCGCCCGACAAGCGCCCCATAAGCGCCCCCTAGGCTCCCCCAAAGCGCCCATATACGCCTAGAAGCGAGGTCTTTTCAAACTTTTAGGTCGCCCTCTTTTGGATCTAGGCCGCTTGTCTAAGCCCTCAATATTTTTAGGATTTTTTTTGTTCGCCACCAATAAATATCTTGAAAAATACGTCATTAGAGTCTATATTCATTAAATTGCCTTTTGATCCGGCTCGGAGTTTCTCGGGCTCATCGATAGGCCGGGCTCATTGATGGGCCTAGTTATTTTCCTAGTTATTTTTCTAGTTAAATTTCTAGCTCAATTTCTAGATAAATTTTTAGCTCAATTTATCGCTAACCAAGAGTTTCAACATGATTGACCAAAAAGGCTCGCGGCCGAAAAAAATAGTCCTGGCTTACTCTGGCGGCTTAGACACTTCCATTATCTTAAAGTGGCTTCTAACCGACTATGGGGCCAAGGAAGTTATCGCTTTTTGCGCTGACGTGGGGCAGGCCGAGGAGTTGGATGGCTTAGAAGCCAAGGCTTTAAAGACCGGGGCCTCTAAATGTTATATCCAGGACTTAAAAGAAGAGTTTGTCCGGGATTATGTCTTTCCCGCCCTGCGCGCCAACGCTCTTTATGAGGGCCAGTACCTTTTGGGGACTTCTTTGGCTCGTCCGGTCATCGCCAAGGCTTTGGTGGAAGTGGCCCTTAAAGAAGGCGCCGAGGCGGTGGCTCATGGGGCGACCGGCAAAGGCAACGATCAAGCTCGCTTTGAGCTGACGGCCATGTCTTTGGCTCCGGAACTGAAAACCGTGGCTCCTTGGCGCGAATGGTCTTTCGCCTCGCGTTCGGAGCTGATTGAGTACGCCCAAAAACAGGGTATTCCCGTGCCCGTGACGGTAGCCAAACCCTATTCCATGGATCGCAATCTTTTGCATTTAAGCTTTGAGGGCGGGATTTTGGAAGATCCTTGGGTGGCTCCCAAAGAGGATATGTTTATCCTGACCGTGGCCCCAGAAAAAGCTCCCGACCAGCCCACGGAAATAGAGATAGATTTTGTGGCGGGCAACCCCACGGCCATCAATGGCCAGACTTTATCCCCGGCTAACCTTTTGGCTCGCTTAAACCAATTGGCTGGAGCCAATGGGGTGGGGCGGATCGATATCGTGGAATCGCGCTTTGTGGGCATGAAAAGTCGCGGCGTTTATGAGACGCCGGGGGGCACGGTTTTGTTTTTGGCTCACAAGAGCTTAGAGACCTTAACCTTGGATCGGGAAGTCTTGGCCCTAAAGGAATCTTTTCAGGGCCGTTACGCGACCATGGTCTACAATGGCTTTTGGCACGCCCCGGAAAGGCTGGCTCTCCAAACCTTAATAGACGCGACCCAAGCCAACGTCACGGGGACGGTGCGCCTAAAGCTTTATAAAGGCGGCGTTTGGGTGACCGGTCGGCGCTCGCCCAATTCTTTGTACTCGGAGGCTTTGGCCACGTTTGAAAAAGACGAGGTCTATAACCAAGCTGACGCGGGCGGCTTTATTCGGTGTCAAGGCTTAAGGCTCATAGTCGGGGCGGGAGTTAGGCGAAATAATTAATGGTTGGCCAGGATAAAAAAGGGGGCCTGGCTCGCAGTCGGTTAGCCCAGGACGTGGATCCTTTCTTAGCCAAAGCCGGGGTCTCGGTGGGCTTTGATCAACGCCTCGCGCCCCAGGATTTGGCGGGTAGCTTAGCTCACGCGCGCATGCTCGGGGCGGCGGGTCTCATTAGCCCCGAGGAAAGCCGTCTTTTGGTCGAGGGTTTGACTCAGTTAGCCCAGGACATAAAAGATCCGACTTGGGTTTGGGATCCGGATCTGGAAGACGTCCACATGAATCTGGAAAAGGCCTTAACCGACCGGATTGGGCCGGTGGGGGCCAAACTCCATACGGCCAGGAGCCGCAACGATCAGGTGGCTTTGGATGAGCGCTTGTATTTAAGGCAAGTTATTGGCCAAATTGGCCAAGAGCTTTGGGAATTGCGCTCGGCTCTGGCTCAAAAAGCCCAGCAAGCTGGCTCCGCCCCCATGCCGGGCTACACGCATCTCCAAAGGGCCCAGCCTATTTTATTGGCTCATCACCTTTTGGCCTATGGCCAAGTTTTAAAAAGGGATTCGGCTCGCTTAAGGGATCTCAAAGCGCGCTTAAAGGAAATGCCCTTGGGAAGCGGAGCTTTGGCGGGCACGGGTTTGCCCATAAAGCCAGAGCTAGTGGCCCAGGAACTCAGTTTTCCGGAATTGGCGGCCAATAGCCTTGACGCGGTTAGCTCAAGAGATCTGATCCTCGAGTTTTTGGCTTTTGGGGCCATCTTAATGACCAATCTTTCGCGCCTGGCCGAGGATATGGTTCTGTGGCTCTCCACGGAGTTTGGGGTGGCCGAGCTTCCGGATAGCTTAACCACCAGTAGCTCCATGATGCCCCAGAAAAAAAATCCCGATGGGGCCGAGCTCATTCGCGGCAAAGCTGGCCGAGCCATTGGCAACTTAGTGGCCCTCTTGACCGTGGTGAAGGGTTTGCCCATGGCCTATAATCGCGATCTGCAAGAAGACAAAGAGCCTTTTTTCGATACGGTCGACACTTTAGGCCTAGTTTTGCCTTTAGCCACCAAAATGGTGGAAGGCCTTAGGTTTAACTTGGCGAAATTACGCTCCATGGCCGACGATCCCTACGTCGCGGCCACGGATCTAGCTGACCATTTGGTGCGGCGCGGCCTACCTTTTCGGGTGGCTCACCAACAAGTGGGGGCTTTGGTGGCTTTTTGCGTGGAGAAAAATATCGCCCTAAGGGACGTGGAGGCCGCGACTTTGGCCGAGTTTTGTCCCGAAGCTGAAGCTAATATTTTAAAAGAACTGACTTTAGAGGCTATTTTGGCCGCTCGGGATAAGACGCCGGGGGGCGTGGCCCCCCGGCAAGTGGCCGCTCGAGTCCAAGAGGCTTTGGCGGAAGTAGCCGAAGAAAAAAACCAAACTCTAGCCGGAGAGAGCGTATAATGCCCATTTTCGCCCCAAGGCGCGTCGGGCTCCTAGCCGGCCTCCTAGCTGGCCTCCTCGCTTTAATCATGGTCGGTTGTGGGGTCAAGACTCATCCCTATCCTGAGTCCAGCGTTTTGCCTGGCCCGCCGCGTCGACTGGCCCAAACCCAGGACGAGAACGGCCAACTCTGGCTGACTTGGCTGGCCCCAACCTTAAATATGGCTAACCGGCCCCTCTTGACTTTGGATCATTTTGAGGTCTGGGGCTCGGATAATCCCATCAAAGGTTACTGCGATGGTTGCCCGGTGGAGTTTCGGAAACTGGCCGAGGTCTATATAAAACCCGCGCCGCCAGGCTTAAACGTCCATGAGGGCCCCTATCAATGGGTGACCAAGATCGCCTCGGATCGGGTTTATCGCTTTAAAGTGGCCGGCTTTTCCGATCGCGGCGCGGTCAATCCCCAGAGTTGGCGCGAGATTACGGTTTATGGCCAACCCAGCCCAGGCGCCTTGCCGTCTTTTGCGGCGGAGCTCGAGGATTTGGCCGTGCGCCTGACCTATAGCCGTCCGCGCTCTGGGCAAAGGATTGAGATCCAAAAATTGGCCCCTGGCCAAAACTGGGTCTCTTTGGACACCGCTGGCTCGCCGTCTGGCTCTTTGGTCGATCTGAACGTGGTTTATGGCCAAACCTATATTTATAGAGCTAGGCTCTTAAATGAGCTGGGCGAGAGTTTCGCGCCTGGCCCCTTCGCCCCAGAACAGATAGTGAAGGTAGTCGACCAGACTCCCCCGAGGCCCATCGCCTTTTTGGACGCCTCGGCCACGCCCCAAGGGGTCAGCTTGCGCTGGGAAAGCCTAGCCTTGGAAGAGGAAGTGGCTGGTTACCGGGTATATCGGCGTTTGGCTGGCCAGACAACCTTTGTCTTGATTGGCGATCTGGTCGCGGAAAATATTTTTCTCGACTCGGGGGTCAAACCTGGGGAGACGGCTTATTACCAAGTGACGGCGGTGGACAAAAGCCCGGCGGCCAATGAGAGTCGGCCCTCGCCCGAAGCCTCGGTCTTGACTATTCCCGAGGAGAGCGAGCCGGATCGTCCACCTATAATAGATCCTGGTTTATAATGGAAAAACTTATGAGCTATTATTTTAAACATAAGTTAGCCCGGTTTTTTGATTAATTTTAACTGTCTTTTTTAGCGAGAATTTGTTAGCTCATGGTCGCTTAGGCGACCATGGGCGTTAAAGGGCGCCCTTTTTGAGGGTTAGTCAAGAGGTAAAGGGGTCATGGCGGAGTCGGTTTTTAGCTATAAAGGCTCGGAACTTTTTGTTGAGGACGTGAGTTTAGATCAATTGGCCGAAGAATTGGGCACGCCTTTATATGTTTACTCGACTAAAGCCATTTTGGACAATTTAGCCTCTTATCAAAAGGCTTTCGCGGATCGGCCTCATTTAATAGCCTACTCGGTCAAAGCGGCTTCTAATTTGGCTATCTTGAGCCTAGTTCAAAAACAGGGCGGGGGAGCGGATATTGTCTCGGGCGGCGAGCTTTTTCGGGCTTTAAAGGCCGGAATCGATCCTCAAAAGATCGTTTTTTCGGGGGTGGGCAAAACCAAGGCGGAAATGGCCGAGGCTTTAAAGGCTGGGATCTTGTCTTTTAACGTGGAGTCCGCCCCAGAATTAGCGGCTCTTTCCCAAGTGGCTCAAAGTCTCGGCTTAAAAGCTCCCATCGCTTTTCGGGTCAACCCCGACGTGGATCCCCAAACCCATCCCTATGTGGCCACGGGGTTTCGGGACAGCAAATTTGGGGTACCCGTGGAAGAGGCTTTAAAGCTCTATAAAGTAGCCCAAGAGGATCCTAATATTGAAATAGTGGGTTTAGATTGTCATATTGGCTCTCAATTGACTTCTCTTGGCCCTTTTAAAGCCACGGCGGAACGGCTTTTGGTTCTTTTGGGCAAAATTAAGGCCCTGGGTCTGGAGCTGAAAATATTGGATTTGGGCGGGGGCTTGGGCATTGATTATTACGATCAAAAAGACCCGGACAAGATTCCTCCCCTGACCAAAGATTACGCGCGGGCTTTTAGCGCGATTTACCAGGCCTATCCCGGCTTAACCATAGTTTTGGAGCCTGGCCGCTCGGTGGTGGGCCCAGCCGGGGTTTTGCTCGTCACAACTCTTTATGACAAAATAACGCCCTTTAAAAGATTTTTTATCACGGATGGAGCCATGAACGATCTTATAAGGCCGAGTTTATATGGCTCTTATCATAATATAAAGCCCGTTAAAGACCAGGGCCGCCCCGCAGCCCTGGTCAACGTGGTGGGCCCGGTTTGCGAGTCTGGCGATTTTTTGGCTCAGGATAGGGCCTTGCCCATAGTCCAGCCTGGCGAGAGACTGGCTGTTTTTGGGGCCGGGGCTTATGGTTTTTCCATGGCCTCAAACTACAATTCTCGGGCTCGCTCGGCCGAAGTTCTTGTCAATGGGGCGACTTTCCGGATCATTAGAACCCGGGAAACGAGGGAAGATCTTATTCGGGGCGAAACCTTATAAGATTAGTCCAAGATAGCGGCTCATAGACCTTTTTGGCTAGGCTTTTAAATGGCTCTTTAGCCAATTACTAATGGAGTACGATTAATGGCTCAAACAATGGAGAAATTCAGTTTCCATAAATATAGCGGTCACGGCAACGACTTCGTGATTATCGATAACTGGAATGGCCAGGTGCCTGAAGCCGAGCAAGCCCGCGTCTCCCAGCTGCTCTCCCGCCAAAAGTTTGGCATCGGGGCGGACGGGGTAGTCTTTATCGGCTCTGGGCCCGAAGAGGTGGATTTCGCGGTTCGTTTTTTTAATTCCGATGGCTCGGAGGCGGACATGTGTGGCAACGCCAGCCGCTGCGTGGCTCATTTAGCCCATTACGTCAATATCGCCACGGCCAACATGACCTTTAAAACCAAAGCCGGGATCGTCGAGTCCTTGGTCAAAGATAAATACGTCAGCGTTCAATTGCCTAAGATTTCGCGTCCAGAGGGGGCGGCTTTGGTGGACGTGGAAGGCTTTAGCCAGACTTATTACCGCATTAACACAGGGGTTAGCCACGCCGTGGCTTTTCTTGACGAGCTAGACAATCTAAACGTCAATAAGATTGGCCGAGTCGTGCGCCATCACAGCTCTTTTAGCCCTGAAGGGGCTAACGTGGATTTTGTGAAAGTGGTCGAGGATAATGTCTTAGACGTGCGCACTTACGAGCGGGGCGTGGAGGCCGAGACTTTGGCTTGTGGCACGGGCGTCACGGCGGCCTCATTGTTAGCCGCTCATCGGGGTTTAGTGACTGGCCCTAGCGTTTTGTGTCATACTAGAGGCGGCGAGGATTTGACCGTGCGCTTTGAGGGTTCGCCGGACGCTCCGGAAAAGGTCTTTTTGGAAGGAGCCGTGCGTCATGTTTTTTCTGGCCAAGTGGAATCGGATATTTTTAAAAAATAGCTAGTTCGGGCAAAATAATGTTCTGACCAACTCAAATAGCTCTAGGCTGAAAAATTTGGGCTCCAAGTAACCCCAAGGGAGGGTTCTCGTGTCAGTATCTTTTAGAGGCGTCTCAGTAGCTTTAGTCACTCCGTTCCGCGAGGGGCGGGTGGACGAGGAGGCTTTGAGGCGGCATATAGATTTCGTGATCGCGGAGGGGGTTCAGTCGGTGTTGCCTTGTGGCACTACCGGCGAATCGCCCACTTTAACCCATGAGGAACATAATCGGGTGGTGGCCCTAACCGTCGAATGGGCCAACAAACGCGTCCCAGTTTTGGCTGGGGCGGGCTCCAACTCCACCGCCGAGGCGGTGGCTATGGCCAAACACGCCGCCGAGGTAGGGGCTGATGGGCTACTTTTAGTCTCCCCCTATTACAATAAACCCACGCAAGAAGGCTTGTATCGCCATTTTATGACCGTGGCCGAGGCCGCGGGCTTGCCGGTTATTCTCTATAATATCCCCGGTCGTTGCGGGGTCAATATCGCTCCAGAGACGACGGCTCGCTTGGCCAAATCCCCCTTGATCGTGGGCATTAAGGAAGCTACTGGGGATCTCAATCAAATGATTAGAACCATTGAGATCTGCCCGCCGGATTTTTTGGTGACGAGCGGGGACGATGGTTTGACCTTGCCGCTCCTCGCCGTGGGCGGGGGCGGCGTCATCTCGGTTGTGGCCAACATTGTCCCAGGGCCTTTGGTGGCTTTATGGCGCGCTTGGGAAGAGGGCCAAACCCAAAAAGCCAAGGAACTCTTTTATAAGACCTCTCCTTGGTTTAAAGCCTTGTTTTTGGAAACCAACCCCATCCCCATTAAGTACGCTCTGTCTTTGACGGGACGGATGGCCCCCGATGTGCGTCTGCCTTTGGTTCTTCCTTCAGAGCCAGTCCGAAAAAGACTCCTCGATTTGGCCACCGAGTGGAATTTGGTTAGCCAATGAGCGCTTTAGCTTTAGCCGTGACCGGCGTTTTGGGCCAGATGGGGAAACGGCTGGTGACGGCCATCGCCGAGCGCGAGGATTTACGCTTGGTGGGGGGCACCTTAAAAGCTGGTCACCTAGGCTTGGGACAAGATATTGGGCTTTTGGTGGGCCTAGGCCCTTTGAATATTTTGGCCACCGATCAGCCCCAAGACGCCATCAAAGGGGCCCAAGTTTTGGTGGATTTTACTAGCCCCGCGGCTTTAAACGCGCATATAAAAGCCGTTTTGGCGGCGAAAATTCCCATCGTGGTGGGGACGACGGGCTTAGGGGCAGCGGAATTAGCCTTATTGAATGAGGCTTCGCGCGAAATCCCCGTTCTTTGGGCCCCGAACATGAGCTTAGGCGTTAATCTTTTATATAAGCTGGTGGAATTAGCCGCGCGTTCTTTAGGGGAATTTGATCTAGAGATTTTGGAAGCGCATCATAAGCGGAAAAAAGACGCCCCGAGCGGGACGGCTTTAAAATTGGCCCAGATTTTGGTTGACTCCCGAAAAACCCAGAAGACGCGCCTGGTCACGGGTCGGGAAGGCTTGGTTGGCCCTCGCCAACCAGAAGAGATCGGGGTTTTGGCCTTACGAGGCGGAGATATTGTGGGCGAGCACACGGTCTATTTTTGTGGCCAAGGGGAAAGACTGGAACTAACCCATAGGGCCCAAAGTCGCGACACTTTTGTGGCTGGGGCTTTAAGGGCGGCTCAGTGGTTGGCCGAGCGCCCCAAGGGCTTATATTCTATTGATGATGTGTTAGGGTTAAGCTAAAATGCCTAAACTTAAGTTTTTGAACAAGGCCCTGGTCGCTCGGGGCTTGATTTTGGCTTTAACTTTCGCTTTTAGTTTCTGGGCTTTGGCTGGCTGTGTCTTGACCATGCCAAAGCCCTTATTGTCGGGTCAAAAAACTAAGGGGATACCTGACCTTGTCGGACGCTATCTGGACGACAAAGGCGGGGAGATTCGGATATTGTCTAGGGATAACCTCAGCGACAATACTTTTACCGTTTTTCCGCCCAGCAAAAAATCCCCCTTGAGCCTGACTATCCAACCTTTGGATGGCCAGAGATATGTGGTGCAGGCCCAACCGGAAGGAAGCCTAGGCGTCTTCTTGTCCGTGGCGGATATTGATTTGCCCAGGATTACCCTGTACGTCTTTCCCAAATCCGGGGACGCGGTTCGGGAGTTGGCCAAGCGTTGCCAAGTCACGGTCAATAAAGATGGCCTTATAACCGAATATAAATCAGCCCAAGGCGTCATAAGATTGTTTATGGGCTTATACGGGCTAGAAAAAGAAACTTTGGTCTTTATAAAACAACCTAAATAACCCAAAAAACGCGCCCGTAGCCCAATGGATAGAGCAATAGCCTTCTAAGCTATCGGTTGCAGGTTCGAGTCCTGCCGGGCGCGCCATCTCCATAAAAATTCAGCCAAATAAATTTTTAAGATCGATTAATGGGGCAAGGGCTCGGCTTTGACCCTTAAGGCCCTCTCTTAACCTCAAGTTCTCGCGGGTCAATCTTTTTACGCTACCTATTTGATTTCAGAAGATTTTTCCTTAAGCTGAATACTTTTTAAGGGAAATTGTGGGCGCAATTAATGGCAGAAAATTTTCTTTGACTTTTTGTAATATCCGCCTATGCTAAAGACGCGGACAAGAAAAAATTATGGACAAGAAACAACTATGGACAAGAAAAAACTAGCCCTCCACGTTGTCACGAATAAAAAAACAGTTAAAGGTGAGATCTATCAGTCCGTTCTTCTCTGTCATGGTTATAGGGAGGGCGAAAAGGTCAAGAAGAAGGTTCTGGCCAATCTCTCGGCCTTGGACGCTGGAACCATCGCGGCTCTAAAGCTCCAGCTGAAAGGAGAGCGAGCGCTATTTCTAGCCAATGAGGACAAACCTATAGATATTGGGCCAGGCCTAAGGCATGGGCCAATTTTGGCCATTATGACGGCCATCGATCGGCTGGATCTCCCTGACCTTATGGGCCCCAAAGGCCGGGAGAGGGATTTGGTCTTGGCCATGATAATTAATCGGATCCTTAAACCGTCGAGCCGATTAACTTCTACTAAATGGTGGTCAAATACTACTCTTTCTAATTATTTAGATATACAAGATGTTGACGCGAATGATTTATATAAAGCTATGGATTGGCTTACGCCTTTACAACCAATTATAGAGGAACGTCTCGCGAGTAGACATTTATTGGCTGGCGATTCAATATTTTATAATCACGCGTCTACTTTTATGGAAGATAAAACCTCTCCTTTAAGAAAATTTGGTCGTAGCCATGATAAAAAAAGAGGTAAACTAAAAGTTAATTATGGGCTATTGTGATAAGAGGGGATGTCCTATTAAGATTGATGTATATCCAGGAAATGTAAGGGCGACCACAACTTTTGCGTCTACGGTTGAAACTCTTAGAAATAATTTTAAATTATCGAAAATCATAATTATCGCCGCTAGGGGTAGGCTTGGCCCTAAAAATATCGGAATTTTGAAGGGTCTGGGTGGGATCGATTGGCTAACGCCTCTCAGCTCAGATTACAGCCAATTATTGGTTGACAAACTTGAATCATGGCCGAATTTTGATGATGAGCTGAATTGTCTAGAAGTGATAACGCCAGATTTCTATCCTGGCGAAAGATTAATTGTCTACCGGGATCCGCGGTTAGCCAAACCTAGACGGGATGTTTTAAGGACATCTTTAAGCGCTGAATTATTCTCCTCAAGCGAGTGTGTTCGACAATACAAAAAACTCACGGAGATTGAAAGAGCGTTTCGCTCAATTAAAACCGCGGACGCTGGGCCAGTCTCCCGTTATTCTGAAACAAGGATAAAAGCCCATTTTTGTATTTGTCTGTTAGCGTATTATGTCATTTGGCGCGTTAAAGAGGCTTGGCGAGAATTAATCTTCCCCGCTGAGGCTGGCGACGAGGATGGCGTAGCCGATGGCGCTACCAAGGACAAGAAAAATCATGTTCTTCCGGCCCAACCTTTCGAGGGAGCCCCAGCGACAAGCTTTCAGGCATTACTGCGTCAACTTTCCACCGTTGTCCAAGTAGAGGCGCGTTTACTTTTAAAAGACAAAAACCCTCTTGTCTTCAATGTGACGAGTAATCTTAATAGTCATCAAGCTAAGGCTCTTGATTTGCTATCTAAAATCAAGGTTTAAGTTGATTGGCGCGAAAATTTGATTAGATTTTTTGAGCTAGTCCATGAACCATCAGATTCGTGGTAATTTTTTAAAGCTTTAGAGCTCTAGAGCTATTTCAGCTTCTTTTATCCTTTAAAAAAGTTTTTTGGAGTTTAAAGCCCAAAAAGAAGTCCTAGAAATTCTTTCTCCACAGATCGTGGGTGGGGCGGCGGAGCGATAAGCTTGGCTGAGCCTGGTTTTTCTGGTCATCGTTTTCCTGGCCTGGTTTTCTCGGCGTTGTTTTCTCGGGCGCTAACGTTAAGGGCGAGGTGGCTATTGGCGCCCCGCTCCCTTAACACCATGGCCTACAGACTAGGGTCTATAAATTACCTCGCGACGCGCCTGTTTCGAATAGCCCCTCTCGTCTAGCCCCCGCTTACGAGCGCGTCTCTCTAAGTCGGCGGTCGGGGAAAATTATCCCCTAGCTCTAAATAGTCGCTACTGAAAAAGCTGTAACACTTTGAAATCATTGGATAAATCCATAATATTTTTCTAAATCGACAGGGTTTTCTCAACTTGCTAGAAATACCTGGTCGAAACCCTGTTTTTTTGGGTCTTTATCTTAGACCATAATTCAACTAAATTTAACCAATTAAAACTAAATTATTTAAAAAATTATTGTTTTTTATTTACCCTCCCCTTCATCACAGAATCCACCTGCCATCTACTCCTGGTCGATTTCCTCCCGCGTTGGCTTTCGGGTCTACTTTGTTGATATGGTTTAGGAAAAAATTTTTTTACGATCAATTAACTAAATAAACAATAAAAATTTTTGATGATACTATTTTAATTAGTTAAAATATGATAAGCAATATTATAATAATGTTTTTATCAAGATTACAAAAATCATATAAACTCTTTTAAAATAAGTTTGAAATTTTTTTCAAAAAAATTGTCAATAAAACTTGACATCTGCCTATAAATAGTTATAATAGTTTTTATAGGCACTCGTTAACCCACTTATCAACCGCTATCTGGCAATGAGGTATCAAATCATGATTAACAGAACCACCAGTCAAGCTCAAACAGGCTCTCTTTTTGAAACCCATGAACTCATTAAGTTTCTCAACCAAGTTAACCTTATAGTCATTTTGGCCTTGGCTATCAACTGGGCCGCTCTTGAGTCTTTCATGGCCCGTTTCTTTGATAGCGATAACGGTAGACCCAGTTTGCCTCTTCGGAGATTGATCGGTCTTACGATGTTGAAATTCATCTTTAACATCAGCGATGAACAAGTGGTGGAACAATGGAAGCAAAATCCATACTAT
>JAISWW010000210.1 GCA_031270705.1 Deltaproteobacteria bacterium
TTTTTATTTCCAGTCAAATACATTAATGAACACAGTTAGCCTGAAAAAACTGCCGCTGAGGATAAAAAATTATAGCACAGACCTTCAAAAAAAACTACATCATTTTTTTTGACGCACCCAAAAGCGCCTCATGGCCGCGAAAAAATTGTTCCAAGGTATCAACGAACAAAGTTTTGCCGAATCTTCTAGGGCGGGCTAAAAACCAATATTTGTATTCAATATCCGATATTAAATTATGAATATATTTAGTTTTATCAATATAAAGTAGGCCTTTAGATCTTATTTCACTAAAATCACTATGACCTGTAGCTAAATGTATTCTTTTGGTTGACATTTTAAAACCTGTCTAAAAAGTGGCGGTCAATATTTTCTAATCGCGCCCGATGGCAATATGGCCATCAGCCAAGAGGCCATCATTGCGCAAAGACGTTTACAGCGTTAATTCATTTTAACCACAATCGGAAAATAAATACAAATTTTTATTACTGTCTAAATTTAACTAAATAAGTATGTAAAACAATATTTTTTATATTTCAAGAAAAAGAAAAACGCTACAATATGAATGGTTTTTAAATAACGTTCTTTATTATCAAAATTATTTCAATTGGAGATATTTAATGAAAAGAGCTAGGCGATTTTCTGGACTGGCGAGAGGAATATAGAGAGCTTTGTCTCAAATAGAAGCTTGATATTTATGACTCCTCTTAAAGGAGAGTCAAGACTTCCATTTAGAGAGCGTTATAAATATTAGGCCTAATTTTTTTAGGCTAAAAAACAAAAAACCAAGACAATATTAGCCGCGGGATTATTAGTATTTATAAGCGCGTTAGCCTAATTGGTTTCCGTGTCGTATAAAAGGCTCTGGCGGAGGCCTTTGCCGCCAATATCCCGGCGGTAATGAGCCCCTTTAAAACTGATGTCCTGGACAGCCTCATAGGCGTTCTTTACGGCTAAAGACAGATCATCGCCCAAGGCCGTCACCGAGAGAACTCGCCCACCTTTGGTGTAGGAGTTCAGCTCAGTCCCTTCCATTCTCTTTTCCACCCCAGACTCAAAGACAAAAACGTTTTCCCGGGCTCTGGCTTGGTCAAGACCTGTAATGAGATCGCCTTCGCGGTAAGGCCCAGGATAACCAGCGGAGCTCATGACCACCGTGGCCGCGGTCTTCTTTTCCCACTCGATATTGGTCTCATGGAGACGATTCTGAGCCACGGCCAATAAAATCTCGGCCAAATCCGATTTCAATAAAGGCATGAGGGCCTGGGTTTCGGGATCCCCAAACCGGGCGTTAAACTCCAACAGTTTTGGCCCACTTAAGGTGATCATGAGCCCAGCGTACAATAAACCGGAGAAAGGCGAGCCTTCTGTGGCCAAACCCATAACGGTGGGTTTTATAATGGTTTCCAAGATGGTCTTATTGAGGTGCTCATTGACCAAAGGAGCGGGAGAATAGGCTCCCATGCCGCCAGTATTTGGGCCAGAGTCATTGTCGAAGATGGTTTTGTGATCTTGAGCCGAAGGCAAAGGTTTGATCGTGTGGCCATCGGTGAAAGCGAAATAGGAGATTTCCTCGCCAGCTAAGTATTCCTCAATAATGATTCGGCGACCGGCTTGTTGTTTGGTCAGCTCCGTCACGGCTTTTAGGGCGGACTCAAGTTTGCCGCAAATCACCACCCCTTTGCCTTGGGCTAAGCCATCGGCTTTTAAAACTAAAGGATAACTAGCTCCCTCCAAATATTGTTGGGCTTCTTCCTTATCGTAAAAAACAGCGTAACTGGCGGTGGGCAAATTATGGCGAACCATAAAGTCTTTGGCGAAGACTTTCGAGCCCTCAATTTGGGCCGCCCGAGCCGAGGGGCCAAAGACGGCCAGGCCCTCATTTCTTAAAAGGTCGGCTAAACCCAAAACCAAAGGCAATTCTGGGCCAATTATGGTTAAATCAGGCTTTTCCCGTTTGGCGAAGGCGACCAGGGCGCCAATATTGTCAGGCGCGATTGGCGAGCAAACCCCTAAAGTAGCTAGGGCTGAGCTACCCGGAGCTGAAATAAGCTGAACCAGGGGATTTTGTTTTAATCGCCAGGCTAAAGCGTGTTCTCGCCCTCCTGAGCCAATCAAAAGGATTTTCATATGTCCCTCGCCGGCGACCGGCCAATGATCAATCAACCAGATCCCCAAGCGCCCGGATCTGTTAAGGCGTTGGCCAGCGGTCGCTAGACCCCTGACGCAAATATTTACGAGTAAGCGCTCTTATAAAGGTCAACAAATAAATTGAGCTTATTGGTTGACGCTTTATGATGGCCAAAAACTAGGGTTTTATAGCCTATCTAATTTAGCACTTTTTGGCCGTAAGATCAGTAAATTTTTAAACCTGGCCCTCGGTCAAGGTTTTCTTGACGATTTCGAGAAATTTAGCCAGAGCTTTAGGGATCTCCGAGCCATTGGGCCCACCCGCTTGAGCTAGTTGAGCTTGGCCGCCGCCCCGACCGCCTAAAGCCTCGGCCATGGGGCCAATGAGTCGCCCGGCGGAATGCTGGGCGGTCAATTGAGGGCTGACGGCCACCAAGAGCCAGGCTTTGCCTTCGGGAGCCTTGGCCGCTAAGGCTAAGAGATAGCTAGAGCCCAGTTTTTCGCGAATCAAATCAGCCAAGGCTCTTAAATCCTTGGGATCCTGGGCCACGACTTCCCCGGCCAAAACCTGGACAGAGCCAATAGTTTGGGCCTGGGCCACCAAACTCGTGGGGTCGGCTTGGTTCTCTTGCGGTTTGGCTTTGGCCAGCTCTTGGATCCTCTCCAACTGTTTTTGGACGCGGCTAGTCAGTTCCTCGGGGCGAGCTTTCAGTAAGCTAGAGAGCTCTTGGAGGGTCTCGCGGTTTTTTTGGATTTCCTTTAAGGCGGCTAGACCCGTTAAGCACTCCAAGCGCCTGACCCCAGCGGCCACGGCGGACTCGGCCTGCACCAAAAAAAGCCCAATGTCGCCCGCGCGCTGGGCGTGGGTGCCGCCACACAGCTCGCGAGATTCCCCCATATTGACGACCCGCACTTTTTCGCCATAACGCTCCTCAAAGAGGGCCATGGCTCCCGAGCGCACCGCCTCGTCATAACTTAAAAGCTGGGTCTCGATGGGCCAGTTTTTGGCGATTTGGCCATTGACCATCTCTTCGACCCGGGCCAGATCCGCTTCTTGAGGCTGGCTGGGATGGGTAAAATCAAAGCGCAGTCTTTCTGGGGAGACCAATGAGCCAGCCTGGCGCACATGCTCGCCGAGGGTTTGCCGGAGAGCTCGGTGGAGCAAATGGGTGGCGCTATGGTTGGCGGCCGTGGCTTTTCTAAGGCTCTCGTCCACTTCCAAACGGGCCGGGGCGATTTCAATGGTTCCCAAGGTGACCAAACAATGGTGGACAATGACCCCGCCCGGGGCTTTGGCGGTTTGCTGGACTTGAGCTTGGCCGCGGGGAAAAATAATTTGGCCGACGTCGCCCGTTTGTCCGCCGCTGGCCGCGTAAAAGGGCGTTTTCGGGAAAACCAAAACCGCTTCTTGCCCTTCGGTGGCCGTCTGGGTAGCTTTCTCGCCCACAATGAGCAGAGCCGGGGTTTGGTTATCCAGGGTTAAAGTGTCATAACCCACAAACTCTGAGCTCGGAAGATTGTTGACCAAAGCCTGAATGGCGTTATTGGCCAGATTGTCCGAGCGCCAAGCGGCTCGGCCTTTGGCTTTTTGGTCAGCCATGGCCAAATCAAAGCCGTCTTGATCGATGGTCAGACCCATTTCCCGAGCCGCGTCATTGGTCAGATCCAAAGGAAAGCCGTAGGTGTCGTAAAGCTTAAAGGCGGCGCTTCCGGGCAGAACCGATTTGCCGGCGGCCCGGATGTCCTCAATGGCCGAGTTCAGAATGGTAAGACCCTGGGTCAAAGTGGAGCCAAAGCGCTCTTCCTCGGCTTTGACCAGACTTTTTATGTGGCTGGACTGGGCCGCGATCTCGGGATAAGCCTCTTTTAAGGTCTCAATGACCACATCTATGATTTCCGAAAGAAAGGGTTTATCTAGGCCCAGTTTACGGCCATGACGGGCCGCTCGCCTTAAGACGCGGCGGAGGACATAGCCGCGGCCGAGGTTTTCCGGCCGAGCTCCATCGCTAATCAAAAAAGTGATGGCCCGGCCATGGTCGGCGATGACTCTGGTGGAGACATTGGTGGAAAAACTGGGGTGATCGGGGGCCAAAAGGCCAGGGACATAGGGAATCCCCGATAAATGAGCGACTTTGGCCAAAAGCGGGGCGAAGAGATCGGTCTCAAAGTTGGAGGGGACTTTTTGAACGACCGCGGCCAACCTCTCTAAACCCAGACCCGTGTCAATGGAGGGCTTGGGCAGGGGCGTCATTGTCCCATCGGCCAGGCGCTCAAACTGCATGAAGACCAGGTTCCAAATTTCCAAGTAGCGATCGCAATCGCAACCTGGGGCGCAATCGGGCCGGCCACAACCGAGCTCCGGGCCCTGATCGATGAGCACTTCGCTACATGGACCGCAGGGCCCCGTGTCGCCCATGGCCCAGAAATTGTCTTTTTCGCCCAAACGGATAAGGCGCGACTCCGGGATACCCGTAATTTTAGGCCACAACAAAGCCGCCTCGTCATCGTCTTGAAAAATGGTCGCGTAAAGACGATCCTCGGGCAAGCCAAAATGTTTGGTCAAGAGCTCCCAAGCGAAGGAAATAGCCTCGGATTTAAAATAATCGCCAAACGAGAAATTGCCCAGCATCTCGAAAAAGGTGTGGTGCCGGGCCGTGTAACCCACGTTTTCCAGATCATTGTGCTTGCCCCCAGCCCGAACGCATTTTTGGGAAGTGGTGGCTCGGTTATAGTCGCGTTTTTCCTCGCCAGTAAAAACGCGCTTAAACTGCACCATGCCCGCGTTGGTAAAAAGGAGCGTGGGGTCGTCTTGGGGGATCAAGGGGCTAGAGGCGACTCGGCGATGGCCTAAACCTTCAAAATAGGCCAAAAAACGTCGCCTTAATTCCGTGGCTTTCATTTATAGTATCTCAAAAAGGGCGAAAGGCCTGGCTAGAGCGAAAAAATCCCCGGAGGGGCTGGGCCAGAAACTGGCCAAGCCTCTCCGGGGGTGTAAAGTCATTTGGGGTTATTGGGATCAATCTCTGGATCCTCGTCCGAGCCTACTGGCTCTAAAGGCTCCAAGGGGTTTTCGGCCATGGCCTCGGTGACTTTTTCCGCCAATAAGCCATAAGCCCCGCGGAGTTTTTCCTCAATGCTATTGGCCACTTCCGGGTTATCGACCAAAAAACGGCGGGCGTTGTCTTTGCCGTTGCCGAGCCGTTCCCCATTATAGGAGTACCAAGCCCCGCTTTTTTCGACCACGTCCATGACCGAGCCCAAATCCAAGAGCTCGCTTTCCCGGGAGATGCCGTGACCGTAGAGGATTTCAAAGGTGGCTTCCTTAAAGGGAGGAGCGATCTTGTTTTTGACGACCTTGACTCGGGTAATGTTCCCGATCTTGGCGTCCTCGGGGCCTTTGACGTAGTTGGTGCGGCGAATGTCTAGGCGCATGGTGGCGAAAAACTTTAAAGCGTAGCCGCCAGTCGTGGTTTCGGGGTTTCCGTAAGCCATGGGGCCGATCTTTAGGCGCACTTGGTTGATAAAGACGAGCGAGGCTTGGGAGCGAAAAATGGCCCCCGTCAGTTTGCGCATGGCTTGGCCCATGAGCCGAGCGATGGAGCCAGGCAGAACCGAGCCCATGTCGCCATTTATTTCCGCTTCCGGCACCAAAGCGGCCACGGAGTCAATGACGATCAGATCCACGGCCCCGCTTCTGACCAAGATCTCGGCGATATTGAGGGCTTGCTCGCCACTATCGGGCTGGCTGATCAAAAGCTCGTCGGTGTTGACCCCTAAGCGGCGCGCGTAGCTCACGTCCAAGGCGTGCTCAGCGTCAATGAAGGCGGCCACGCCATTTTGGCCTTGGGCGTTTTTGACTTTTTGGGCCTCAGCCACCACGTGGAGAGCCAGGGTGGTTTTGCCGCTGGACTCCGGGCCAAAGATTTCCACGATGCGGCCTCTAGGAATGCCGCCAACGCCCAAAGCCGCGTCTAGGCTAATGGAGCCCGTGGAGATGACTGGCACGGCTACTGGTTCCTCGCCGCCCAGCTTCATGATGGAGCCCTTGCCGAAGCTTTTCTCAATCTGCTCCAGGGCGGTTTTTAGGGCCTTGGCTTTAGGATCCAGGCTGTCCGGGGTTTTGTCCGAGGTTTTGTCTTTGGTTTTCGCTTTGTCTCTATCGCTGGCTTTGGCCATGAGCGCCTCAATTTTTGCGGTTAAGCTCCGCGAGAATTTCGCGGTTAAGGCCTTGGGCTTGTTTTGCCCTAATCCCTAAGGCCGAAAAGTTACTCAATTTTAGGGAAAATTGACGGAAAAATCGCTTGCGCGGGCGAGGGGGTTGGTTCCAAGAAAATGGACAGCGCGATCCTTTTAGGCCCATGAGCAAGGCTTGTTTTTCGGCCAATATACACCGAGCGGGGCTTTTTGACAACACATTATTTAGGGGGAGAGGCGGGGGGCCGGGGCTAGATATGGGCCAAAAATGAATTTTTCTGAATGTTTATATATAGTTAAAAGATCTATTTATGAAGTTAAAAGGGGTATATCTTGATTTTTAAGAGCAATTACCCAAAGGGTTTTTGGCCAAAAATAAGCCCAAACCCCAAAGCCTAAACCAAAAGCGCGAGAAAAGGCTAGCCCTAAGTCAGCCTTTCGCGGTAAGGGTAGTAATCGCCCCGCCGGACGCGGTGGGTTTTCATGACCAAGGTCTCGTTGGTGCCGGTGTGGAAGATGAGGCGCCGGCCCTTAAAGCCGCCCACATCCTCGGAAACCACGGCCACCCCGTTTTTCTTTAAAAGCTTGCGGGCCATTTTGACGTTTTTTTCGCCCGTGTTGTGGCGCAAACCATTGTCGCCGCCGCCAAAAAT
This sequence comes from Deltaproteobacteria bacterium, assembly GCA_031270705.1. Classification (GTDB taxonomy): domain Bacteria; phylum Desulfobacterota; class Desulfarculia; order Adiutricales; family Adiutricaceae; genus JAIROO01. The sequence goes on from JAISWW010000210.1 coordinate 6,975, forward strand.
CTGAGCCTCCAAATCTTGGACGCGGCTACCTAAGCGCAAGAGCTTATCAATGAGAGCGGGAATGGCCACGTCCCCATACTCATTGGAGCTGGAGCCAAAAAAACCGCTTTTGGGGTAGAGGTAATGGTTCATGCCGCCAATTTTTAGGCGTCGGTCATGGAGGCAGACGGCCACGCAAGTCCCGAGAACGGCGGAAACCATGGCTTGCTCCCCGCAAGCGAATAATTGGCCAGGAATTAGGTGGTGTCGATAAACATCCACCGCTGTATTGGTCGTCATTAGTCTTCCTCTCCAGAAATTTTGAGCGCCTCAGACTATATAGCGCGTTCTGAGACAAAATACAAGGACAATTTAAGATTTCTGGACGGTTTTCCGATAATTCAAAATCTTAAGGCCGTCTTGCTTTAAAATAGCTTCGTCTTTGGGCCTTGGTTAGGGCTATTTTTGAGCCAAGCGTAAATATTTTGACTAAAATAGGCTCCTCTGATATAAACACAACTAGATGTACCAAATAGTTGATTTATTTAGTTAAAAAGGCCAATCCATAATAATTGGTCAAAACTGGTTATTGTTAACTAAAGATCGGTCACGGAGGCGTCGAGGCTAGCGAACAATCTTGGAGCTATGGCGACTAAAGAATTGGGCGACTAAAGAGCCAGGCGACTAAAAAACCTAGCCCAGAGCGCCACTATAAATATAGTATACTGGAAATGGGTCGCCTAAAAAACCCCCCGCTAAAAAAAATTTTTTAAAGCGAGAAAGGGCCATCTAATAAGGCCTAGGCCTAGGGTCGCCGGGGAATCTAAAATAAATTCTCAGATCAAGCTATAAAATTAGCCCAAAATCGTCAAAATTTAAACAGATAGTATAAAAGTACTATTTTGATTAAAAATGACTTTTATAAAGGTAGGTATATTTTTCTAAACTTTATTTAAAGCGTTTTTGGTTGAGGGAGTCCTTTACAAGTTCTTTGGGTTAGCTTATAATCGTTTAGGGGACAAAGGCGAGAGGGAAAGAATCTATTTTTCACGAGCCCCTTCAATACGTTTGGGTTCAAAGTTTGGATCCTAGGGGAGGCCGGCATGGGCGAAGAAAAATTGCGAGAAGGTATCTACCTGGAAACCAAAAAAAGCCTCATTGGCATTGGTAGCACAGCCAAGGTGACCGAATACCGCAACTTTTGGGTGACCCTAAGGATCAAGGAAGCCAAGGTCGAAATGATCCTTTTGGATGACGCTTTTAGCTTAACGGGCATCCGGGAAACTTTTGACCATGAGGTGGTCTTAGGCGCCAACTGGCTCTATGTTGAGCAAGGCGAAAAAAAATACCAACAATTAAAGCCCCGCTTGGAAAAGATTTTAAACCCCCCACCCAAAAAACCAGCCCAGCCCAGCTCCGAGGGAGCGGCTTCCGTCTTTAAGCGCCAACCCCCGTCCTCCTCCCCGCCTGGCGGCAAAAAGGGCGGTTGGTGGACGAATTGAGTCTTAGTTTATTTAGGTTGGAGGTTTTGTGAAAATCCAGCATAGCCACGAGTTTGTCGAAACCTGGACTGGCCCATTGGCCGAGGGTTTTGACCGCGAGACGGATTTGGCCACTTTACAGGTCTATCTCCAGAAATTTTCCGATGACCAATTGATGGCCAGACTTTTGCCGCGTTTAAGCCCGGAGGAGATTACCCAGATTTTTCGGGTCATTGGGCAAACCCTGAGCCGCCACCTTAGCCGCGAAGAGTACCATGGGCTCTTTTTGAAAGAGAGTCCCGGCCAATCTCGAGAAAGCCAATAGGGCGCTCAGTTAGGATCAGCGGTTAGGTATCTTTAATGCTCTTAAAAAGCTCAAATTCGCTCTCAAGACCCAAAAATTATCCAACCAATAAAGCCCCATCTTCAAAAAGCCTTAAATTTTGGCTTTCCCTTATTCTGGCTCTCTTTTTCGCTAGCCCTCTGATCTCCCCACCTCTCTCTTTTGGCCAAACAAGCGCCCCGAAAACCATAGGCTTAAAAGTTTTGCCCCAGCCTTTGGATCGGGGGACGGCGGGCTGGGTGGAATTGGAGGAGGGCGGAGTCGATTGTCAAGGCCGATTTGACCAAAGGCCGATTTTCTTTTTTCTGGCTCCCAAAATCGACAAAACCCCTGGCCGAACGCCCGGCTCGCGCTGGGTGGGGCTTTTTGGGGCGGATATCATGTTAAAGCCTGGCCAATATCCTTTGACCGTCAGTTGCCCCGGCCAAGAGGGGCTCAAATTTTCCGTCGTGGTGCGGGAAAAAACCTATGGTCTAAGAAATATCAAAGTGCCCCATGGCCAAGTGGACTTATCCCCGGAAAACTTAGAAAGAGCGGCTCGGGAAAAGAAGCTGGTCGATAAAGCCTTGGCCACCACTAGCCCGGATAAATTGTGGCGCGGGGCTTTTTTGGAGCCAGTCAAAGGCCAAGTCAATAGCTCCTTTGGGCGGCAAACCAAAATAAATGGCGTCTTAAATCCTCGGCCCCACGCCGGGGCGGATTATTTGGTCAAAACCGGAACCCCGGTCAAGGCTCCGGCTCGCGGCCAAGTCATTTTGACGGGGGATCATTTTTTCTCGGGCCAGGCTATTTATGTGGATCATGGCCAGGGCTTATTGTCGATGTATTTCCATCTCTCGGAAATAATGGTTTCGGACGGCCAAATGGTCGAAAAGGGCGATATTATCGCCAAATCCGGCCAATCAGGCCGGGTCACGGGAGCCCACCTCCATTATGGGGTTTATTTGAATGGGGCCCGCATTGATCCCATTCCTTTTCGGAAGATGACCAATCAGTTTTAGAAAAGCCCGTAAGAAATTATTTTGAAATCCTTGATTTAAGGCTAAAAAATTAATTTTCCTCAATTATGATCCGCTAGAATTGTCTCGTCCTGGCCCTTCAATTAACTCCCTATTTTTTTTCCCTCCGCCTACCCCCTTAGGTTTTTCGCCGCTTGAGAGAAGATAGGTTTGACAGACCAGAGGATAGGTTTATAATGATATTGAGAATCAAAAAGGTTCACCTGGAACATTTTTTGAAGTTCGGCTCGCTAACGGTATTCGGATATTCTCGTAAAATAATCTAAAAAACAGCCCCCTTTTTTTGCCGACTTAAGGGTCAAGGGCGTTCCTCATTTTGGGAAAGCGGAGACAGTCATGAGCCCAAACCCCGAAGCGAAGATTCTTTTGGTCGATGACGCGGCCCGGATCCGGAATCGACTGGAGGATTTTTTTGAGTCCCACAATTTCGGCTTTATGTCCTTGCCCAACGGCCAAAGGACTAAGGAAGCCTTGGCCGAGTTTCAGCCGGATCTTTTGCTTTTGGACGTCATGATGCCGGGCCCGGATGGGTTCGAGTTATTGCGCTCCATCCGGGCCACTTCGGCTGTTCCGGTCATTATGCTCACCGCGCGGGATAGCCGAAGCGATCGGGTCAAAGGCTTGGTTGACGGAGCGGACGACTATTTAGGCAAACCCTTCCACTTCAGCGAGCTTTTGGCGAGGATCCGGGCGGTTTTAAGGCGTAGTCAAGGGCCGGCCGAGCCTCGGGCGGAGTCTAGTCAGGGTTTGGCCAATCTTAAGAGCGGCCCGATCCAATTGGACGTCGGCCTAAGACGGCTGAGCGTTAATCTTTCGAGCGAGCGACATGACAAGGATCTCACCAATCTTGAGTTTCGCTTGTTTCATTATTTCATGTCGCGCGCGGGCCAGATCCTCTCTAGAGACGAATTAATGGGCTATCTCTTTGATCAGCGCTTGGGCGTTCTGGCCCATAACTTAAGGGTCTATGTCAATCGCTTAAGAAAGATCCTCGAGGAGTTAGGGGCCGATCCCCGAACCATTGACACGGTTTGGGGCTCGGGTTACCGCTGGAGAGCCTAATTACCATGCGCTTGATGAGCAAATTATGGCAAAATATATTTTTGTCCAGTTTTTTGACCATCACTTTATGCCAAGTTTTGACTTTGGGTTGGTATTTGTTGGCTTATAACCAGGATTTGCGCGTTAGCTCCATGGTCGACTTTGTGTCGGACATTAGCGAGAAAATTAAGGATTTAAGCGAAGAGGATTTAGCCCAATACATAGACCTTTACCGGATAGATTATAGACGCTTATGGGTCGAGGACATGGCCGGCCAGGTTCTTTTGGGCGAGCCTTGGCCGGGGATGAGGGCCAGCGAGCGGATCCCCGGGCGGATTGAGAAAAGTTACGTTTTTGGCCAGCGAAGCGCTTTGACCTTAAGGCAAGAAGAGCCTTCTTTAGTGGCTATTTGCCGGGTCAAGAGAGGCGGAGAGACTGTCAACTTGGTTTATAACTGGCATCGCGGGCCCTTGGTGACCTATTGGGGGGTATTTGTCCAAGGGGCTTTGGGTTTGTTGGGCGTATGCCTCTTTTTAACCTTGTGGACTTCGCGCCGCGTCTCTAAACCCTTGACGGAGCTCCGGAGCCAAGTGGTCAAAATCGCCGAGGGCGATCTCAGTTTGCGGCTCGAGGAAAAAGGGGTTGACGAAGTGGCCGACGTAGCTAAAGCCGTAAACGAGCTGACCCAAAGTCTGGCCTCCCATATTGAGGGCTTAAAGTTACTTATGGCCAACATGAGCCACGAGACGCGCTCGACGGTCACCAATATCGCTCTCTCTTTGGAGATAGCCCAAGAAGAGGTTCAGCCCTTTTTGGCCAAAGAGCCCGATGGCCAACCTAAGGAGCGACTATTGCGCAATCTTGGCCAAGCTCGCCTAGAGCTAGATATGTTAGAGAACATGGTGGCCGCCGGTCTTTTGGGCGGCAAATTCAATTTTAAGCCCGAGGAGTTCGAAAGCGAGCCTTTGGATTTTTCTAGCTTATGTCGCCAGGTTTTAGATAGAAACGCCCAGCGAGCCAGCCTTAAGAAAATCGCTCTCCTTAGCGAAGTGGACGATAATGTCTGGCTTTTGGGCGATGAGATACTTTTAGATAGACTCTTGGCCAATATCCTGGATAACGCCCTCAAATACACGGCCCCTGGCGGGGAGATCAAATTGTCCTTAACGGCGTCGAGCGAATTTGTGACTATTTTTTGCCTCAATACCCATCCCCCTTTAAGCGATGAAGAGCTCAAATCTTTGTTTTTGCCTTATTATCGCGTGGCTCGGGAGACGCCTGGGCAGGGCTTAGGCTTATACTTGACGCGGCAAATAACCGGCCTTCATGGGGGCGAGGTGTCCGTGGCCAACACTAGAGAGGGGCTCTTATTGACTATTGTTTTGCCCTTGCCGGACGAGGCCGCCCGGAGCCAAGCCTTTTAAGCCTAGCCAAAATTCCGCGCGCGATAAAAAATAACCAGAAACAACCTACTTTGCCCTTAGCCTCTCGGGAATTTTAATTCGCGCTTAGCCAATATTTTTCTTTGGGCGAAATATTTGAAAAGACTAAGTCTTGGACTTTTTTTCTCAGCCAAACGTAACAATTTTGTAACAGGTCAAATTTTTGTAACTATTGGAAATCATTAGACTTTTTTGGCTAAAAAGGCTATTCTGAAAGTCGGTTTTTGACTAGGCGCCCCTCAGCCGGGGAGGGGAATAAATTGTTTCCTTTTGGAGTTGGTCATGAATATATTGAATAGCCTGAATGGGAAAAATTCTTCTTTTAGTAATTGGCGCAAAGAAATAGCCGCGATTTTTTTGGCTCTAATCGCTTCACTTTGGGCCTGGCCTTTAAGCGCCCAGACGGCAGAGGAAATTTGGCGCCTAGAGCCCATCACCGTCACCTCCACGCGCGTGGCTCGGGAGCTTTCGGAAATACCTCTTTCGGTCTCGGTGGTGGACGAAAG
>JAISWW010000234.1 GCA_031270705.1 Deltaproteobacteria bacterium
AACTAATTTTACCATTTCTTTTTCAGAAAGAACAAGATTTGGGTCTTCGCGGAACCGCTTGCTTATGTCAGCTAGAATGGCGTCCCCATCGATTACGTCGTTTAAAGAAATTTGCGTAATAGAGAAATGAAGACTTTCTGTGTTTGTATAAACACTTGTTGGCAGTTTAACATTGCCAGGATATACTACAATCGTTCTAACTGGATAAGAAATTTTGTATCCAGACATAGCCGAATACGTATAAGATATAAGCGAGGCATAAAGCATATATCGAGCTATATTTTCAAGTTTATACGAACTTTCAAACTCTAGATTTATGATAACTTTTTTACCTAATAGATATAGTTTATCAGGTTTCTTATTAAAAGACTTTATTATTGCAATTTCATTTGGTAGTTCAATAAGAGAACGGTTTTTGTCACCAATATCACCAATATCACAAATATCATCAATATTAAGAATATCTAAGAAAACATCATTATTGTGATCAGACAAGTCTTTAAAAAGAATATCTTTGTTTTGACGATGAATGGACACTTTTTTAACGTTCTTTTTTTGTCATAATAACCGCTTTCATCAACCTTTTATGTGTCTATATTGCCATACTTTTGGCAAAAGTTATATATAAAATAGGAAGCCCCAAAGGAGTCAATAATGTTTTATACGGATGTCCTTGTCCAAAATTAGTTAAAAAATTTATACGCCAATTTTTTCGAAAAGTCAAGTAAATCAGAACGCCTCTCTGAACATTTTTTGAATGTCGCCGGAGTTCAAGGAGAGGGTCATGACGGTACCCATGGTATCATTATGTAGTTAAAGTTAATTTACTAATATTTTAATAATATAATAAAATATTAGATCTGTTTAAACCAAATTTATACTATAAATTAATATTTTTTCAGAGATTTTTAGATCTCAATAATTTTGGACGGTTTTTAGAAAACTCCTGATGATTTCCGTAAACTAGGAAAAAGAGGTTAAAACTAATTTACCAGATTATATTGGTGAATACGTCAATGAGAAAGTTGAAAATATAGAATAAATTATTCCGATTAACTAGTCGCCGCCATTTAAATCAGTTTATAGACAAGCTTCCCAGCTTCCGCCTTCCTTAAGATCCTCGGGATCAATATAAGGAGAGTCGCGTCTATGAAAATGTAGCGCGACGGGGTAATTGCATCTAATTACATATAATTATACTGTAAAATATCGTTTTTAGAGAAAAAGCTAGAATTCCAACTGTTCGAGATTAGATCGCGCTCTAGAGACCTTTGGGTTTTGGGAAAAATTTCCTATCAGAAGCCCCAAAAAATTTTTGTTTAGGGCAACTCCTGTTTATAAAAAAAGGGGTTTTCGCGAGGCCATCAAAATTAGAACTGAGGACAAAGGCGCTATTAAGCGCTTCTTTAGGGCCATCCTCACGACTATTTAAAGCCTTGTGACTAAATAGCTGACTATTGTTTTGGCCAAAGTCGCAAAACCTAGATTATATGGCCTTCGTTGGTAAAAAATCCATTACGTAAACTAATTTACTAATTTAGGCTAAGATTAGGGCGCCTTGACGCGCTAAATCCTCCCCCCTAAGACAAACTCATAGAGACAAACTCATAGCCACAAACAATAGAAACAACGGATCGCTAAAGACCAGTTTTTGTCCCCTATTGGCTAGCTCAGAGCTAGCGTCTCTTATCGCGTCTTTAGCCGTATTGATCCATAAGGAGTTAGCGCGTTTTTCAAGTTGACCGCCGCCAACCGCGCGCGACTATTTAGCTAAATCTTCGTTTTTTGGCTCATGGCTAGGGCAGAATTTGACGACTGGCCGTCAGAATGGCTCCAAAGACGCCCCCAGGCAAGACGCCCAAGCCCACCACCAAAAGCCCTAAAGCCAAAGCCCCCAGTTGACTGAAAAGGGAGGCGTTAGTTTGGCTCATGGCCAAATCTTGGCCTGAGCCCTCCGCCGGTTCCTCCGTATAAGCGTGGAGAACCAAAGAAAGGTAATAGAAGATGGCTATAGCGGTATTGACGCAGACCACTATCACCAACCAGTCATAACCCACCCCCCAGGCGCTCGTCAGTAACCACAGTTTGCCTATAAAACCCACAGTGGGCGGGAGACCGACCAAGGAAAAAGCCCCAACGGCTAGAGCCATGGCCAATAGTGGCGAGCGCTTGGCTAAGCCATTTAAGCTGTTGTAGGTGAGATTGCGACCATCGTTACTGACCCGGCTAATGACCCAAAAGACCAAGAGGTTCATTAAGAGATAAGCCATGGCGTAAAAGGCGGCGGCGGCCAAACCCGTGGGGGTTTTGGAGACGAGACCCACCAAGATATAGCCCGCGTGAGCCACGGAAGAGAACCCCAGCATCCTTTTCAGATCTTTTTGAGCCAAAGCGGCTAGATTGCCATATGTGATGGAAATAGCCGCGAGGATGGCCAAAAAGTCCGTTAAGATATCGCCTGGGGACAATAAAACCGTTAAGCGGATAAGAATGATGACCGCTCCCATTTTGGGGAGAGTGGCCACAATGGCCGCCGTTTCGTTGCTGGCTCCTTGATAAACGTCTGGGCACCAAAAATGGAAAGGAAAGAGAGCCAATTTAAAAAATAAGCCGCCCAAAAATAAGCATAAGCCTAAGGTGGCTAAGGGATTGGCCAAAGACCAGTTGGCTTGGGTCAGCTCATGGATATAGGTGGTGTGCTGCGAGGCGATGATCCAAGATAGGCCATAAAGAGCCAAAGCCGTGGCCGCCGCTCCAAAGAGGATATATTTTAAGCCCGCCTCAGCCGCTTCTTTGGATTTCGAGCGCGCAGGAATAATGACATATAAAGAGTAAGAGGCTAATTCCAAAGCCAAATAAACCGTCACTAACTCGGCGGCGGAGGCTAATAAGATTAAACCCCAAGCCGATAAGGTCAAAAAGAGAAAATAATCGGCTCTTTTGGGCTCAGCTAGATCGCTGGGAGCCCAAGCGTTGAGGCAAGCGACCAAATAGCCACCCGAGATTAAGAGTTTAAAAAACTGCGATAACCCATCCACCCTATAAGCGTCAAAAAAGAGACTTTGGGGAGCCTTGGTCATAGTGAGAGCCGCGAAACCCGCGGCCGCCAAACTGCCCACAATGGGCGCAAAGCGACTTAAAAACTTCGCTAGGCCCGGGTCGCGTTTTTGGATGACGCTGGCCATAAACAGCAATACCACCGCCCCAAAGAAGATAGTCTCAGGCCACAGATAAGCCCATTGGAAGTTTAAGGCGCTCATTGGGATCCTCCGAAAGACCGCGGGGCCGGGCTATTGGGGTAAAAGGCTATGGGGTAAAAAGATTGGTGGTAAAAGGCTTGAGAATAAAAAGCTTGGCTATCCAGCCTCGCCGCCAAATTAAAACGTTGGCTAGTAGGCGCGGGTTCGTTTCGATTTTGAAGATCCCCCAAGAGATCATAATTGGCCAGGGCGACTTGGGCTAGGGCGACTTGGGCTAGGGCGACTTGGGCCAGCGAATAGGCCCAGAGCGAATCTTCCCGGATCGCGTTTTCCGAGAGCGAATCGCTGGAGTTTCCAGCCTTAGAGTTCTCGTCTTGAGGATTCTCGTTTGGGGCCTTGGGTTTCTCGTCGCTGGGCGCGCTGGGCTCAACCGTATCGCGCTTGGCGATGGGGTTAACGCGGCAAGCGATGGTCTCTGTGGG
>JAISWW010000135.1 GCA_031270705.1 Deltaproteobacteria bacterium
GAGGCTCGGGTCTTAATGATGAGCACCAACAATATCCTCTCCCCAGCCAATGGGGAGCCGGTCATTGTGCCGAGCCAGGATATAGTCTTGGGCCTTTATTACATGACCAAGGAAAAACCTGGGGCTTTAGGCGAAAACCGCTCCTACGCCTCGGCTGAGGAAGTGCGGGTGGCCTTTGACGCGGGGGCTTTGGAGTTACAAGCCAAAATCGAGGTGGGCTTTAAAAAACCCCCCGAGCTTGTCACGGCTGAGGAATTACTCAAGAGAACGGATTTGGCCGATGTCAGCTCCTTGGTGGAAGTGGGGGGCTTGGGGCGGATTTTTTACCCTCTGGAAGACACTAACTCCTTAGAGACGTCGCCGCGAGATTTGAGCGGGGCGAACGAAAAGGAGCCCGGCGAAAAGGATCTCGAAGATGAGACCGTTATCTCTTTGGCTTCCTTGGCCGCGCCGAGCGACTTAAATAACCAAGCGCCAGAAGGGGAGCTCCTCGATTCGCCGGAGGCGAGCGAGGCTAACGCTCCGCGGCCAACTCTGACCCCCGTCGTCGCGCGGGCGGCGGAGGCGCCCGCGGATCTGAGTCTTCAAATTCTCTCCAGTCTCAAAGAGGCTTTGGCCGACAATTCCCTCAGTCCCCAGGCTCAGATCGTCTTGAAACGGAAAAGGCGTTTGGAAGCCACCACTTGCGGGCGCGTGCTTTTATCCGAGATCATTCCGCCGACCATCGCCTTTAGCGAAGTCAACAAGGTCATGAACAAGAACGAGCTCCGCAATCTCATCGCCAAATGCTACCGGGTTTGCGGCACCAAAGAGACGGTGGTCTTGACCGATCACTTGAAAGACCTAGGCTATAAGTTCGCCACCAAAGCCGGCATCTCACTATGTATCTCCAACATGATCATTCCCAAGAGCAAAAACCGCATCATTGAGAAGGCTCAGAGCGAGATCTTGGAGGTGGATGGCCAATACAAAGATGGTCTCATCACCGAGGGCGAAAAATACAATAAGGTGGTCGACATCTGGACCCGGGCTTCCAATGACGTGGCCGAGCAGATGATGAGCGAGATCAAAACCACCAAACTTGATGGTCAGCCGCTGGAAGACCAGGGCGCTCCGGGTTTCAATCCCATCTATATGATGGCCGATAGCGGGGCTAGGGGATCCAAAGATCAGATGCGCCAGTTAGCTGGCATGCGCGGCTTAATGGCCAAACCCACCGGGGAGATCATTGAGCAGCCCATTACGGCTAACTTCCGGGAAGGCCTAACGGTTTTACAGTATTTCGTCTCCACCCACGGAGCTCGGAAGGGTTTGGCCGACACCGCCTTAAAAACCGCTAACTCCGGTTATTTGACCAGGCGCTTGGTGGACGTGGCCCAAGATAGCATCATCTTGGAAAAAGACTGCGGCACCTTGGATGGCATTGAGATCGAGGCTTTGCGCGACGCTGGGGAAATCCGGCAGACCTTAACGGAGCGGATCTTAGGCCGGGTGGCTCTCTTTGACATTATTTCCCCCATCGACAACGAAGTCTTAGTGGCCGCGGGGGAAGAGATTGGCGAGGAAGAGGCTGAGGCCATCGAAAAGTCCGGTTTGACCAAGATCCTGATTCGCTCGGTTTTGACTTGCCGGGCTCAAAAAGGGGTCTGCGCCAAATGCTATGGCCGAGATTTGGCTCACGGCAAACTCGTGGAGATTGGGGAGTCCATTGGCATCATCGCCGCCCAGTCCATTGGCGAGCCGGGCACCCAGCTGACCATGCGGACCTTCCACATCGGCGGGACAGCTTCCAGACGCGCCGAGAAGAACGTCATCTCCACGGACTTAAAGGGCGTTTTGGAGTTTAGCCCGGACGTCCGCTTAGTTAAAAACGTCAATAACGAGTTAGTGGTCATGAGCCGGAAAGGCGAGCTGATCATTCGCGACGAGAAGAACCTGGCTCGCGAGAAGCATGATCTCATCTATGGGGCCCACTTAAAATTAAAGCCGCGTTCCCAGCCGCAGGCTATTGAGATGGCTCCGGTGGAGGAGCTGGATATGGCCGGCATTGGGCCCTATATCCAAGAGCTAAGCGATAAAGTCGCCGCCCTGCCTGGGCCGGGCGGCGACAAAGTCGAAATGGATCGCCTCAATCAAAGGATTAAGCCCTTGGCTAAGCGCCTTAGGGATTGGGCCGAGGCCAATGATTTCTTGACTTCTTCTGGGGGGCTGACCGACAAAGCCAAATATAACCCGGAACTGTATGAGCTGACCCGTTTGTGGCCGCAGATCTTAGAGACTCTGAACGCCACCGATAGGCTCCTCTCCGAGTATGAGCTCAAACTGCCCGAGGAGGCTAGGCGCTTGGCTCAAGATTTTGAGTTAACGCCCAAGGACTCGGGGGAATTCGTGGAATGGGATCCCTTTACCCAGCCCATCCTCACCGAGGTCTCGGGTTTTGTCTCTTTTGAGGATATGGAAGAGGGCAAGACCATGGTCGAGAAAGTGGACGTGGTGACCGGGAAATCCTCCAAGGTCATCGTGGAGTCCAAGCTCATGGAGTTAAGGCCCTTAATTAAGGTGGTCACCGAAACTGGCTCCATCTTAAAGAACTCCAAAGGCTCGCCAGCTAGTTATCAGCTCCCGGTCAACGCCATCTTAATGGTTGAGGAAAAGTCCTTTGTGCGAGCTGGGGACGCTTTGGCTAAGATTCCCAGGGAGACGACCAAAACCAAGGACATCACCGGCGGTTTGCCGAGGGTGGCCGAGCTGTTTGAGGTGCGGAAACCGAAAGAGGTGGCCGTCATTAGCGAAATCGACGGGGTCATCTCCTTTGATCAGCACACCAAGAGCAAGGGCAAACGGAAGATCATCGTTACGCCCGAGATTGGGGAGCCCAAGGAATATCTCATTCCCAAAGGCAAGCACGTGACGGTCCATGAGGGCGATTTCATTCGGGCTGGCGAGTCTTTGATGGATGGCTCCGCTAACCCCCATGACATCCTCTCCATTCGGGGCGTCAAAGATCTGGCCAAATACCTAGTCGATGAGGTGCAGCAGGTCTACCGTCTCCAGTCGGTGAAAATCAATGACAAGCACATTGAGGTCATTGTGCGCCAGATGCTCCGGAAAGTCCGCGTCAAAGCCGCGGGCGACACGGAATTTCTGGTCGGCGAATCGGTGGATCGTCAGCGTTTTGAGGAAATTAACGAAGCCATTATGCTGGAAGGCAAAAGACCGGCCACGGCTGAGCCGCTCTTACAGGGCATCACCAAGGCCTCTTTGTCCACGGAGAGCTTTATCTCCGCGGCTAGCTTCCAAGAGACCACCAAAGTCTTAACGGAAGCGGCTGTGGCGGGCAAAGTGGATACCTTGGCCGGGCTTAAGGAAAACGTCATCATGGGCCGGTTGATTCCAGCGGGCACCGGACTGCAGCGTTACCAATACGCTCCCCCGGAGAGCTTAGCTGGCTTAAGGCTAGTTAAGTAAAAACTTGTAAGCAAACCAAAAGGCTGGGGTAATTTTTACCCCAGCCAGACTTTTCTGGTCAACCGATTCGCTGAAGATCCTAAAGTCCTCCTGATGAGTAGCTTCAAGCTCCTTACGCGTGTTCGTATGAGCAATGTGTCGTCATGCCGGGAAAACTGAAAATGGCTCATCAAGCGCGCGCCTAAAGGAGCCTAAGGAAAACCTAGCGACTCCTGACAAAACCCCTCGGATCCCGACGCGAGTTCTTCTGGCCATAAGGGACGCGCGCTCAAATCAGGGAAACCAGCGCGGAGAGCCAGGATTCCGAAGGCCATAACCACAAGGTGAATTTAATTGCCTTTGTGGCCGTTGAACCCGCGCGCGCGCGCCGCCCACGCGGTTAGCCCAGCGATTGAGGATACTGTAACGAAGAACTCGCTCCCAAGACGAGGCTCGCTGACGCCGCTTACGGTGGCGACGTGAACGTCCAAGCCGCCGCTGAAATGGGCGCTCAATTAGCGCCTCCATCAGCCGACCAAAATCCTGAGTTGGGCCAAGTCAGGCTCGCTGAATTCCAAACTGACAAAAATGACGCGGCGCCCGCCTGTCCCAAAAGGCCAGAAAGCCTGGCGCGTGGAGACAGGAAAGGGCGGAAGCGCGCTGGCTGGCTTTGATAGAGCGATCCGCGAGAATCGCGCGCGTTGTTCTAGCTGTCCAGTTGGTCAGAGTGGAGAGAAGGCGAAATTATCTTACGCGCCCAAAAAAACGCGGCTTTCCCGCCGTCGCGCTTATGAAGAGACTAATGATTTCAAAAAGCGGTACTTGGCGCCTTCAGGTCTTGAGGGAACCAACAGCGACCTGGATCGACGCGCTTACTTCAAGCGACTACGATACCGAAGGGATAAAGGCCAAAAGCTTGGCCATCTTCCTTAAGATCCTCGGGGTCAATATAAGGAGATCTCCGTCTATGAAAAAGTAGCGCGACTGGACAATTGTATCTAATTATATATAATTATGCTTTAAAATATTGGTTTTAGAGAAAACCTAGAATTCCAACTGATCGAGATCTGATCGTGATCTAGAGACCTCTGGGTTTTGGGAAAAATTTCCTGTCAGAAGCCCCCCAAAATTTTTACCACGGGAAACTCCTGTTTTTTAAAAAAAGGGGGTTTTCGCGAAGCCACTATATTCAGGAGCGAAAAAAATGGGGAATTTAGCGTTTATTGAAAACTGGAAATCGCGCGTTGCTTGATGGCCAAAAGGGGTCTGACTCTCCTATAGCGCGATGTCGTTTGGAGACGTCTTCGTTGTCCACTCAATCTTAGAGAAACTAGTACTTTAGTAACATTATTTTTTTCGGTTGATGGTGGTATACTTTCTGGCAACCACAGAGGAGGTTGCCATGGCTACAAAATATAAAATTAAAATTTGGGGTGTAGATATTTTTATGTGGTTTTTATTTTTTGGTTGTGTTACTATCTTTTAGCTCCAAATCTAGCAGTCATCCGATTTGGATTTTGGCTCTGAACGAATGGAACAAAGGATAATGTACATGGAAATTCAGCAACAAATTCTGATCCTATTGATGTTTATCTTCCTGGTCTCCCTTGAACAGATAATTTTTGACTTTGACCAGTCTAGCCTTCTGAGGCGAACACTAAAAAACCTATCTAGTCAAAACATTGATGAATTAACCTCAGTCATCAAGCCTAAAGAAGGGAATAATTTGTGGAGAAAAACTATAGAAGCAGATACTATCACAAATGATGAGGAATTAAGAAAAAAATTAGTTAATGTAATAAATCTTTATTTTAAATTACGTGAAGAATGTATGACAAATAAAGAAATAAAATTTAAATTATCAGAAAAAGATTCAATTATATCTGATATATATAGTCAATTGCGGTCTTTAGTACTTAAAAATTCTGAATTTTATCTAAGCAATTATAATATACAAGAAATAATACGTGATGCAAAAATTTTTTATAAAAATAATGGCATTAATCTTATTAATAATCAAAAAGTAAAGAAACAAATTTTAACTTTAAATGGTCCATTTACATTTAATCGGACAGTATTACGGCCAAAAGATCAAAAAGATAAAGATAATCTTTTATCAAAATTTAATAAGACTTTAGTTATCCCTTTAGATGATTTTTTAGGACTTTCAAAATATAAATTTAAAATGACAGTTGAAACGATGATTGAAATAGCTTATTGGTCTCAAAATCAATTTTCTTATGAAAGAAGCGAAGATGCGATTAAAAGAGTATTAAATATATCAATTAATGATGATACTATAAGATTAGTAAGCAATCATATAGGTAAAATAATCTTTGAACACGAGATGTCTTTGTCAAATAATTTTTTTAATGAATATCAAAAAGGTAATTTAAATTTTACAACTACAAATAAAAATCATATTTTATATTTAGAAACAGATGGTGCTGCATTAAATACTAGAATTAAATCTGAAGATGTCACAACATGGAGGGAAAATAAATTTGCTATTGGATTTTCTACTAATAATTTTTCTTATCATAAATCAAATGGTGAAAAAACGTATACTATCGATAAAGTTGATTGTATAAGCTATATTGGAAAAGTAGAAGAATTTCAAAAATATTTTTTCTGGTTTGCTTGCCGCAATGGTTATGGGCAATTTGGTAAGACGATTTTAATAAGTGATGGAGCTACTTGGATAAGAAATATGAAAAATTACTTATTTCCTGACGTTATACAAATATTAGATTTTTATCATTTAAAAGCAAAATTATATGATTTTGGCAAAAATCACTTTAACTTAGATAAAGATAAGTATACATCCTGGGCTGAAAGGATAAGTAACCAATTTTATACTGGATTAATTGATAAATCAATAAAAGAAATTGAATCTATGTCTTCAGAAAAATATAATGAAATTAATTTAAATACTTATATTAAAAACAACATTAATAATATTAATTATGCGCATTATTTGAAAAAAGGATACATTATTGGAAGTGGAGCAGTTGAAAGTCATAATAAGACTATCTTACAAAGAAGATTAAAACAAGCTGGTATGAGATGGAATGTCCCTACTGCACAATATTTATTAACTCTAGTTGCTAAAGTTGAAAGTAAGTTATGGGATTCAGAAGTAAAAAAGATAGTTTTAGACTATTATAACAATTTAAATTAATATTAATCTGCTTTATTAATATTTTGTAAATGAATATTTTCATTATTTAATGTACGAATAAACAGATCCATTAAATTTTTACATGTTTTAGAGCATGCTAGTTCGATTTTAGCTAATGGATCATCGCTCAACATCGCATTGTCTAATTCGTGATAATGTGAATCCATTAATTTATCAATTTCCAACCTTAATAACTCAATAGTATTCATTTCATTTACCATATATATAATTAAAAATTAAAAACTTAATTTTAGACTTGAATAAAGACCTAATTTTAAATTTATTATCTTGTATGATTCCAGCTCTATTTTAGGCTAAATCTCCTTACTCAGAAGACGAATTTTAAGCTTAGCATTTCCCATAAAAAAAACAAGTCAAGGAAGACCAAAAACCACATAAAAATATCTACACCCTAAAATTTGCGTTGGATCGACATTTTTGGTATAATCTTATAAATTCCCAGACGACCTATTGACGCGTTTCCTATGGGGTTTTTTATGAGTCAACAAGCTATCAAAACGTTCAATACCGCTGGCCCATGTGTTCCTTCAAAACACTATATGTTGCCTGTGTTACCACGTCAAGAGGATGTCGATGAGATGATCCAGGGTGGATATTATTTTGTCCTTCACGCTCCTCGTCAATCAGGGAAAACTACGTATCTTTTAGATATTGTTAATAAAATCAATAATGAAGGACAATATTACGCTTTATATTGTTCATTAGAAGCATTAGATAAATTATATGAGCGCAAGCCTGCTATCGATGAAATATTAAACCAAATTTTTATATCATTGAGATCATCAAATATTAAAAATTATGGTAGATTACTGAGTAAATTTAAGCCTCCGATAGGTTTTTCTGTGACAACTAATATAAAGTTATTTTTAAATTACCTATGCGAAAAACTTAACAAAGAATTAATTATTTTTTTTGATGAGGCCGATTGTCTTACTGAAGAACCATTGGTGACTTTTTTGAGGCAAATCCGTCAAGGTTATAATACGCGCTCCAGTTTAAATAGTAAATTCCCCAGATCCCTGGCTCTGGTGGGCATACGGGACATCAGGGATTACCTGACACAGATTCGCCCGGAAGAAGCGTCTAGAGGCTTGGCTAGCCCTTTCAATATCAAAAAAGAGGCTC
>JAISWW010000261.1 GCA_031270705.1 Deltaproteobacteria bacterium
GTCTTGGCTGGCCAACCCCATGAGGAGCTGAACAAAAAGGCTATCCTCAGCCACGTGGATTTGATTGTCATGGGCGTTCATGGCCGAGGCTTTATCGAAAACTTCATGGTTGGCTCAACCACCGATCGAGTGGTGCGTTTGGGTCAGTTTCCCGTTTTGGCGGTTCGCAAAGCGCATTAAAAGTCTCGCGAAATATTAAAAGGGCTAGCGAACTTATCGCTAGCCCTTTCGCGCGCCTGGTATTGACTTTCCGCGCTAGGCAACTGAATTAATGGAAGCGCGAGCGTCGTCTGATGGAAAGCGCTTAGGCCTCCAAAAATTCTAACCAATTGGGCGCGGGGAAATAAATGTAAAAATTCTAGTCGCCTTTTTTGGCTTCTTCAATTTACGCCAAAACTGTGGTTAGACCAGCCACGACCAGGGCGACATTGAAGATCCTGTTTAAGTCTTCCAAAAAGGCTCAGGCGTATTTTTGGTTTATCTGGCTCAAGGTTTCTCTGGCTAGGGTCGCCATTTTTAGCGAAACATCCGCGTTTTCTTCTTGTCCCTCAATTTCTAGACGCTTGATCTCATGATGAAAACATGACCTTCTGGATCCTTGAGAGCGCCGTAAGGTCTAGCTGGCCCTCTAAGCCCTCCTATGGTCTGGTCTTTAACGCTACCTCAATTTGATAGAAGGCTTGGTCAGCCAAAAATATGGCGTAAAGAAATAAGGATTGTTAGTAGTTCAAAGGCTCTAGACGTGGGTCAAAGGGAATTTGCCCTCAAAAGTCTCTAAAAACGGTCGCTATCTCCAGATTGAGGGGTCTAGGCGATAGGTTAGCCTAGCTTTGTCCTGAACTTCTTTCATTGTCAAATAACCGTTTTGGAATAACAAAACGGCGACGCTCAGTTTATCCATCCCGTTAATTGAATTCCAACTTTTACCGCTAAAAACTAGCTCTTGGCTCAAATCAAAAAGTACTTGCTCAGATTCAACCATTTTGGGAACAGTCCTGGTCAGCTGGCTTTCAAGGCGTTCATTTCCAACTTTATGACCGGATGGGGCGACCAATTATAATCTGAGTCATAGATCCACGCGCGAGTTTTAGATTATCAAAGCGGCTCTAAGCGCGGCCCGGATATAAGCGTTATTTTTCACGCGGCCTTTAAGTTCTGTTTAATCATTGATCGTCGCGGTCAGATCTGGTAAAATTTGCCTGAGTTTAAAAAAATCTTGGGTTATCTAACGAAACGCTTTAAAAATATCGTTTATGGCCGCTCTCTTATCGCGCCCATTACTCGTCTTCCTTTTGGTTATCCATTTTGATCCAGACATGAATTCGAATAAAAGAGCGACTAGCCCGAACTATATATTTTATATTTCAGCTATATTTTTACATTAATAGGTGAATATCATGATTAAAAACTTTATTTATGGCCTTTTCGTAAGTATTTTTTTGGCTCTGTTATTTCAGGCCCCGGTTTGGGCGCAGGTCAAGCTAGAATCGTTAGAGCGAGTCACCCCACCCAATCCCCCGGGGCAGGTGCCCTTTGAGGGGCAATTTCTTCCTGGCGACAATCATGAGTTGATCTTTGTGACCTCCTATGGTTGCCAGCCTTGCCAAACAGCCAAAAAAGTTATCGCTGAGGTCAGAGCCAAAGCCCCAGCCAATGTCAGAGTTTTGGATATACCGCTAACTAATAATTTCGTGCCGCGCCATGTACAAGCGTGGGCCGTTTTCTCCTTAGTTCTAAAAAAATGGGGCCTTGAGGAAAAACTCCTCAATGAAATTTTTGAGCTTACTTTACCGGCGGAGAATATGAACTCAGGCGACAAAATTCCTTTGGGCGGCATTGACGAGCATTTTTCTTTCTTAAACGCCCGGGGCTATAATGGAGACGAATATCTAAAATTAATAGGTTCCTATGAGATTAATTTAGGGCTACAAGGGATAAGTCATTTTACCACGCGCAAAGCAATTCTAACTGTGCCAATAGTTGTAATAGATGGCAAATATTACTATACTTTTCCAGCTGAGTTAGATGGATTCGCGGATTATTTGCTTGATTATGTCAAAACACATCCTAAAGGCGAATCTCCCAAAGCCACTCCAAAAGCCCCGAGCCCCAAGCCTTCTGATCCTACAACCCCAGACCCTAAAACCCCAGGCTTAACCGTAACGTCTCTGGCCTATTAGTTTTAGCCGCTCTCGCCAATAAAATACCCCCGGTTTTGACCTAAAAAGGCCAAACCCGGGGGAGAAATTCTAAAAAGGGTTACGCTTTTTCGCGAACCGCCACTTAAAAAAGTCCGTGACCTTGGCCAAAACCGAGGGGTCATTTTTCTTAATGAGAATGTAGGTAGCCGCGGCGATGGGCCAAGACTCGTCGCCTTTGATATTCGCTAGCCGCGGAGGGTTTTTAAGGATTTTTAGCCTGGAGGGCCAGGGCGCTCTTATGAATTCGTTTGACGTTTTCGGCGGAAAGAGCCAAAAGCCTTTTCTCATCCATAGTCAAGCTTAGCTCCACCACTTCTGACCAGCCTAAAGGGCCAGGCTTTAAAGGTAGCCCCAAAGCCACCCCAGACAAGCCATATTCGCCTTCAAGAACTACTGACCCCATTAAGGTTTCCGAGGATTGGCCAGCTAAAGACCTTAAGGTTCTATACAAGGAAGTGGCCGAGGTCCAGGTGGTGGTGCGCCCGGAGTTTTGAGCTTGCCAATGGCCATACCAGTCGTCGAGGATCTTTTGGGTCTGGTTTTTTTGGTTGATGGTCAGAGGGTATCTGTTTTCATCCAGGGTCACCGTGGAATAGATGGGCACTTGTTTTTGGCCATGTTCGCCAATAACCAGCCCGTCCAGCCTTCGGGGATCCACTTTTAAAACCTGACCCAAAGCCCAGCGAAATCTTTGGGAGTCATTGCGGCAAAAACCCAAGAGCCGATGTCTATCGCCCGCCCAGATATCCTGAAAAACCAGGGTAAAAACGTCGGTGGGGGCGGTGGCGACAATGACCATGGCCTCGGGGGCGTTTTCTTTGATGGCTTTGGCCGCCTCGGCGACAATAGCCAGGTTCTTTTCCAAATACTCGTCGCGAGAGGTCACGGGCCCAGCGGCTCGGGAGGCGGTCATGAGGACGACCTGGGAATCGGCTAAAGACCCCCAATCCCCGGTCGTGACATTGGTCGAGCATTCTTGGCTAAAGCATTCCCGCAAATCGATAATATGCGTCGCCAAAACATTGACGCGGACATCGATGAGATTAATTTGGGCGGCCAGATCTTTTAAGCCTAGGTAAAAAGCTAGAGTCGAGCCGACCCCACCCGCTCCCCCGATAATGGATATTTTTTTAAATATGGGCGTGTTAGTCTTTTTCATAGGTCTTTCTGGGTCATTATAAGTTGTCCAGCGTTTCCAAGGCCTGATCGATCTTTTCCGGGCCGAGGCTTTGCGGGGCCATGGCTGGCAAAAATGAAGGCCCATCCACGGCTTCGGCTGAGGCCACGCGCGACAAAACCCCGGCGGCCTGAAGAGCGTTGATGGCCCGGCCCACGTGGGGAATGGGTTTTTTGAGGGATTTGGCCAGATATAAGATAGAAGTGGGGCTCGGCACCTTATCGTTTTCAAAATTAACGATAATTAATTCCATGATGTCTCGGCTCAAAGATTTGAGATCCGCGATGGACAAAGGAGCCAAAATAGCGAAAGGCCGAAAGCCGCTAGTGAAATAGTCAGCCAGGCGCCGAGTCAATTCGCCGCCGCCAATAACGATCATCCAACTGATATACAGCCAAACCAAAAACAAAGGCACCATGGCGAAACTGCCGTAGACGGCGTTGTAACTGGTGATCTGAATAATGATCGAAAGATAGGTCTTTTGGAAGATCTGAAAAACTATGCCCGTGGCCAAACCCCCAATGAGACGCTCTTTCCATCTAATAACCCCCCGGCTAAAGTAAGCGTATGTCCAACTTAAAACTAGCCACCAAATGAGAATGGGGGAGATGTTCATGAGATGGGCGTTAACTGGCTGAAAACTGGTTTTCAGCCAAGGGCTAACTTTTAAGCCGTCCAGGCTCGCTAGCAATATATTAATGCTGCCCGCGGCCACGAGAAAGAGCGGAATGACCAGCATAATGGTCAGATAGTCGGTGGCTCGATGAATGGGGCTTCTTTGGGAGAGATAGCCATAAACTCGGCTAAAGAAAATCTCCAGTTGCCACAAAAGCCCATGGACGGACCAAAAGATAAAGCCTAAAGCCGTAAAGACCAAAACCGAGCCCGAAAAGTTGGTGACAAGGTTTTGGGCAAAATCAGTCAGCGTGGAAAGCAAAGCCTCTTGTCCGCTAAAGTTTTCGGAAAGAGCCAGTTTTAAAGCTTCCTCCAAACCCAAGCTTTTGGCCAAAGCGAAGCAAATAGCTAAAATAGGCACCACGGCCAAAGCGGAGTAGAACGATAAGGCGGCGGCTAACAAAGGCCAACCCAAAAGGCCAGATTTGTCTAGGCGCTGGTAAATCTCTAATATTTTATCCAATGGATTGGTCAAGGGCCGTTTCCTTCCACCCAGTCCTTGAAACCCAAGGCTTTAAGTTTTTTGTGAAGAGTAGTGCGATCCAGATTGATGGCTTCGGCCGTTTGCGTGATGTTATGGCCATTGGCGGTCAATCTAGCCAATAAGTAGCGCCTTTCAAACTCGGCTCGAGCTTCCCGAAAAGTCAAAGACATTAAGTCGTTGCCCAAATCCAGTTCCCCTCGATTTAAAGCGTCGCGATCCGCGCTTACCAGTTCTTGGGTCTCGCCCTGGATAACCGGGCCTGGGGTGATGATGGCCAAGCGCTCAATGGTGTTTTTCAGCTCGCGCACATTGCCGGGCCAGGGTTTTGTTAGTAAATGAGCGATGAACTCGGGAGCTAAAGTTTTGGGGCCCAGGTTATTGGCGGCCAGGCATTTGGCCAAAAACTCTTCGGCCAATAAGGGAATGTCCTCGGGTCTTTCTCTTAGAGGCGGCACCACCAAGGGCACCACGTTTAAGCGAAAATAGAGATCCTCCCGAAAAGCCCCCCGACCGATTTCGGCTTGGAGATCCTTATTGGAGGCGGCGATGACCCGGACGTCCACTTGGATGGTGCGGGATCCCCCAACGCGCTCAAATTGCCTTTCCTCAAGGATGCGCAGGATTTTGGCTTGGCTTTTTAAGGACATGTCGGCGATTTCGTCCAAAAAAAGCGTGGAATGGTTGGCCAAATCGAAACGGCCTTGACGACGTCGGTCAGCCCCGGTAAAGGCGCCCTTCTCGTGCCCAAAGAGCTCGCTTTCCACCAACTCGTCGGGGATGGCCGCGCAATTGACGGCGATCATGGGTCGATCGGCCCGGGGGGAGAGAGCGTGAATGGCTCGGGCCACTAATTCCTTGCCCACGCCATTTTCCCCGCTAATTAAAACGGGGGCCGCGGTGGGGGCCACGAGCTCGATGGTTTTGGCCAAGGATTTCATGGCCGTCCCCGCGCCAATTAATAAAGGCGAATCCTCATTTTTCTTTAAAATTCGGTTTTCTGTGTCCAAACGTCTATAACTTAAGGCTCGGTTGACCGACAAAAGGAGCTTATCGGCGGACAAAGGCTTTTCAATAAAGTCAAAAGCGCCGCTTTTAACGGCTTTGACGGCGGTTTCCACGTTGCCATGGCCAGAAATGACGATGACCGGCACCTGGGGGGAGTCCTCGCGCATGCGGTTTAAGACCTCAAAGCCTTTCTCCGCCCCATCCATCCACAGATCTAAGATGACGACGCCCGGGGCGGAGACTTCCAAGCGCTCCAAAGCTTCGGGAGCCGAGGAAGCTTGGGCCACCAGATAGCCCTCGTCAGCCAGGATTCCGCCTAAGGTCAAGCGGATATCCTTTTCATCGTCAACTACAAGAATGGTTTCTGACATTTGTGACCGCTAACGCTTAAAAAAGGGCCTAATTGGTCATAAAAAGGCCAAATAGCCAAAACCCCAGCCGTTCCAGGGATTAATTTTAGGTTTGATTATACGGCAAAAGAACCGGTTTAGCCAAGCCCTGTTAGTCTAAGGCGAGGCCATCAGCCAGCTCTAGGCTCATGCGCCAAGCGTCCTCTTGGCCAGAATAATAGTTTTTGGCCCGGCCATCGATGAGAAAGCCGGCCCGGCGATAGAGACTTAAAGCTCTCTGGTTGGTGACGGAGACTTCCAAGAGGATTTTGGCGCAATCCTTGGCCCGAGCGATTTTGGCTAAGGTCGCGAGCAAAATGGTTCCCAAGCCTTGACCCTCATAATTTTCGGCGACATTTATTCGGAGTAAATGGGCCTCAGGCGGAAGGAGCCAAGCCCAAACGCTCCCCACTAATTGATTGGCCGCGAAAAGACCCTGGGCCACGGTAAAGGGCCGCTCCAATTCCCCCAAATAATTATCCCAAGTCCAGGGTTGCGGAAGCCTCCGCTCCATAGCCAGAACCTGGGCCAGATCCTCGGATCCGAGCGCTCGGAGCTGGATTACCTTTTGGGGGTTGGGGGTAGCGGGTTCTTTGGGCGATTTTATCATGATAATATTATATTTAAGTCTTTTTAGCTTTTGATAAATGATTTTTTAGGCGAGTTTAAGAGAATTTCGTTACAAGATATAGAAGGCGCCGAGACCCACGATAAGCCCTAACAAAAGGTAGACGTATTGGCCTTTGGGGAAGCGACCAGCGTTTATGGCTAGGCCCACCAAAAGCAAAAATGGCTGGGTTTGGCTTAAGATGGGCCACAACCAAGGAGGATCGAGCCTTAAGAGAAGGTTGATGAGGCCGGCCAAAAGCCAAGAGCCAAATAACAAGGAAAAGAGAGAGGCCCCCAAGGTGACCAATAAGCCCTGGAAATTGGCCCAGAATAAAGATGACGGGCGCTGGGCGTGTTCCTCAACCACCCGCTCATGGATCCGCTCAGCCTGCTGCGCGGGCAGATTGTGGGACAAAAACTCGACTAATTGGTCGACTTGCGGGGCGGCAAGCAGTTTTTCGAGACTCGAGGCTCTTAAAGCGGCTCTTTGGCGGCCTAGTTTTTCCAAAGCGGCGATTAAGGCGGCGATGGGGGGAATGGCTAGAAAAATAAGCACAATAGCCGACTTATCCTCGGCTTCTGGGTAAAAACCTTTAGTCAATGACCAGGCCAATAAGCCAAAAGAAACGGCTAAACCGCCGTTAGGAGCTATAAAGCCGCCCAAAGGCGGTCTAGAGAGCCATAATATTTCCGTCCATAAGCCGAGCCATAAACCAGAGATCGGCTCGTTTAAGACCCAGCCCACAATTAAGCCCACGCACAAAGGCCTAGAAAGCATGGTTTGGCCAAAGGACTGGCGATCCAAACTCAATAAGGCCCCCAAAATGACGGCGGCTATAAAACCAGAGTTTAAAGGGTCCATCGGTAACGGCCAGGGTCAAAAGGCACCGGAAGATCGGCGGGTAGGGCTTGAAAATAGATGTCTAGGCCTTGACGGGCCAGGGCGGTTAAGGCTTGAAAATCATCGGGGCTCACAAAAAAACTGTCGGCCAAGCGCAAAGCCTGATACTGGGAGCTCAAGCAAAAATGGTTGCCCAAGTTGAGACTGGCGCAACACAAGCCCTCGCTAAAGGCTTCGAGGGCGCCCGTGACATCGCGAAACAAAATTAAAAGCCGAGGATCGTCTGGCTTGGCCAGGCGCGCTCGCAGATATTCGGCTAACTTCACGGGGGAGACAAAACTGGCCTTCTTCGCGGGCGGTTGAACCCCCGAAGCCATAATTTCCATTAAGAGTTGGGATTCCAAAGCCAAATCATCGGCCACGACAATCTCCTCAACTCCCAAAAACGGAGCCCAAGCCAGGGTGACCTGACCGTGGATCAGTTTTTGGTCAACGCGAGCGGCCATTATGGGCATAAATGGCTCGTTAGGGCGAAGGTTTTCAACTGCCCCTCTTGCCCAACATGTCGCCGGCCATGTTTATGCCTTTGCGAGCGTATTCCCGGCTATCCAAGGCCAAAGACCTTAAAGTCACGTCGGCTTTGTTTCTTTGCTGACAAGCCCGCAAAAGCATGGGCAAGTTGGCCCCCGACAAAACTTCCACTTTGTCTTCCTTCAAAAATGACAGACTAATGTTAGAAGGGGTGCCGCCAAACATGTCGGTGAGAATTAGAACGCCTTGCCCTTGATCTCGGGAGGCGAGGGCTTTTTCCAGTCTTTCTTTCAGCTCGTCTGGACTGAGATCCAGCTCCACGGGGACGGTCAGGCAGTTTTCCACCGGCCCGATGATGAGCTCAGCCGTTTTTAGGAGTTCTTCCCCTAAGCGTCCGTGGGTGGCGATGACTAGGCCTATCAAAATTGCGCTACTCCTTTGGCTAGGTTCGCGGCGGGCTTAAGGGTCAGGCGTAAAAGGCTTAAACGATATCCCGATGCCTTAAGACCAGGCTACCCGAAAAACAGGTTTTGAGCCTTTCCCATAAATATGCCGCCAGGGCCACGCTCCGGTGTTGGCCGCCAGTGCAACCCACGGCGATGGTCAGGTAAGATTTGCCCTCCCTCTGGTATAAAGGAAGAAGAAAATCCAATAAATCCAGAAGCTTTTCTAGAAACTTCTGGGTTTCGTCAAAGCCTAAAACGTAATTTGAGACTCGCTCGTCGCGGCCATCCAAAGCCCGAAGTTTTTCCACATAAAAAGGATTGGGCAAGAAGCGCACGTCCAGCATCAGATCCGCCTCCGGGGGCAGACCGTTTTTAAAGCCAAAAGAGAGGACTTCCACCACCAGGTTCCGGCGTTCTTGGTTCTGGACAAAGCGCTCCAAAACCACTTCCCTCAGTCTTTGAGCCGTTAAGCCAGTAGTATTTAAAATAAGATCGGCGATTTCCCGCAAGGGAGCCAGTTTTTCGCGCTCTAAGAGAATGGCCGCCGCTAGATTCCCCCCTTGGGAGAGAGGATGGGGCCGGCGAGTCTCGGAAAAACGCTTCAGCAAGACCTGGTCATCGGCTTCCAAAAACAAAAGCCGCGCCTCGTAACCCATGGCCCGGGCTTGACGGAAAACTTCCTCAAAATTATTGAGGAGATCAGCCTCCCTGGCGTCCATGCCCACGGCCAAACGGATGAAATCGCCGCTTTCCTTGCGGATGACCAAGAGTTTGGGCAAGAGGAGGACGGGCAGGTTATCGATGGCCATAAACCCGTGATCTTCCAGGGATTTTAGGGCCGAGGTCTTGCCTGAGCCCGAAAGGCCAGTGACCACGATTATCAAGCCAGCCTTTAAAGTGTCAACCATGGAAAGACTCCCTACTCGGAACCTAAAACTCGCCAAAGCTAAAGAAACAAAAGGGATTAAAAAAGACCTTAAAAGGGTCTAGAAAAGGGGCGCGACCCCAAACAATTATTATGGTCGCTCGCGCTAGCCGTCAATAGTCAAAAAGAGGAGAGGTTAGCGCTTCGCGACCAGCGAGCCATTATTGATCAGCCAATATTACGCGGCCAAAATTAATCAGCTATTATTTTCAGGGTGATAGCGAACTAATTCCGTCGAGCCAGCCGACATCTTGTGTAAAAGGCGCACGCCGCCATTGTCCTGATCCAGAAAAACCACAAAAGGGGCGTTGGAGAGGGCTAGTTTGGCGGCCGCTTCCTCCAAGCTCAAAGGGGCGAGGGGCAGATCCCGCACCCGATCGGTCACAAAGGGCTCATCCTCAGGCGGCTCCGAATCATCGTAGCCTTCGTGGCCGCCATTGTTGGAGCTCGGGCGTTTGGCCAGGTTTTGGCCCTTATTGTGGAGCTTTAGTTTTTCCCGGTGACGCTTTATCTGTTTTTCCAGCTTATCCACGACCAGATCCAGAGCCGAGTACATGTCCTCGGTCTGCTCTTCAGCCTTGATCTTGAGGCCATCGGCGGTCACGACAGCCTCGACCCGATGGCGGAATTTTTCCACCGTAAAGGTCAGGTCCACGTCTATAACCGAGTCAAGGTATTTCTCCAGCCGAGCCATTTTTTCCCGGCCAAATTCCTTAAGGTGTTCGGATGGTTCCATGCGCCGGAAAGTCACCGTATATTGCATAAACAAACTCCCTCCGTCCAAAAGCGAGGACGGTGTGATACTAAAATTGCCTAATGAGAACAAAAACGCTGATAAAATAAGAGAGCTCAGTACAGGGTAGTTCCACCAATTATAGCTATAGTATCAAAATTTTGGCCCAAAAAAAAGGCCTGTCAATTTTTAAGCTTAGCCAGGGAAATGACCTCTAAAAGTAGGCTAGGTAAAGAACAAACAGTATTATTTATGATATAATTTTAATAATATTATGTAAATTAGCTTTTGCGCGTCTATTTAATAGCGCTTGTTGAAAAAGATTAATTATTTGCGCGCGCGATTTAAAATTACTAATTGGCTGTTATATAGGCTATATATGTAAATCTAAAAGAAAATATAATTGATAATTACAGTTCAAATAATTGATAATAGGTCGTAAAATAGTCTATTATTTTATTATCAATAATAGAAGATATAAAAAATTATTATAGATATAATTATATGGTTTACGATTTAGAATAGGCTGAACAATAGATATCATTACCCATAAAAAGCTAAACATGATTATAGCTCCAATATTATGGTTATCTCATTTTATTATAAAAATAATTAAAAAACATTTTCTACTTTATAGTTCTCTATAGTCTTTAGGAGTCCGGCGCCTGGGGCGGAGGGCGAATTTAAAATAGGCGGAAAAAGAAATCAAATATTAGAAAAGAGGAAAATTATTTGTTACAATAACTTTCCAAGGCGCCTGGCTTTAATGGTCGGGATCTTAATTAGCCAGGCGCGTTTTTCCGGCCAGTAGTTTTGGCCAGTTACTTTTAATTAATAATTCAGATAAAATTATAAAAAAACTTATCATTTTTGGTTTAGGCTGGCTTAGGCGGCCTTTAAGCCCAAAAAAACCAAAAGCCTGGCTTAAAGATTGGGGAATGGGCGTTTTTTGGTTACCTTTAAGCGGCGCCCGCTATGATCCTAGCCGATCGCGTTTGATCCTTTGCGATCCAGCTTGATCTAAACCGTCCTTAGCGACAAGAGGGCTTATTTCCTAGTTGGTCGGCTAAACTCGGTTTTTTTGAGGAGTCAAAATTTTAGTTTGCGGGCGAGCGAGAAGTGGCTTTTGGCCGGTTTCGCCGAAAAGCGCCCGGCCCTATTTAAAGACAATATTTGACAGATAGTCAATCAAAGTTATATTATGAGAGTTAGGCCAGAAGAGAGCCAGGAGACTTTGGCGTTTTGTTGGGGCTGGGAACTAGGCGAGAGAGTCTTGTCTAGCGCGTTCTCATAATGTGATTTTATGGTTATTTTTGATTTAATATGTCTTGATGGTCACCAATTTGAGGGTTGGTTTGATGATTTGACGGATCTAGAGTCCAAGCTGGCGGATGGTCAATTGACTTGCCCCATTTGCGGCGCGCCTCAAGTGTCCAGACGTCCTTCGACCTTTGGCTTAGTTAAAAGTCGATCAAACTCGGTCAAGGCCGTTCGCCCGGCTAGTCAGGGCGAGGCGGAGACGACGCTCGCTCACGAGGGCTGGGATTCCGAAAAAGAAAAATTAGATAAAATGGTTCTCTCCGGCTTAATGGCTTTGACCAAATTAGCCGAATCAATACAGAAGGATTGCGTGGACGTGGGCTCTAATTTCGCGGCTGAGGCCTTGAAGATGCGTTATGGGGTCATTCCGAACAGAAATATCCGCGGCCATTCTACGGAGGGCGAAGAAAAGATCCTGCGTAGCGAAGGGGTAGATTTTTTTAAATTGCCTATCCTGAGTCGTAAAGACACTGATTCATAACTTTCTTGAGGACTTTCCGAGATAAATCGCTCATGATTGAAGAAAAGTCGCACATAAAACAACACCAGTCTTCAGAGCGACTGAAGGCCAGGCATTTGGACGCCGAACGATCCTTAATGAAGATGGAGTTGGAGCGGGTGGATTTTACCCTGGCCATTAAATCCCTCCTTAAGGCCGTGATCCGGTTGTCGCGAAGCGCCGATGGCGGGGATTGGTTAAATCAGCTGGAAGCCTTCGTCGATAAAAGCAAATTTTCTTTGGACGAGACGGAGACTCTGGTCGGGGCTTTGGCCAAAATGGGCTCGCCAGCGGGCCTCATCGACACGTCCGAGCCCCCTAAAGCGGCTTCTGAAGAGGCTCCTAGTGAGACTCCTGATTCGGTCGCCGGCGAGCCGGATCATAAGGCTCAAGCTCAGCTCAAAGAAGCTGAGAAACTTAAAAATACCCAGCTTATTCTTCAAATTAAGAACTTATTGACTCAGATCTCCGCCCGTCGGGGTTACCGGTTCAATGACGAGGCCGAGGCCATCGCCAAGAAATTGGACGAGACTCAGGAATTTGACGTCATTCTTTCGGATATCACCTTTTTGATGTCCCGGTTTGTCCAAGATTACTCCGAGGAAAAAGCTCAGATCACCTCGCGTCTGTCGAATATCATAAAAGTTTTGATAAATACCGAAGACGAGTTTAAACGCTTGATCCGGCAAAGCATCGCCTACATGGACGAGGATAACCGCGAATTTAACGAGTCTTTGGTCGAGCGCGTGACCCAGATCCACGACTCGGTTCATGAGGCTCAAGATGACGCGCTCTCGGACGCGGAAAAGCTCTTGACCCTTATCGCGGTTAAAGTCGAGGATCTGTGCCAGTCCATCCAGGAAAAAACCCTGCAGGACGAAAAGCGGCTCATGGAGTTGCAGAAAGAAAACACGGCCCTGGAATCGCGCCTAGACTCCGTGCGCCGGGATTACGATACCTTCGTGACCCAAAGCCACAAGTTATTGAAAGAGTTGGAAGACTTTAAATCCATCTCCATGCGCGACGCTTTGACTGGGGTTTACAATCGCCGGGCTTACGATGAGGCGGTCAATTTATCCATTGAGAATTTTAAATATAATCGATTGGAGACCTTTAGCCTTCTTATCTTTGACATTGACCACTTCCGAGACGTTAATAACACCTACGGCCATCAAGCCGGGGATAACATCTTGTCGCACATGGGCCGGATCGTCGCTGAGCTATTGCGTTGCGATGACTTCATTTTCCGGTACGGGGGCGATGAGTTTATTTGCCTTTTGCCGCAAGCAAAACTCAGCGACGCCTCTCGGGTGGCGGAGAAAATTCGCCAGGCCGTGGAAAGGGTGGAATTTAAGCTCTCCCGTCATAGCGAAAAAACCATCCACATTTCCATCTCCATGGGCGTCACGGAGATTCGGCCTGGCGACAACGCCATCTCCGTCTTGGCTCGGGCCGACACCGCTTTATACGTCTCCAAACAAAATGGGCGCAACCGCGTCACCTCAGATTAACGCTCTATTTTCGTCTTCTTTCTTTTCTAGTTTGGTTTTTCCAGTCCGGAGCGTCGTCGCGTTTGCCGCGGATCTTGCCATGATGAGTCACGGGCTCAGATAGGGTTGGGCGGCTGGGGGGCGGTTTTTCGGTTTCTTGGGGTTTGATGGGGGGGCCAAAAAGAGCTTGGGGCGCGATATCGGTGGCCAGATAGATGACCTCCGCGTAAATCTCAAACGTGGTGCCGGTCTTTTCGGCCATGGCTTTGTTGACGGCCACCATCACGGGATCGGGCCGAAAACGCTTAGCTTCTTTTTTGGCCAGTTCCTCGGTGGGATAAAGGCGAACTCGGGTTTGGCCGGTTTTCGGTTGGAGGCCTTGTTCGGCGATGATGGGCCAGGCCGTGGGTTTTAGGCCCAGGTGGAGAAGTTTGGGTTTGGCCTCCAAAGCTGGCCGAGCCGTGGGCAATTCCGCCAAATCGGGTTTGACCCGAATGAGATTGTCCACAATCTCCAAAGGCCCTTGGCCTAAGGCTTGGCTAACCGTCTCGCGGACGCGGTTTTCGGTCAGGCCTCGAAAACCGTCCTCGTCGCGGAGAGCCGCGACCGTCTCTTTAATAGGGACAAAACCGTCCGGGTCGGGCCAAAGGAGGAATTCGCCTGGGGCCAGGCCCAAGGCGTAACGCAAAAGCGCGGTCAGCTCCTCCATTTGGCGGATATTTTTGGGTTTGGTCAAGGTTTTGCCTTTTTTGGTCTTTATTTTTTTTAAAACATGGCGGGAAGCGAACGAGACCGCCTCGCGCCCTAAATTATAGCCCAGCCAAGCCGTTCAGCCAACTTTAAGCTGGGGGCGGGTCTGGCTAACGCATCCTCGCTAAACGCTAGAAGATAAATAACTAAAAAAAACTTGTCAAAAATGGGGTTTTCCTTTAAAGTGAAAAAAGGCGAACAGATTAGTTTGCTAGATTTAGAATTTTTAAGGAGTTCTTATAGGCCATTCATCAATGTGTCTTAAGATAAATTAATAGAATTTTTGAATCAAAATATAAATTATATTAGTTTACTCTTCTTGTTATGAATTTATGATAAAATGTTAATTTTTTGGAGTGAGTTTTTATAGTTATTTGTCTTTAAAAAAACTTGACTTTTGATTGTAAAAATTTTATGATAGTTATATTAGGGTACTTACCCTGGTATTTAGTTTAATTGACTTCAACTTGTATCAAATTTCCTACCGAGCCAGGAGTTAAAAAATGTTGGAAATAAGATTCCACGGACGAGGGGGGCAAGGAGCCGTGACCTCGGCTGAGTTGATGGCCCAGACCGCGGTGGGCATGGGCAAATACGCCCAAGCCTTCCCCAGTTTTGGTCCAGAGCGCCGGGGGGCTCCGGTGACGGCTTTCTTGCGGATTTCCGACCAACCCATCCGGGTGCGCGAAAAGATCTACGAGCCGGACGTGGTGATTGTTCTTGATCCCACGGTTATGTCGGTCACGAAGGTGGACGCGGGCTTAAAAAAAGAAGGCGTCCTGATCATTAACACCTCCCACCCAGTAGAGACGGTTCGTCGACAGTTCAATTTTACCCAGAAAATCGCCACCATTGACGCCATGGCTATCGCTTTGGAAATTTTAAAAGTGCCCATTACCAACACGGTCATGCTCGGGGCTTTTTCCAAGGTTTTAGGCCAGGCCACCCCGGACGACGTGCGGGGACCATTTACCCATCGTTTTGGGAGCGCTCTGGGCCCCAAAAACTTGGCGGCTTTTGAGAAGGCTTACGCCGAAGCCAAAATGGAGGGTTAGTCATGTCAAAAGTTGTGGACGCCTGGGTCAAAGTCCAGGACATGCCCGTGGGTTTTCATGGGGAGGCTGGTCGCTCGGTGGATTTTAAGACTGGGGATTGGCGCTCGTCCAAACCGGTTTTAGACCGAGAGAAATGTATATATTGCGGTTTTTGCTATATATACTGCCCAGATGGGGTTTATGAGGATATGGGCCCCAAAGAAAAATATTACAAGGCCGACTTGGATTATTGTAAAGGCTGTGGGGTTTGCGCTAATGAGTGTCCCAAAAAATGCATAGCCATGACCCTAGAGGAGGTGTAAGCCATGGCCACAAAACCCATTGGCCTAGAAGTGTCCATAGCGGTGGCCGAAGCCGTCAAGCTCTGTGACGTTGACGTGGTGGCCGCTTATCCCATCACCCCGCAAACCCATATTGTGGAGCATCTTTCGGAATTAGTGGCCGACGGCGAATTGAACGCCTCCTACGTGCCGGTGGAATCGGAACACTCGGCCATGAGTAGCTGTATCGGCTCCTCGGCCACCGGGGCTCGGACTTTTACGGCCACCAGCTCCCAAGGCTTGGCCTTAATGAACGAGATGATCTACATCGCGCCAACCTTAAGGACGCCCATCGTTTTAGCCATCGCCAACCGGGCTTTGTCCGCTCCCATTAACATCTGGAATGACCATAGCGACATCATGAGCGTGCGCGACGCGGGCTGGATCGCCGTCTTCGCGGAGAACGGCCAAGAAGCTCTGGATTTGACCATTATGTCCTTCCGGATCGGGGAACACCCCGAGGTGCTTTTGCCGGTCTCTTTAAATATTGATGGCTTTACCTTGTCGCATTTTATTGAGCCCATCATCATGCCGGAAAAGTCGGAAGTCGACGCCTTTTTGCCGCCCTTTAAAACCGACTTGAAGCTGGATACCCAAAAACCCCTGTCCATTGGCCTTTTGGCTGGCCCGGAAACTTACACCGAGATCCGCAAAGCCACGGACGACATTTTGGTTCGCTCCAAAAAATACATAAAAGAAGTTTTCGCCGAATTTGGCAAGGCTTTTGGTCGCCCGTACAATGTCGTGGAGACCTATCGCCACGAGGACGCGGAAATAATTCTTTTGACCATGGGCTCCATTTCGGAAACCGCCATGACCAGCGTTGACGAGTTACGCGAAGCTGGTCAGAAGGTGGGCCTAGTTAGGATTAGATTGTGGCGGCCTTTCCCGGTGGAGGAGCTGAAAGAGGCTCTAGGCCAAGCCAAGATCGTGGCCGTCGTCGATCGGCACCTGGTCATGGGCGCCACTGACGGGCCAGTGAGCTTTGAGATCAAATCCTTATTTTATGGCGCTCCCAAGGCTCCGAAGGTTTTTAACTTTATCTTGGGCCTGGGCGGTCGGGACGTGCGCCGCGCCGATTTTAAGGAGATTGTCCAGCGTTGCGCGGAACTAGACAAAGTCGGACAGAAGAGCTTTGAGATTGTGGGGGTGTACGAATGAGAGCGGTTGACGCTGTTTACGAAAAAGTAACCGCCAAAAACTTTCCCAAAGGCCCAGACACCTTAGCCTACGGGCATAGGGCTTGTCAGGGTTGTGGCGAGGTTTTGGCTTTAAGGCTCTTATTGAAATCTTTGGGCACGGACTTTATCGCGGTCTCGGCCACTGGTTGCATGGAAGTTTGCACCTCTACCTTCCCCCAATCTTCTTGGCGGATCCCGTGGTTACACGTGGCTTTTGAAAACGCCGCGGCCGTGGCCTCTGGCGTGGAGCAGGCTGTCCAGATTTTAAGGAAAAAAGGCCATCTCCCCCGCGACAAGAGGATCCCCGTGGTGGCCGTGGCTGGCGATGGCGGCACGGCGGACATTGGCCTCCAAGCCTTGTCTGGGGCTTTGGAGCGCGGCCATACCGATTTTATTTATGTTTGTCTTGATAACGAGGCTTACATGAATACCGGCATTCAGCGGAGCTCGGCCACGCCTTTTGGGGCCAACACCACCACTTCCCCGGCGGGTAGCCATTCCAAGGGTCAACACACCTGGAAGAAAAACATGCCCGCCATCGCCGCCGCTCATGGCGTGCCTTATGTGGCTACGGCTAGCCCGGCTTTCCATTTGGATCTCATGAACAAGATCCGGCGGGCCGCCGCCGTGGAAGGCCCAGCTTACCTCCATGTTTACGCTCCCTGCCCAACTGGCTGGCGCATGAAGTCGGAACTGTCGGTGGAATCAAGCCGCCTGGTGGTCAATTCCCGGATCTTTCCTTTGTATGAGGTTCTGGATGGCCGCTACATTATAAATCGCAAAGTCGATAACCCTATCCCCGTGGCCGATTACTTTAAGCAGCAAGGCCGTTTTCGTCACTTGAAACCCGAGGATGTGGAAAAGATCCAAGCCCGGGTCAATCAGGAATACGAAAATCTGGTTAAGCTCGCCGAGACTTTTCCGGCCTAAGCTTTAGACGGGCGAATTTTTAGCCGAGCTCCTTTTTTTCGGGGCTCGGCTTTTTTTTATTTTTTATTTGTGAGGTCAGATAGGGCTTCCGCTTGACGCGTTGATTCAGCTTTTGGTTTATAAAAAAATCCCTCTAATAATTTTCTGGTTTCAGAAATAAAATTGGCCCCTCTGGGCGTAAAAAATTTTTACGCCCAGAGGGGCCATGGCTTTTAAAATCATTGAAGAATGATCTTAGAAAAGCGGGCTAAGGCTTTTGGCGCGGAGGCCGACCCGGCCTTTTCGGCGTCGCGGCCGGAGTATTAGGGCTGGTTGTTTTGCTGGTCGCCCTAGT
>JAISWW010000263.1 GCA_031270705.1 Deltaproteobacteria bacterium
TCTAGATCGAAAAGCGGTGGGTCGGTTGATTTTTTCGTTTTTTTATTAGACATTTTAAAAGTCTCTATGAATCTTAATATCCATGAAAAAATGTTAATAGCGTTAAAAGAAGAAAAAAGACTTGCGACTGATAAAAAAATATATTTTTATTTTTTTAAAGCCCCAAACCTTCTAAAGTGGCTGAAAACGCTAGGCGACTCCAGGCGAGAGAGCCAAATACTCTCAAGAGGTTTTTCCGCTCCCTAACCAGGCGGTCATCATGACTCGGAAAACCGCCGGCCTTATGGTCAAATTGGAGCCAAAATTTGAACAAAAAATCGATTTTTTCTCGTCGCCTAACCAAGTCGCGCCCAGGTTGGCAGCCAGATTAAGAGATTAGCGGCTCGTTTAAGTCAATGGGGAATGTTTTAGAAGAAAAACTTAAACCCATCTGATTTAAAAATCAGATGTATTATAGTTAAAACAAGAATTATTGTCAATATTGCGGCGTCAAGCAAAAAAAAAGAGAGCCTAGCCGGGGAATTTGGCTGGGCTCTCTT
This sequence comes from Deltaproteobacteria bacterium, assembly GCA_031270705.1. Taxonomy (GTDB): domain Bacteria; phylum Desulfobacterota; class Desulfarculia; order Adiutricales; family Adiutricaceae; genus JAIROO01. The sequence continues at coordinate 540 of JAISWW010000263.1, forward strand.
AAAAATTTTAGTGGAGGGTCGGTTTGCCTGGGCGACCGGAATCTTGATTTTTCGGCTTGGACTCATCAAGATCGCTCTCGTCCAAATCGACTTTAGGCGGTGGGCCATACCTTGGGTCAAAAAACGTTAGCTCTTCCTCCGCCTCGTCGTTCGGCTCAAGATGGCCTGGATCTTTAGGCTCGCCTAGGCCTAAGACAAATGGCGGCCTGGGCCAGGATTTCGCGTCGTCTTTTAAGGCGGACATAAAAAAACTAGCCGCCGTCTGGCCATCGTCCGCGTCCGCGTCCAAAGACTTGGCCACGGCCTCCAGATCCTCTAGAAAAACCTTTTTATCTTCCTCTAAGGCCTTCTGACAGAGCAAGGCCTCGCTATGGCCTTGATCCGCGGCCAAAGCCAACAAATCGTGGGCTTCCGCCTGGTTATCGGCGTCTAGGTTTTGGAGGGCCAGGATCAAAGCCAAAATAAACCGCGACCTTGGGTGACCTTCCTCGGCGGCCACTCTTAACAACACGCTGGCGTTAGCGATTAAAACGCTCTCAATTCTCGTGGCCAAAATAACCATCCCTAACCGCCTCAACTTTTGGGCTTAGCCCATCTTAGCCCACGTTGAGGCGTTTATCTATTGGGGAAACCCCAGAGGTTAATGGACATTTCGCTCTTCCTGGCCTTGGGAGTTTTTTAAAGTGGCCAAATAAAGGCGGCAATTTATCTCAAACTCCAAATCTTCCGCCGCGTGGGGACTATTCCAGTCAACGGATTCCAGAAAAAAAAGAGCCTCGGATTGACCTTGTTTCGCGGCTAAGGCCAACCAATTATGAGCTTTCTTTATATCTTTCGCCCAACCAAGCTCCGTGCCGCTCGTTAAGGCCATGATCAACTGGGCTTGGGAATTGCCTTGATCCGCGGCTTTTTGGAGCCAATAGGCGCCTAAATCGGGGTTTTCTTCCACGCCATCCCCTTTTAAGAGGATGAGGCCATAGTTGTACTGACAGAGGGAATGCCCCAATTCGGCCCCCATCTTAAACCAGTGGCAAGCCTCGGCTTTGTCCTGGGGGACGCCTTGAGCCTCAAAATACATGGTGCCCAAATTGGCGATGGCCTCCACGTGCCCGACCGAAGCGGCTTCGCGTAGCCAATGGATCGCCTCGGTCAGTTCCATGGAGTCGCCATGGGAGGAATCTTGGGAGCAATCCAGGGCGGCCTCGGAGTCGCCAATTATGGCCAAAGCCAAATTGTATTGGGCCTCGGGCAAGCCATTCTCCGCGGCTTTCCTCAGCCAACGGAGAGCCTCGTTGGTGTCTGGCGCGACCCCATAGCCTTCCTGGCAAAAAATGGCCATATTAAATTGGGCTTGGACATGGCCTCCCTCAGCCGCCTGTAAAAGCCAATAGGCGGCGCGCTCCAGATCTTTAGGGGCCCCCTCGCCATTTTTCAATAGGAGGCTCAAATTAAACATGGCTTCCAAATGGCCTTGCCGGGCGGCCTCGAGCGACCATTTATAGGCCTCGGCGTTATTGGCTTCCAAACCATGGCCCAGGTACATGTCGCTTAAATAAAACTGGGCGTCGACCACGCCGTTGTTCGCGGCTAAAAGAAGCCATTTGGCGGCCTCGGCCTCGTCGCTTTTGAGCTGGCCATGACCGCGTTTATACAAAAGGCCCAAATCGCGCTGAGCCTGGGCGTCGCCCTGCTCAGCGGCCAAACGCCACCACTTGGCCGCCTCAATGGAGTCCTGGGGCAAGCCCTCGCCAGAGTCATAAATGTTAGCCACCGCGTTTTGGGCCATGACCAAACCTTGGCTCGCGGCTTTCAGCAAATAAAATAAACCCAAATCCAAATTTTTGGCCAAACCCTGGCCCAAACGACGCATGAGGCCAATCATGTAGCAAGCCTCTGGCGCGTCTTGATCGGCGGCCATTTGGAACCATTTGGCCGCTTCATAGGAATCTAGAGGCCAATTATCGCTCTGATAAAATAGGCGACCCAAAAACAATTGCGCCTCAACAGAACCCAATTTAGCCGCTCGACGAAAATAATTGATAGCTTTTTCCGGAATTAAAGGTTTTTCTTGATCTCTAATAAGACCAACAAACAAGTTTTTCTGGCCTAGAATATCCAGACCAAGCTTCAAAGCTTTGGCCCTCATCTCATGATTTCTAACATCTTTGGCCATATTAGATCCTTATTGGCGAGCTTATAAGCTCTGGCTTTAGAAAATGTTATCTTGGCCCTAAAACTCCAATAACGTTCGCTACTGGTAAATTGTCTTCCGCCATTTAACCGTAACCAATAATGGCAATTTTTTTAGAACAACAGGAACTCGCTAAATAATTGAGAAAAGTTGGCCCAGGCCCAAAAAAGACCGCGTCCTGGCGATTACCGATTGGACGTCCACCGAAAAACTAGAATAATCTTCAAGGCTTTCGGCTAAAATTAGCTCTATAGGCGCTTATATTCGTTAGCCTAATAGGTCAATAACCTAGAAAAATAAACCATTTAGAGGGCTGGGCCTCCCTAACCCCAAAGCCCATAGGCCTAAACAAACACCGCGTCTAGTTTTGCCAAAAAACTTACGAAAATAATTATAATCCAAAATTTAATTTTAAACTAGATTCTTTTCGCCCCAGAGGCCAGGGCTAAAAGATTTTTAAAAATTTTAATGGTTTTGGCCTGTTTTAGCGCGGATTTTGGCCATTTCCTCTTTGAGGCGAGTCATTAAAAGAACGCGCTCGGGCTTAGTGTTTTCGGGCAAATCGAGCTTAGCCAAAAATTCTCGCCGAACTTCGCGCATGAATTCTAGGCGATCAAAAGGCTCTGAAGGCTCGTTTGGATCATTATTATTGGATGGTTTTTTCGGGTCTTCGCTCATAAGGGCCGCCTTAAAATAGTAAGGCCGAATGTTTTTAGCTTTCGGCCAGACGCTTGTCAATAGCGTCGCGGAGGCGTTTGTGTACCGCTCGCTCGTCTAAGCCCAAAAGTCCCGCCGAGGCCAAAGACTCCATTAAGGCCGGGCCCAAGTTCTCGGCGTAATGGATCTGGCCTTGACGAACCAAAAAATTACTTAAGATCATCTCAGATTTCTTGTCCCAACTCAAATTTGTGGGCAAAGCCAAGTTCCAATCCAAGCTCCAGATGGCCAAACCTGTCTGCCCCACGGTTAAAAGGGAGGCGTTGTCGGCGGTGAAACGCAAAAAATTGACGCCGCCGGCTTCCAACCGCCTAATGGGCAAAAAAGAGCCCTTGGTGTTATTGGGAGCCAAGCCCACCAATAATCGTCCGTCAGCCATGGCCACGGCCCATAAACGGGCGTCGGGGCTGATGGCCGCGGCCGTCACGGGCGCGGCCAATTCGCTTAGCTCCAGTTGCCAATCCGTGTCAAAGAGAGGATGAAAACTTAAGCCTCGGACATGGCCAGCTATTAAATACCTATTAAATGGATCCGCGACCAAAGCCGTGGCCTCGAATGGCGGCTCGCCCCCATAATTTAAGGAGCCGGGGCCTTTATCCATCTCCAAAGGCCAGGATCTAATAGGGCCATTGGGTTTTTCGGCGGACAGGCGATGCTCCATATAGCCATCCAAGACTGTCAATAAGCGGCCATTGGGCGAGATGGCCAAAGCGTTTAAGGGCTGATCGGATATTTTCCGCACCAGCATGGGGGCCCCTTTGTCGAGGTAACCATGGCCGGTGTCCCACATTTTCAGCTCCCCTTCCGTCCCCGCCGTAAAAAGCCGGCGACCGTCGGGGCTAAAAAGAAGAGCTTTGGCCGGTTGGGCGTGGGCCCTGGTTTGGCCAGCCCCGGCCCCAGTTTGCGGATCAAAAAGCCACAAATGCCCCTCAGCCGTTAAGGTGGCCACCAAATCCCCGGAGTCGCGGGCGGCCAAAGCCACCGGGGTGGTGGCTAATTTGGCGTCCACGGTCATGGCTAAAGGCGTGTTAAAGTTGCGGCAAAAAGAGAGCCGATTGCCATTAGCCAAAGCCAACATGTTTTGACCATAAGCGGCCAATTCGCCAGTAGTTTGGCCGCTTAAGGCTTTTTCTTCCCAGATATCCCGTAAATCGACCCTGGTTAGGCGGTTATAGAGGCCGCGCCACAGAGCCAAAGCCTCGGACGCTTGGTTTTGGCCAGGCAAACGCCGAGCTTCCTTTAATTTATCCAAAGCCCCGCCCAAGTCTTTTTGGCTCAGGCAAGTCCGAGCCTGGGCCAATAGAGGAACCAAGAGCTTGGCCCCTAACTCGTTGTCCGAGCGCTCCCGAATGCGCGAGAGATGGAACATGGCCGGTTTGGCTCTTTCAATTTGGCCTTGGCCATGACGGCCTTTTTCCAGGATCTCGCCTAAACGGCGGGCCTCATGATTTAAAGCCGGGCCATTATAAGTTTGTAAAGCCTGACCAGCCTCGGCCCATAAACCCATTTCCAAGTAACCCGCGCACAACATTAAAGGCAGATCAAAAACCTGTTGCCCGGCCCCCAAACGCACCAAATCCGCGAGCTGACCCTTAAAAAGCTCCTTGGTCAAGCCCGCGTGGCGATAGCGAAAAAGAGCCAAATTAAAAAAAGCGGTCACGTGGCTCGGCTCGTCGCGCAGGGCTTCCTTCCAGAGGTTTTCGGCTTCCTCGTGGCGGCCCAAATCCAAAAAGGAGACGGCTTGGTTATTGAGGTTATCGGCGGAGTCCGGCACGGCGAAGGGTTTGACCCGAAAATACTCTTTGCCGGCGATCTCCAAATAGATCCTCTCCAATTCGGCTACCAATTCCCCGGCGCTCTGAAAACGCCTTTGCGGATCAGTATGGAGAGCCCTTCGAAAAAAAACCATCACCGCCGGCGGCGGAGGCGTAATGGGCCGAACCGCGGCCAAAAACTGCTCCAAAGCCACGCCCACGGCGCTCCCGTTTTCCCAGGGGCGCTGACCTATAAACATCTCCAAAATAGTCAAAGTCAGAGCCCAAAGATCAAAACTCTGCCCTGGAAGACGCTTTTCCATGGCCTCAGGCGACATGTATTGGGGCGTTCCAAAGCCCACCGGCCCCTCAGGCGCGGTCGGATTTTTGGGATTGGAGCTCGTTTTGGTCAGCTCTTCCTTGTTGAGGCCGTTTTTCTGATCCCCGGGCCACAAAGAAGCGCTGTCCGAAGGGGATTTGGTCTCTTTGGCCGCCCGAGCCAAGCCAAAATCGGTCACCAAAATCCGGCCCGTCTCCCCTTCCACCAAAAAGTTCTGGGGTTTGATGTCCAGGTGCAAAACGCCGCGACTATGGGCGTACTCAAGACCCCAGCCAGCTTGGATGGCGATGTCCAAAATCCGAAGAGCCCGCGTGGTTTCGTCCCCATGGAACAAAGGCGGCAACTGGGTCTGACCCTTGGGCTCCAAAAGTTCCTTTAAAGAGCCCCCGGAGACGTATTCCATAAATATGGAGGGCACGCCCATGAGAGGACGAACGTAATAACAGGTCACCACATGGGGATGGAGGCCCAAGCCCACCCAGGTTTCGGCCTCGTTTTTGAGGTTCTGGAAATAATGGGGCTCCATGACGCTGTGATAAGGCAATTTTAAGGCTAACTCTTTGCGCCAATCGCGATGTCGCACCCGAAAAACCTGGCCCAAGCCCCCGCGACCCAAAAGATCTTGAACCACGTAAACCCCTAAGACGACTTGGCCGACCCGTAAATCCAAGCCTTTCTCCCAAACTCTAGTGGCTAACTCGTTTAAGGCCGCCGAGGTGTCGAGCCAACGGGTGGGAGATTCTTGGGCTAAGGGCAATAAATGAAAATTTTGGCCACATTTAACGCAAATGGAGCGTCGCCCTAAGTTAGCCGGCGACAATCGATAGCCAGTCCGGCATTTAGGGCAATAAGCCGTGCCTAAAGTGGAGCTATTATCAGCGCTCATGGCTTAATATCCGGGATTAGGCCATCTAAATGGGCCGCTTTGATCAAAGCTGACTTTAAGCTTAAGGCTTGTTGGTGTTTGATGGCCGGGGCGTCGACCAAAGCCTCGTCAATGGCCCGGGCCAAGTTTTCCGGCAAATTGGGCCGGCGCTTTAAAATGGGGGTCG
>JAISWW010000273.1 GCA_031270705.1 Deltaproteobacteria bacterium
TCCAAACAATTATCCAAATATTTTTCGCATTTAATGAGTAACCGCCGGGGATCTAGGCGACCGGCCATCTCCTCTAAAGCTGGTAGCGCGAAGGGCCAGCTGGGATAGGGCGGAACCAGATCATGGGCTAGGAAAGAAGGGGCCAGGCGTTTGGCCAGAAGATCGGCCATATGCTCGCCCTTTTCAATTTTATTTAGAAACCACGGAGCGTTATAGCGCTGGATAGCCGGGGTCAAGCCAAATTTCAGAAGCGATTGCCAAGTATCTTGCAGAAGGCTTAAGACCGTGGTGGATTTATAAGTAATGTTGATTAAGGTTCCTAAACCGGCGCTCACCTCATTGAGGACGCGGTTAGCGGCCAAGAAGCCCGAGTTGTCGCCGGCGCTAGCCGCGTTTAAAGTAATGGCGTGGAGCTTAATGAGGGCGTCCAACTGGTCAATAGCCAAGACGGAAAAAGAGCCGTTCAGGGACATCAGCCAAGTCAAACCCTGGACAACGATGTCGGGCGAAAGTCTTTGGCCAGAGAAACGCAATTTGTCCAGCGTTTGGTTTTGGCGATCCAAAAGGCCCTGGAGCCAGAGGCGACCATAATTAGAAATAGTTTGGCTTTTGGAGCAGAAGAAAAAAAGGGCTCGGATAATGTCGCCAAAACGGTTGGCCAGATTTTGAATCCCGCTTCTTAAATGGAGGCGTTTGATGGTGGACGAGATTATTTGGCAAAGTTTCTCAAAGGGGGCCGAAGCTAGCCACTCGTCAAAATTGGCGGGCAGAGTTTGGCCAGGATCCAAAGAAATAGTCAAAATATTTTCCGCGAGCCGCAAAGCCTGGGTGCGGCCATCCGGATCCGGGGCGGCCAAGGAATTTAAAAGATGTTCCACCACGGTGTCAAAAAAGGCATTGACCCCGATCATGTCCACCACGAGGAAAAAGCCTTTTTTAGCCAAAGTTTGCCGATAAAAAGAGCCCAAGAGATGCGTTTTGCCGGCCCCAGGATTGCCGATGATAACTAAACCTGGCCAAGAGCTAGTGGCCCTGGATTTTTTGAGGGCAATGAGACGCCGGTTGAATTTGGCCCGGATCAGGGCGTGAATCTCGGGCGTGTCGTCATGATCGTCCCAGATATTTTGAGTTTGCCGCACCCAGTTAAGATTGGCCTCGGCCAGAGCTTGGACGGCTTTTTGGTTCAAGGCTTCGGGCGAAAGAACGGCTTCTGAGGGCGCGTCTAAGGCTAGCGCGTTGGGCGGCGGAATGGCTTCTGGGGGCGCGTCTAAGACTAACGCGTTCTCGTCCGGCGAGGCCATTGAATCGGCCAGCTCGCTAGGCAACGAGTCTGGGCTCGCTAAATCCGGCTCCAGGGCCAAGGATTCGTCATTTGCCATGTCTTCACCCATTAAGATAGAGAAGGTGGAAAGCCACGCCTTCCAATACTAAGGCCGCCTCATGATCTTCTGGGGCTATGGCTAAGGGGTCGACCATCTCAAAAAGGACTAAGGCGTTTTCTTTTTGGAGAGCCAATAAAGCCTTGTCCAAAGCTAGCCGCGGATAATCCGCGAAAGAGGGGCGAAGATCCGCTAATTTAAGACCGCCGCCCGGTTGGGCTTTGGTCTGGGCCAAGGTTTTTAAGCGGCGCTCGATATCGCTTAAATTAAGTCTAAAAGAGCCGGATCCGAGTTGGGGCGGCGAGATTTTGGCTGGTTCCGCTCTCTTTGGGGGCTTGGCTCTCTTTTTTGGCTCCGCGATTTTTTCTGGGCAGAGGGGAATTGGAGATTTTACGGGCCAAGTTGGGGCTGTGGGGGCGCTCTGAAATATGGTGGCCAGATTTAGCTGGCTTTGGGAGAGGAATTTCGTGAGCGTTAAGGCTAAACGCCCTAAAATTTCCGAGCCAGAGTGAGTTCTGCAGACCAAGGGCGTCTCGTTGGGGCGATTAAGGGCCGCCCAGCCAGCCTCGGTCAAGCTCAAATATAAGATAGAAGAAATCCGGCCCAGTTTTTCGCAATTTTGCTTTTGGGCCGTTAATAAGCCCAAGGCCCTTAATTTTTCGCGGCTATGAGCGGTTAAAACTGGTTTAAGATCCGTATTCCATTGGCCCCCGCCACAGCTAGCCAGATTCCAAAGGGTTAAGATTTCCAAAGGCTTTAAAGAAGACATCGTCGCCTCATTTGGGTTTTAAGTCTAAAGATGGCCAAAAAAACTCTAGCGCGTAAGGCTTTTGGTTTCTCAGCCGTCTTTGACTTTAAGAGATCAAGCGTTTAATGATCAGATCAACTAGAAAGTTTAATTTTTTAATGGCCTCATTGGGGGTATGGAGAATCTCCACGTCCGTCAAATGGCAAATCGTTAGGCCCGCTCGGGCGTAAATTCTCTCCCTCTGGCGCTCGGCTTGGAATTTTTCCCATTTTTGGGTTTTGGGCATTTGGTCAATGTCCACCACCAAGGCCCCGTTAGGCCAAAAAACCGTGGCGTTACTGCGGTGATCCTCAATAAAAATATACTTGTTAAAATAAAAGAGATCCTTTAATTTTTTGTGACGCGTTATAAAAGCGCCTAGAACTTGTTCGGGGCGACTATTGGGTTGAGGCTGGCCTTTGGCGGAATAATTGTTTTTTATCCAGGTGGTTTCCTTAGTTGGCGCGGCTAACTCAGAAATTATGGCCAAGGCCGTCTCGGGCTCAGTAGCTAACTCGCGGTCGGCTATTCTTAAGATCCGGTAACCACGGGATAAAAGATAAAAGTCAAAGCGCTTGTCCCAGGAAAAATCGGCGGGCGCGGGATTAGGGTTAAAGGTGTCGATTATAACCGCTAAATTATTGGGGCCGAGAAAATCGGCGATAACAGGTTGTTTGTCCATGACGCCTAAACGAGCGTTGGCCGTAAAGAGATCGCGTAAGATCTCGTTTTGGGCCAGTTTTTCGGCCACAAAATTGGGCCAACCCCCGGTCGGTCTCGCGGAGACGGCTAGAAGCCGGCCCAAGGTGGCCAGACCTTCTTGGCTCTCTTCTGGGGCCGAGTTATATGGCGAGCTAGGAACCGGGCTATGAACCGAGGTAGGGGGCGAGCTATAGGGCGCGTCTTGGTCGGGGGTAAGAGACTCGCTTTCTTGGCTAGCCGCTTCCTTGTTTAGATCCTCCGCTAAGTCGCTTGGGGTGGTCGGCTCACTAGAAGTTGGGTCGATGGGAGTCGGGTCATTGAGAGTCTGGTCGGTGGGAGCCGGGTCGATCAAAGTCGGGATTAAAGGCTTACGTTTGGCCGGATTGGTTAAGGCTTGGGCTTTGTTGGCCAAAAGATTGGCCAATGGCGGCTCGGCGAAATAATTCGGCAAAAAGACGACCGTATCCACCTTAATGAGGCGTCGAATGATGTTTATGGCTCTTTTCCAACCCACGGGCTCCAAAGACTGACAATCCCACTCGACATAATAAGCCAAGAGATCCAATTCCCGGCCAATGGCCAGAGCCAATTGCCAGATATCGCTCCGCGGCGAGCCTTTGCGACCTAAAATGGGTAGCTCGCCTTGAAAGACTTTTTCCACCACCGCGTTCAGCCACATGAGAGTGATTTTGGGATTGAGCTTGACTATTTCGCTAAGGCTCTCTTTGTCAGAATCGGTTAAGGGCCAGCTTAATTTGGCGAGTCTTTGGCTAATGGCCGGATCATGCCAACGTGGCCAGATGTCCAGGGCTTTTTGGGCCAAGGCGTTTAAAGTGGTCGTAAACCCTTGGTTATTTGATAAGAGGGGGGTTTTGATCCAGATGACCTTTCTACTAGCCAATTGGGGGAGACTGGCCAGTTTCTCCAGATCTTGCTCTGGGGAGCGCAAAAAATAATCAATAATGATAGAGGGGCTCTGGGCGTTTTGGCTCATGATTGACCATCTTTTTTCGGGGTAGCTTTTTTGGCTTCGCGCCGGGCTTTTCTTAAACTGAGATAATCGGCGGCCACTTTTTCGCGGCCTCGGGTAGTGGGAAAATAATATTGACGACCCAGCAAAGCCTCGGGAAAATGTTCTTGATCGACTAAGGCGTCCTCATAGTCATGGGCGTAATGGTAATCCTGGCCATAGCCCAAATTTTTCATGAGCTTGGTGGGGGCGTTGCGGATTTGGAGCGGAACCGGCAAAGGCCCAAATTCTCTAGCGTCGGAGCGGGCTTGGTTAAAGGCTGTGTACACGGCGTTGGATTTGGGGGCGCAGGCCAAATAGATAGCCAGGTGGGCCAAAGCCAAATCCCCTTCCGGGGAGCCCAAAAGCCTATAGCTATCCAAACACGCCGCCCCTAACATCAAAGCCACCGGATCGGCGAGGCCCACGTCCTCGTTCGCGAAGCGGATCATGCGGCGCAAGAGATAAACTGGATCTTCCCCGCCTTCTAACATTCTGGCCAGCCAATACAAAGACGCGTCCGGGTCGCTATCGCGCAAAGATTTATGGAGAGCCGAAATCAGATTGTAATGTTCTTCCCCGTCTTTGTCATAGCGCCAAGCTTTTTTCTGAACAGCTTGCTCTAAAGTGGCCAAAGTCACTAATCTCTCGCCCGCGGAGCTAGGCTTGGTTAGGCTGACCGCCAATTCCAAAGAATTTAATAAAGAGCGGGCGTCCCCACCCGAAGTTTGAATTAAATAATTAAAAGCCTCTTCGTTTAAGCTGGCTTTAAGAGAGCCTAAACCTCTCGCCTCGGTTAAGGCTAGGCGCGTGAGTAGCCTTAAATCGTCTTTGTTTAAAGGCTCTAAAACCAAAACCCTGGTTCTAGAAATTAAGGCCGGGATAATCTCAAAAGAGGGATTTTCCGTGGTGGCCCCAATGAGACAGATGAGCCCGTTTTCCACGTGGGGCAAAAAAGCGTCTTGCTGAGCTTTATTGAAGCGGTGAATCTCGTCCACAAAAAGGACAGTCCCTTGGTTCTCTAGGCGCCGCCGCGTTTGGGCCTGGGCCACGACTTCGCGGACGTCTTTGAGACCAGCCAAGACCGCCGAAAACTCCACAAAGCCCGCTTCGGCTTTTTGGGCCAAGATTCTGGCAAGAGTGGTTTTGCCGACGCCCGGCGGTCCCCAAAAAATCAAAGGCGCGATTCGCCCCTCCTCCCACATTAAGCGCAAGAGTTGGCCTGGGCCCACCAAATGGGTTTGCCCCACATATTCGTCGAGATCGCGCGGTCGCATCCTTTGAGCCAATGGAGCCCAAGGCTCGGCGTTTCGGGGCTTATTGGTCACGCGGGTTTATCTGGTTGGCTGGTCAGTTTTAGCCAAAGAGCTTTGGTTTGCCGGATCAGCTGGACAAAGGAGCCAGTATTATTGATGATGGCGTCCGCCAAGCGAATTTTCTCGGTCACGGGCCATTGACTAGCGAGCATCTTTTTGGTCAGGCGACGCGATCTCTTGGGATCTCTAGCTCTTAAGCGTTGATAGCGCGTGTTGTAATCCGCGTGGCAGACAATGACCGGGCGAAAAAGGCTATTGACGCCCGCCTCAAAAAGAAGCGGTATGTCTATGACGACCATGGGGCTGTCTTTGAGCTCATTAAGTCTATCGAGCATGAGACGCCAAGCCAAAGGATGGATGATGTCTTCCAAAGCCTTGAGGGCTGAGGGATTTTTAAAAACGAGGGAGGCGATTTTGGGGCGATCCAAATTATCATCCTTAAGGACGATCTTGGGGCCAAAAAGCTCCACGACTTTCGTCCAGCCCTCGGATCGCGGGCTTAAGACAAATCTGGCCAGCTCGTCAAAATCAATGAGCTCGGCCCCAAAAGCCACCAGGAGCTCAGCCACGGTGGATTTGCCCGAACCCATGTTGCCAGTCAAAGCCGCCCGGACAAAGCCCGGTGGACTGGGCGGTAGTCCCAGGGCCCAATCAGGCGCGGGCTCAGGCTCCGGCCTTTTGGTGAGCTTGGGCCGCTCGATGGGGTTTTGGGGATCTTGAGGTATTAGATCACAGTTTTTGGATAACATCGAAAAAATCTAAAGGTTGGGCCAAAATAGCCAAGGCCCCGCCAGCTATGAGCTCTTCTCGCGGCCTGAAGCCCCAAGCCACGCCAATGGGCGGACAACCAGCCCCTTTGGCCGTGGCCATATCCACGCCACTATCGCCCACGTAAACGACTTGACTTGGCTCTTGCCCAAAAGCCCGGCATAATTCCAGGGCGCCGGAGGGATCGGGCTTGGTTGGGGCTCCGGGTTTGACGCCGAGAATTTGAGAGAAAGTCTTGGGAAAATAGTGATTAACCACGGCCAAGGCGTTTTCTTGATCCTTATTGGATAAAACCCCTAAAGTCCAGCCTTGGGCTAGCAGTTGGGCTAGTAATTCTGGAATCCCCGCGTAAGGGCGCGTTTGATCGCACTGACGGAGGGCGTATTCTTTTTTGAAATGGCCGAGAATCCGCCCGAGGGTCTCCGAATCTCGGCGCCCTTCAGGCAAAGCCCTTTCGATCATCTTCGTCATGCCGTTCCCGACCATGGGGCGAAAAGTCGGTAAATCCAGGGTCGGAAAACCGGCGGCGGCCAGAGCCAAGTTTAGGCTATTGGCTAAATCAGGGAGGGTATCTAAAATAGTGCCGTCTAAATCAAAAATTACCGCTTTGGAAATCATAGACTTTTCTCCGAACTTGGCCTTGATACTCTGGCGATTTTACTAGGAAATCCGTTTTTAAGCCAGAGATTTTGGCTAAAATATGGAATTTTTTTGGTTTTGATTCAAGGCAAGGTCTACATATAGGGTTTTGAGGCAAAAGAAGGACTGAATAATCATAAACCCGGAGTGGCGGGGCCACTCCGGGTTTTTTGGCCAAAAGAGGCCGAAATTAGTTGCTAGCCGGAGCGTCAGCCGCTGGAGCGTCGGCCGCTGGGGCGTCAGCCGCTGGAGCGTCAGCCGCTGGAGCGTCGGCCGCGGGAGCGTCGGTCGCCGGAGCGTCAGCCGCTGGGGCGTCAGCCGGGGGAGCGGGAGGGGTTGTCGCTTCAGGGGCGGGCGGAGTATCCGCTGGGGCGCCCGCGGGCGGAGTGGCTTCCGGAGCCGGAGCTGGCGGAGCGGGTTTAGGGGCCGCGGGCGCCGCTGGCTTGGGAGGAGCTGGGGCCGGGGCCGGGGGTTCGCTACAGGCGATTAAGGCTAAAGAGCCAAAACAGACCAAAGCCACGAGGGCCAGAAGATTTTTTAAGAGAATTTTTTTAAACATAAAATTGTTCGCTCCACCTAAGACGAGCCTAGGATATAAGCGACCTCCTTAGGGTAGGGGAAGATGGATTGGCGCTTCGCGGCGCCAGGGATTACGTAAATTATTGATCCTCTTAAGGCGGAAAGCTTAAAAGAAAAACGGCGTCTTTAGGTTAAGGGCTCGGAATAGCGGCTGGCGCTACTGGGGAAAAATAAATCCCCTATTTCCGCGCTCAGTAGACAAACTTATCTTTAAGACAATATAGAAAAATAAAATAAAATTCAAGACGTTAGCCTCGACCGGGTCTAGGCGTTTTTAGCCCTGGCTCGCTTTTATTAGTCATAAATATTGTGTAAACAAATAGATTAAAAACTAATTTAAAGATATATAATAAATTATTTCTGTAAACTATATTTATCGTTTAAAATATTATAAATTAACTATAAATTTAGATTAATAAATTAAAATATTGTTATAATAAATAAAGTAAAGATGTTTAAATAAATAAAAACGTTGAAAAACATTAATTTTAACTATGTACGACAGTCTATCTTCAAAACATAGCTTAAGGTATATAGCTGAATAATAGATTAAATAATAGCAATTTTTTAATAATTTACATGGGTATAGCGATCACGGGAGGCAATTTATTTTTCCGACAACTTTTAGCGATCACGGG
>JAISWW010000006.1 GCA_031270705.1 Deltaproteobacteria bacterium
GAGGCAAACCACGCGCCAAGGACAACGACTAACAAGGCGGCTAAAACAATAAGAATTATTTTTTTTCTTTTAGCCGCCTTATATCGCGTATCGAGGAAAACTGATTCCATTAGATAAGAATTAGAAATCGAATTGCGCCGATAAACTTAAGGTTCTGGGCATGGAAAGACCAATGACATTTGAGCCACCTCGGCCAATCCAGTAATCCCTATCCAACAAATTATAGCACATCGCCCGAAGCGTAATCGGCACGTTATGAATTGTCATCTCAAACCTATACCCTAGGTCAACAGAATACCAGGGTGGCAACTTAACCTTATTACCGTTAGTTACATACGCTGGGCCACTATAAACTAGACGCGCTATAGCCGCGTTTTGGGAGTTGATTTCATATTCGCCCGCCAAAACTCCACTCCATTTGGCTACGCCCTGGACATACATTCCATCATAAAGTCCATTCTCAGTTTTTTTGCGTTTAGCGTTTAGGTAGAGCACGCCGCCCATTAAATTAAATTGTGGAATAAGCTTACCGTTAAAATTTAATTCAACGCCCTTATAATCGTTTATTCCATCGCCAAATTGATAATCACGGCCATTTATTGTTTCAACACGAAAACTTTTTTGGTCGACCGAAAATAGGCTAAGCGTGGTAATAAAATCATTATTTTGATATTTTAAGCCTATTTCATTTTGTTTGTTTTTAACTGGTTTAACCAATTCGCCTGAGTTGGCGTATTGCGTCCCGATCGTTCTAGCTCTAGTGTAACTTTCGGAATGACTGGCGTAAATCAATAAATTATCAATTGGTTTAAATGTAATAGCGTATGATGGCGTGGTCGCGAGATGATTGCTTTTCTCAGTTTGCGCGCCCGATACGTTAAACGACCTAAAATCGTTTTCCCGTCTTTGTAAAGCGAAAATCAGGCCAAAATTTTTATATTCCAAATGGTCAGCGAACGTAATTGATTTTGTGATTTCATGGTTAGACAACGGGGCCCGTCCACCAACCGGCAAAGGGTCATTGGCGGTTACGCCATGAAAGACGCTACCAGTTAAGCTTTTGGATGAGCCTATGACAGACGAGCCGGTGGTATAATTTTTTGTCCATGACCAATCCCAGACCAGCGAAAGGTTGTTGGTAACCTCGCCCATTTTTATTTTACCTTTTATCCCAATTTGAGCGTACTCATTCCTATTCGCTTCAATTTGATTTAAAAGCTCATCTTCAATAATACCTGTATGACCTATAAGACCGAGAGAACCACCATTATTATCATATTTAGAGCCACTTCTATCAGTCATGCCAAAATTAATAAATACATTCCAGTCATCAGTAATTTTTTGGTCATGGTTAAGCGTAAACATATATCCACGCTGAATTTTTTTCATGCCTTTGTAGTCAAAGCTCCGGCTTGAGTCTGGCGCGTCCACAAGGCTTAGGCTACTGTTATGGACATCAAACCATCTTTGGCCACCTGTTACGTGGACGTCAAAATAACCAATAAAAAAATTGGTAAAATTATTTTCGCCCACATGATCAATATTTATATACGCGTTCCGCGCTTCCCTAGCCATGCCAGCGACCGCTAGATCGCCGTCAAGGTGTTCCGCGTTGACCCTAAAGCCCCAGGCTTTATTTTCGCCAAAACGCCTACTTAAATCCACATATTCTCCAAACGAGCTACGGCCAGAAAATGTTTGAGTGTATCGTGTTATAGGCTCGGCGGTGGCTCTTTTGGTTGTGACGCTAATAACGCCATTTGGCGCCGTATGCCCATTAACGCCATTTACGGAGGTGGTTGAGCCATTAAGTACGGTGTTAGGGCCAGACATTATGTCTATATTGCCTATAATATGCATGGGAGGCGTAAGAAACTGAGCGAAAAGATTAGGAACGCCATTTAAATAAAAGTTGTTGCCATTTGCGTTGATGCCACGTATGGAAAAATCTGAATACATCGGTGAGGTATTGCTTGTTCTGATGGAAGGATTATTAATAAGAACTAGATTCAATGGCAAACTAGAGTCACCGAAGGTTCTAACTGTTTTTTCGGTGTAATTAAACTGGGTAAACGGGATATCCATGATATCCATGCCGCCCAAAACGCCATTTCTGGCGTTTTTATAAATAAATCCGCCAGGCAACTCAACTTTATCCATTTCAGATTGGATAAGTATCGGGGATAATTTTTCATTTTTTATTTCCCCTGTTTCCTGCGCGTTGGAGTCTAACGGCAAAAATATGATAAATGCTAGGAAAAAACACGAAACCAAAACAAAAAAATCAACGAATTTCATCAAAACTCCCCTTGTAGGATTGTTACCATCACCCTTGTTATGATGGTTTATCCTTATTGTCCAATGGTAATCTGATTTAATCGCCAACCAAACTAAATACTCAGTTTAGGGCGCGAGCGACCAAGTAATTATGGGCGCGGTTCAGATAGCCAAGACGCGGACACAAGTGTCTTCTGGCTTGTCCCCTGTTTCGGCGACCTTCCCAGGTTTCCCCAGTGGCTCTCTGTGGCCAAAACAGTTTCGATAATATCGAAGGACTTACAGCGATGGGTTCGCTCTCGATTTTAACGAGATTCCGTCTCTAAAGAATAGAGATTCTCAAGTCCGCTATGTTATTAAATTTTGGTAATTAGCTAATCACCTCTCTATATGGAAGAAAACTCACCGAAGCCGAACGACTGTTCAAAGTTGCTCGGACACTACTTTAGCCCAAAATGAAAAATAAAAAACTATATTAACTTAAAAATTTATCAAATAATTTATGATTAAATTAATTTTAACATTAATAAGAATGAAACATGTCAAAATACTCTAATCTTTACATAACTTTTCAGAGACATCACAGTAACTAGAACAAATATCCTAAAAAAAATTGAAGAGCCAAATTCAATATCCCCAATTTTTGAAGAATTTTTTATCTCATAAGCCTATCGAAAAGTCAAGAAAAAATTTATCATTTTTCCCCTTTGGCCCTGGTTAACCGATTTTCCCGCTCGCGATGATTGAGCTACCTCATGAGTTAAACGGCTAAATAGTTTGGTTTTCGCTTCTGGTGTTATTTTTTGCCTAAGCTCGCGCGCGCCTTGGCTCAAAGCCCTGGTTATGTAATATTAATTAAATATCTAGTTTTTACGCTTGATATTGGCTTATAACATCAACTACAGCTGAACATCTGATTATCTATTACTGAACCAAGTCTATTTAAGCTAATATAGTCAAATAATATAATTTTTGTCTTTTGATTTACTATATGTAAAAATTTATTCTTGCGATTATTTTAAAAACTCAGGCTCTTCCAATGAGTTCAGCTTCCCGTGACAGAAGAAATGAGGCAGTCTATCTGGCGACTCTAAATCCAGCCTCAAAGGCCGATCAGATGGAATATCCATGGTTTGCTTAATGGTAGTCATATGTTAGTTATGGCTACCTTCAATATCGTTTAATGATATTTATTAATTCCAGCCGCGTAGCCGCAATCAAATTCTTTGGATGGTTACGGAAGAAATATGGCTATGCCCGCCTGGCTTTTCTATTGAGCCAGGCGCTAAACGAACTTATCCGAGCGCTCCCTGGAACTGAAACAGACCATCTGTATTTGCTGAAGAAATTCTGTTATATAGTTTGGGAGCGGAATTAGCCGCCCAAAAACCCAATTTTTTTGGAACGCCTAGAAATGGAAGCTCGTTATCATCAGGGCCTAGTCTATTACGTCTTTGATATCTTGGCCCCCTATCCCCAATTAAAACACGGGGTCTTCGCTCGCCACGCCTCTCGCGAGTTAGGCGGCGACCTCACCTTCGCCTTTGGCCGCCAAGCTCCGGAGTCGACGGTCTTGGCTAGCCTGAGCTTAGCCGAAAGCGCCTTAGGCTTAGGGCCAGCGGTTTTTGTTGGGCAGACCCACTCAGCTAACGTTTATCTCTGCGATCCTCAAAAACCTTATCACCCCAGAAGCCAAAAAGAGCTTATTTCCGGTTACGACGCCTTGGTCACTAGGCCTTCTGACCAGAATCCTGGGGAGGCTTTATTAATAAAACTGGCCGATTGCCAAGGCATAATCCTCTATCACCCCCAAAGCCAAACCTTAGCCTTGGCTCATAGCGGCTGGCGCGGATCCGTCCAAAATATCCTCGGCCAAACCGTCTCTTTTTTAAATAAGCGCTTTGGCTTGCCGCCCGCGGAGCTCTTGGCTGGGATTTCCCCTTCCCTCGGCCCTTGTTGCGCGGAGTTTATTCATTATGAGAAGGAATTGCCCGAAGAATTTTGGCGGTTTCAAAACCCCAAAAATCATTATTTTGATTTTTGGGCCATTAGCCATTGGCAGTTGACCCAAGCGGGCCTTAAACCCCAAAATATTGAAATCGCTGGTATCTGCACCAAATGCCAGCCAGATTTTTATAGCCACCGTCGCGGCGACGATGGTCGATTCGCCTTATTAGCTGGGATCGCCCATGACTAACCAAGCTCAAATTTCCCTTGTCCCGGTCAAAAAAATTGTGGGGCGCGGCCAAGGCGCGTTTCAGCTGACCATCCAAGCTCCACCAGGCGACTACGCGGATCCGGGTATTTTCGCCAAATTGCGCGTTTTAAAGGGCGAGTTTCCTTTGTTGGATCGGCCTTTTTCCGTCCACCGCTTTTCGCCACAAACTGGGGAATTGGATTTTTTGTTCCGGGTCGTGGGCCAAGGCACGGAAGCTCTCGCCCAATGTCAACCCGGCGACCTCATCCAAATCACCGGGCCCTTGGGTCAAGGCCTTTTGGCCTTGGATCCTAATTTCGCCCAAAAGCCTATCTATTTAGTGGCTGGCGGTATCGGCCTCGCCCCCATGGCTAGCCTCTTACAAAGCCAAAAAGAGCCAGCCACTCTCTTCTATGGGGAAAGGCTGGGTCAATCCCTCATCGATCGCGATTATATAAATTCTTGGGCCCCAGGTTTTTTGGCCACGTCTGAGGATGGCTTGGGTTATGGAGAAAAAGGCCGAGTCACGGATCTATTGACTAAAGCCCTGGCCGAGGAAAAAAGAAATATTTTCGCTTGTGGCCCCATAGGCTTATTGGCCGCCTTGTCGCCCCTAGCTAAAGCCCATGGCGTCAAATATTACGCCTCGGCTGAGGCTTTTATGGCTTGCGGCCTAGGCGTCTGTCTCTCCTGTAGCCGCCTGACCCTCGATCAAACTAGGCTACGGCTTTGCCAAGATGGACCAACGATTGATGGCCTAAATTTTGACTGGAATAAACCATGACATTTCTCAACGCCGCTCTCGGTTCCCTTTCCCTCAAAAATCCAATCATGGCCGCTTCTGGGGTCTTTGGCTATGGTTTGGAACTGGCCCAATTTTGCCCGCCAGAAAGCTTAGGGGCGGTCATTTGTAAAGGAGTGAGTCTCGCGCCCTGGCCAGGCAATCCCGGTCCGAGAGTCGTGGAAGCCGCGGGCGGTTTAGTCAACGCCATTGGCTTAGAAAATATGGGCGTTCAGGCTTTTGTCCAAAAAGCCTTAAATCCTTTAAAAGATCGCGGAGCGACGGTTGGGGCCAATGTCATTGGTCGACAGATGGAAGAATACGCCCAAGTGACCGAAATCTTAAGCGACACCGCTGTGGATTTTTTAGAGCTAAATGTCAGTTGCCCCAATCTGGCTCAAGGGGGGCTCTCCTTTGGGGCGGATCCCGATCAAGCCGCTCGCCTAACGGAGATGGCCGTCAAAAAAGCCCAGGGCAAGCCTATCCTCGTGAAACTCCCCCCTTTGGTCAGCGACATAACTCTTTTGGCCAAAAAAGTCGAAGAGGCCGGAGCCACGGGTTTATCCTTAATTAACACGGTGCCGGCCTTAGTTATTGACGCGAAAACCCGAAAAGCCGCCCTCGGCCATATAACCGGGGGCTTGTCAGGCCAACCCATTAAGCCTTTGGCTTTAAGGCAGGTCTATCTGGCCGCCCAGGCGGTCAAAATCCCCATTGTCGGCTTGGGCGGCATTTTTACGGGCTTGGACGCGGCGGAATTTATTATCGCCGGCGCCTCGGCCGTCCAAATAGGAACAGCCATCTTAGTCGATCCCAAGTCGCCCTTACGGATATTGGCCGAGCTCAAAGACTATTTTATAAGCGAAAATATCCCTGATCTGGCTAGCCTAAGGGGAACTCTTAAAAATCCGAACGCTTAAAAGACGAGCCCCATAAGCGCCATCATTTCTTAATTAGAGCTTTGCCTATGGAAAAACCCTGGCCCACTCCAGAGCCTACTTTATGGTATTGGCCGCCACTATTAAACACCAGGGGATCGACCTTGGCCAAATCCAAGCCGCCGTTAGGGCTTTCTAAACCCTCGTCGGCCTTGATGTCTAAAATTTCCCCCACAAACAAGGTATGGGAGCCCAATTCCAAGGATTTGTACAAACGGCACTCGGCCACTACTGGGCACTCAGCCACGTAGGGAGCTTTAACCAAAGCGCTATCCACCGCGGTCAAACCCGCCTCGGCGAATTTGTCACGCTGGCGGCCAGAGACTAGGCCCGCGAAATCGACTATGGCCGCTTGGCTAGAATTGGGAAAATTTACCGTAAAAGCTTGGTTTTTAATGATCGACTCATGGGTTAAGCGCCCAGCCCGAATCCCCACCGCCAAACACGGGGGCTCGGAACAGGCTATGCCCGCCCAGGCGGCGGTCATAATATTAGCCCGCCCATTGAGGTCATAGGTGCCAATTAAATAAGCCGGCAGAGGATAAGCCAAGGTTTTGGGGCCTAGGGATTTTTTCATGATCCGCTCCTAAAAGAATTTGATTAAGGTTTTGACCGCGAGGAGAGTGGCCTTAAAGATCTAGCCCGAGCATTATACAACTTAAAGGCTTAAACTGGCCAACCGCCTAAACTGGCTAAAATTGATCTCTTTGGTCTTCGAGGCCGGGTATATTTTTTTGGTTAAATTGAGGGCTTAAATTTAGAATAGGGTCATCTCAAAAGAATTCTCTTAGGCCCTGGAAAGTATAAAATTTTAAAAAAGAGACTAAATTATATGTTTTATCGGTTATTATGACACTTTTAATTTTTTATTTGACAACAGAATCAAATCGCGCTATTATTAATAGTTTAAGGCATCCGGCTTTTCGGCTATAACTTTCGCTCTGACTTTCGATTCTTGTTTTCTAGTCCCCTTTGGGGGTACTGACTGAAATATTATTTTTGACGCTTTTTGGCTCGTCCACAACCTTTAGCGGTTGATGAGCGCTTTTCCGCCCTAAATAGGAAAGAGGCTTCGCATGAAAAATAGTTCCAACACGTTTAGAAATGTGGCCATCATTCTGGTTGTCTTGGCCGTGGGAGCCGCTGGGGCCTGGTGGCATTTCCAAAATTCCTTCGCTGATGAGGCCTACGAGACTTTCCAGACCGCCATGAATTCCATCGTCAGCGGTCCCTCTAAATGGGAGGCCGGCGCTCATGATTTTTCGCTGGCCAACCGCACCTTAACGGTCAACCAGCTAAAGATCACGGTCGTCCCGGAAACTCCTAAGCCCGAACAGGCCACTTCGGAAGGCGAACCCTCAGCGACGTCCGCGACCCCGCCCGCGCCCTCGAAGCCTCAAGTCATCAACATTGATAAGGTCACCATCAAAAATGGCTTGCGCCTTGCCCAATTAAAGCGTCTTCTAGGCTTAACCGATTGGCGAGCCCAAAGCGAAACCCTCATCGCCGAAGATTTGACCCTGTCTAAAATCGGGCTCAATATTGACGCGGTCGACGCGAAGGGCTTTATAAATCTGGACACCTTTAACGTGACCGATGTCAAGCTCTTGGCCTCTTCCAAGGATCAAACCGCTGGCCCTTTAGGATTTATACAGAGCTTTTCCGTAGGTAAAATCCTGGTCAATGAAACTAAGCTCTCCATATCTAGTTTAAAGGAAAAAATAGAACAAGATAAAATCGATCTTTCTTTCGGGCCAGTCAACATAGTCGCTCCTCGCCTAGCCGAAGGCCTAACCACCATAGAGGATCCTCTTTTAATCTTTAAGTTGTTTACCTCCCTCTCCTGTCAAGATTTTCGCGTCCAAAACTTTAACGTGGCTGGCCAATTCCCCTCGGAAAAAGCCAAATTCTCTTTT
Source organism: Deltaproteobacteria bacterium (assembly GCA_031270705.1). Taxonomy (GTDB): domain Bacteria; phylum Desulfobacterota; class Desulfarculia; order Adiutricales; family Adiutricaceae; genus JAIROO01. The sequence continues at coordinate 8,110 of JAISWW010000006.1, forward strand.
AAGGTGGCCGATGTCCGGGAACAAGGGGTCGTGGCCAATGGGCGAGTCGATAAGTTTTACCTAAATGGCTTAGACTTTTTCGTCGACTCCCCAGAAGTTCAATCCGATGTCAAGCTAGGCTCCTTAATCTTTAATGGCCTTGATTATACCGCTCTATTGAAAAGATCCAGCCAGGTCTTAGAGCGCCTAGCCGCTCGAACCATCTTGGAGCCCACGCGGGCGATATCTTCCGGCGAGATTATGGAGTTATACGGTAGTTTTTATACCTTAGCCAATTTATTTTCCTTGCCTTATGATCTAACTGACTTTACCGTCACCGATTTTCACGCGACAATTAATAAAGGCTTCAAGGTTGGGATCGCTAAATCCGTCATCACCGGGCCTTTCAAAAGTGGCCGCGTGCCCCCACGCAATAGCGCGGAGATAAGCGGTTACATAAATCTGCCCACCGTGGACAACCCCGAGGATAAGCTCACCACTAACGCTTATAAGTTTGGAAAAGAGTTTGGGCAGACAGAATTCAAGCTCAACTACGTCTCCGCCTTAACTTACGACCCCGCCTCGGGCGCCTTTAAAACCAACAAAAACGAATTAAAGGTGGATGACCTCTTTACCCTTTCCGGGGAGACGAGCCTAGTAAACCTGACCGAAACCTTTGTCGCGGCTTTGGACAATATCTCCTTTAACGATCCCATGGCCGTTATGGCCGTCCCAGGCCTCATGGACGTGGGCGTGTCTAGCTTAAGCTTTACCCTGATCGATCAATCTCTTTTTGACAAGATCCTGCGGATTATCGCGGCTGAGTCAGAACGCCCCATTGAGGAAGTTCGCCAAAACGTTAAACCCCTGCTCAGGGCTTGGGCTAACGAGTTTCTCATGGCTAAGGGCGTCACCAACGTGGGCGACGTGGTTCAAGCTTTGGAGCTTTTAATTGACAACCCTCACTCTCTAACCGTGGGCGCAAACCCAGATCCGCCCTTTTCTGGCAACTCCTTTATTGCCTTGAAAGGCGACCAGGCGGCGGTCTTAAATTCTTTAAACATTTATTTAAGCGCCAACGAGCAAAAGCCCATTTCGCTTAATTGGCTGAAACTCACGGATCTCACGCCAGCCGAGCCTATGTTCCAAGAAGATACTCTTTCATCCAACTAAGGGCTTTTGAAAAGTGGCCTAAAAAACGTAACCCGGATGAAGCGCTTTCATCCGGGTTTTTCTTAACCGGGTTCTGTTAATTTCTTGGCCAATTATTTGGCCGAAAGAAAAATCTTGAAAAAAATCCTGAGAAACAGCCATGAATAAACTCCGGAAACCCCTCTGGAAATCAGCTCTTTTAGCCTTAAGCTTATTATTATTAATAAGCTTAGCTTTCGTTTTTTTTGGACCTCGAATTTTTCTCAAGATGTGGCTGAACCGCGACTTAGGCGAAGAATCCTTATTTAATACCATCAGCTCCGGGGAGATTGAAGTCGGGGTTTTTCTGGATAGCCTCACCGTTAAAGACATAAAGCTCTCTGGCCCAGGAGATAGCCTTCTGAGCGTCGCCGAGGCTCGCGTCAACAATCTTTCGGCTTGGGCCTTATTGAAAGCCACCATAGGCCTTGGCCTATGGAGCGATTTTTTAGTCAATAGCCCCTTGGAGCTAAGGCGGATTCAAAGCCAAAGCCAAAATCCCCTCATACCTTCTGGAACTGTGGCCACTTTTAGCCTTAATCTCCTCCCCACCCCCGAGATGACGGATGAGGATTTTTTGGATTTTGGTTTTCGTTATTTAAAACTAACCGATCTGGACATAAATTTAGAGGCTAGCCAACTTAAACTAAAGGTGGAGACTTTAGCTCTAGTGAATTTTCGCGGCTCAACCCTAGAAAGCCTTACGGTCACCGGTTTTAACCGCGAAAGCCCTCGTAACGTTTTTCAGTTTGACCAATTGTCAGTTAGGGATTTAAACCCCCTAGCCGTTTACGGTCTTTTCGGCTTGGAAACTGTCAACTTTTTAGCCTATCTCGGCGCCGCCCAAAGTATTGAGCTACGCGATCTGCTCGTTAGCCCAGAATTTTCCTTGGCTAAATTTAATTGGTCTCAACCAGAGGATCCCTCGCGGCCTGGCCAGAATAATTTATCCATCGACACCCTAGTTTTAGATTTAGAGGCCCTAGGCTGGGCCTCAATTCCCCCAAGCGATCCGCTCTTAAGCTCCTTAATTAAGGCTTTGGGGCCCAAACCCACCGCGAACGCGCGACTCAGTTTCCCCACCGGCTCGAGTCCGGAACTAATGGCTCATTTGGATGTCCTGGTCAAAGACAAAGGTCAAATGTCTTTGGCTCTGACCGCCTCTAGCTCTTTTTTCCTAACCTTAACTGACGCCCGGCCCAATTATCTGGCTTTAGTCGCCGATTTTGGCCCTGGCTCTTGGCTCTATAATGACCAGGGCTTGGTTTCGGCTTGGGCCGAGACTTTTCGCGCCGAAACTGGCCAAGATCTCTTTAGCCAGCTAAATTTTCCGGATCAAGCTCTTACGGAAACCTCGGCTCTGCGCGATGAGCTCTTAACCTTTTTTAACGCTCCCCAAAGCCTATTTTTGCGTTGGACGCCGCCCATAGGTTATCCCATCAGCTCGACCAAAAAAGTCTTCCAAAATGGAGCCCAGCCTGATAGCGATCTATTGGCGGATCAAGACCAGGTCAATCAATTAATCCAAAAATATGGCCCGCTTTTGTTTAATGATCTTAACCTAAGTCTGGCGGTCAATAGCCAACCGGCCCTAACCCTTAAAATCCCAGAAATGGCCCCATAGCCTCCTTGAGGATGGCTTTATGAGTCAGGCGTTTAAACCCCAAAAAACCCAGCCAAAAAAATACCCAGCTTTGGCTGACTATTGGCCCTCTAGCCGCGTGGAGAGCCTTTGGGTTTTGCTTAACCCTCGACTCTGGCCAGAATCAGACCCTAGCCCTAGCCAAGACTCTTTTGGGCTAGAGACCCAGCGAATTTATGTTTTTGACTGTCTCGGCGGCCCAAAGCCTTTGGGCTACCAAGGCCATCTCCTTTGGGGCTCCCAACGCCTAAAAGCTCGTCTCGTTTCTGAGCCTGGCCCCCAAGCTCTTTTTTTGACGGACGGCCTCTTAGCCGAAACTGACGGCCCAGCTCTTTGGTCGCCCGACCCTTCGCCTTGGCTCCCAGATTTTGGCTCCCCCGGGGTTTTGGCGGCCAAAGAATTTTTAAATCCCTTAACTGGTTGGCTTGACGCGGTCAATGATCTGGATCCGCCTAAAGAGCCGCCTCTAGATCCCCAGAAACCCGAGACAATTTTGCCCAAACCCTGGGAGCCTTGGCCTAGGGAGCCTTTACCTCTAGAGACGCCTTTGGGCGTAAGTTTTATTTGGGAAAATCTAAATCCCGCGACTTTAGCCAGTCAAATCGCCCAAAATTTGCCCAGGGCTGAATCTTTATGGATCTTAACCGATAGCGAAGATCTCAAAGCCCAATTTATAAAAGCTCAATCTCTTAATACCCTATCTTTTAAAACAGTCGACCCGCTTCGGCCTTCTCTTTTAGTTTTAGGGCCAGCCCTCCAGCCAGATTTACGCGAGTTTGAGTTGGAGGGCCGTCTTGACCAACTCGCTCGCCTTAGAGCTAAGGAGATAGAATCCGCGCGCCAAAAGCTTGACGCGGCCAAAACTGAGGCCAAAAAAATCAATGACCAATTACGCGACTGGCAAAATCTGTCCGCTTTGGAAAAGGATTTGCGGCGAATTTCCGGCGAGGCTCAAGACCGCGAGCGCGATTGGGCCTTCGCTTCCGGTGACTTGGACTCGGCTCAAGCGGCCTGGAACGAAAACCAGGCTAACAAATCGTTTTGGTCATTTTTAAAGAAAAAACCGCGGAAATCCTTAGACCAAATCCAAAGAGAGCTAGCGGCGGCCGAATCGGAGATGGCTCGAGCTCGCCGCGAAAAAGAGGCCTTATTGGCCGAGGCTCAATCGACGCGCGAGCGCTTGGACTCGGCCCAAAGAATCGCTCGGGTTCTCCCCGCCCAGGAAATATTGACCCAAAGGCTCAATGACATAAACAAGCGGATCGCTTTAATGACCGAGGAGCTGGCCTTTCTATCCAGCTCCTTTTCTCGGGCCCAAGAGACCCAAAATATCTTGGCCCAAAATCCCGTGGTTTTGGTTTTTCCCGGCTGGGCCGAATCCTTAAGTCTTCCTAAACCTATCGATAACCTAATAGTCTTAAACCCCCACGGCCAAGATCCAGACCAGCGCCGGGTTTTGGCTCAATTAGCCATGTGGCCGGCCAAAAGATTGATTGTCATTGGCGACTTTACGACTTGGTCGTGGACTGGCGGGTCTTTTGATCCTCAAAAAAGGCCTTGGGGTTCCTATCTCGCCCCGGGCGAAGAATCCGGGCGATCTTTCGTGGCCGAAGAGACCCAAAGCGGAGGGGCTGAAGAATTGGCTTTATCCGCGGCATTGGCCATAAATAATGGGGCCCCGAAAACTCTCCCCGCCTGGCCGCGGCCAACTTTATATCCATGGCTAGCCGAATTGGGCTTTAAGGAACCCATCAACGCCTTCGCTTGGCCTGGCCCCTGGGGAACTGTTTGGCGAGCTTTTGGGGAGAATGGGCCTTTTAATCCCATCTCCGCTTTGGCCGCGGTCAATTTAGCCCTTAGGGCTCGCCAATTGGCGGGCCCTAAGGAGCTGATCCCCATCTTGACTCCTTCCCCCGCTCAAGGCCAATTCATTAGAGCCTTGATCCAAGATTTGGCTAAAGACGCGGCAGGGTTAGTGGCCGGGGAACCAGCCGAAATAGCCGATTGGCCCACCGCCCCCTTGGTCATTATGGACACGGCTTTAGGTCAAGAGCATCCCTGGGCTTGGCGAGAATCGGGACGCGTCTCCATTCTGGAGGCCTTGTCTTTGGCTAAAGGCGCCATTTGTCTCATTGGCCAGCCCGATTCTCTTAATCATTGGCCCGCCTCTTCTCCTCTAGCCAAATTGTGGAGCCAAGCGGCCAAAGCCCTCCCAGCCTTTCGTTGGCCGCCCATAACCCCTCTCACCATGTGGGACGCTCTAGATAAAGCCCGAAATGAGGCCATCTTCTTTTTGCCGCCATTTGAGCCAGGCTGGTGGAAGCCTTTGTCCGTCCATTTTCAAGCCGCTTTAAATCGCCAAGTGAAGATTACTATCTTGGCCCAATTGCCCTCTGACGAGCAAAGAAAATATTGCGACGCGGTCATGCGCGATTTAAAGCTCTTTGGGGCCCGAGTGGCTTTGGCCGAGGGGTTCGCGGATTTAGTGGGTTTGATTGACCAAAAGATCTTGACCTGGGGTTGGCCTGGTCGGAGCCTAAGCGAGAGCTGGAATAACCTGTGGGCCTTGGAATTGCCCAAAGGCGCGCCCATTGTGGCTCAAGTCGCCCAAACCGAGCTCTTGGCCGAAAAACTTAGCCCCCAAGGCTTTCGCGCTTGTCCCCAATGCGGTTGGCCTCATGTGGTCATTAATCAAGCCAAAGCTCAGGATTTTCAGCGTCGCCAACCTTTGCGCCTAGGTTGCCTAAATCCTGGTTGCCCCAACCAGCGCCAACCCCGGCGACTAGACGAGCGCTGGCCTTTTTTGACTCCCCCTCTATGTCCGGTGGATCAACAAACGCCCTATGTCCGAATCGCCAAAAAACGCGGCGAAATCTGGCGTTGCCCGATTCCGGATCACGATTGCCCTTCTTTAAAAGTCATTCCTGGGGACGTCAATCCTAATCAGCGCTCTTAACTACCTAAATTAATTCTCGCTTTGGGAAAAATTTTTAGGGTTTTTTAGTATTTGCCTCCTCCATAATTTTCGTTAAAGCCGCCAAACCCTCTAAAATCCCTGGCGTTGGCCGAGCGATTAAATTTTCGGGAATCTTATAAACGCGATTATTTTTTATGGCCAAAATATTGCGAAAAAGCGAGCGGCTTTTAATGGCTTCCAAAGAGACGCGGTTCATGGGCCCTTCCTGGGAGATATAGATTTCCACCTCGTCCGCCAAAGCCAAGAGTCTTTCTGGCCCAAAGTCAGCCACTATCCGGCCTTGGGCCATTTCCACGTCCGCGGCCACATTGCGACCTCCGGCCAATTCCAGGAGCCAAACCGGAATCGAGCCTGGGGTGAAGGTCTTAATTTGCTGATGAATGGCTTCTAAAAAAACTCCCGGACGCCGAACCCCAGTTTTGGCCGCTCTTAGGCTTAAATCGTTTTTAAAAGCCGCGATAAGTTTTTGAGCCTCGTTTTTGCGCCCCACTAGCTCCCCAAGCTCGAGCCAATAAGAGTCTAAGTCCGAGGCCAAAAGAACCTGCCGAGCCCAGATCTTCACCCCCGCTTTTTCCAAGGCCGCCCACAGATGGGGCGAAGAGGCCAGGTGTTGCGGCCGAGCTAAAATGATATCCGCTCGAGCGGCCAAATACTTTTCCACGTCGTCGCGAGCCGAAAACTCGGCGGGTTTGACCCAACCTGCCGTTTCTGGGCCTTGGTAAGTTTCCTGAGCCGAAATCCCCACTAACAAATCTCGCGCCCCCAAGCGGAGAAGATTTTCCGTGTGAGCCGCGTAGAGGCTAATGACTCTCGGCCCGTCCGCCTTTAAAGGATGAGCCAAACCCAAGGCCAAAAGGAAAAAGAGGCTTGAGACCAGAATAAGGCCCAGCCTTAGGGTTTTTTGGCCCCAACAGGAGATAATAAACATAATGAGCCTTTTTTAGGATAATTTGTGGCCCCCAGCCGGCGAGCCAAGAAAGGCTAAACAATTTTTAGGGCCATATTTTTGGCCGTCCGCCACCCTAAAAATATGGAAGATTCCTAAGGAAAAAAGCGCTAAAAATAAGGCGCGACCAAATTTTCGGGCCCCAATTTTTGGCGCTCGGCTATGAGAGAGCCCCATATTAAAAGTTAGAAATATGAAAAGCCTAGTCGTCTCTTTTGACTTCTTTAATCTTCGTCAAAACTGTGTTAAGACCAGCCACGACCACGGCGACATTGAAGATCCTGTTTGAGTCCGCCAAAAAGTCTGGGACGTATTTGTGGTTTATCTGGCTCAAGGTTTCTTTGGCTAGGGTGGCCATTTTTTTGGCCAGACCTTTAGAAAGAGCGGCCATTTTTAGCGAAATTTCCGAATTTTCTTCTTGTCCCTCAACTACTAGGCGCTTGATCTGAGTAATAAAAACATGGCCCTCTGGATCCTTGAGAGTGGCGTGAGGCCTAAGTTTCCCTCTAGGCCCGCCTATGGTCTGACCGCCAATGGTCTGGCCCGCGATTCGATAGAAGGCTTGGTCAGCCAAAAATATAGCGTAAAGAAATAAGGATTGATAGTATTTTTCAGGATCTGGCTGAGGGTCAAAGGGAATTTGCCCTAAAAAGTCGCTAAAAGCGGCCTGAAATCCTTCGGCGTCCAATTTGAATAGCGCCTCAAAGGCCTTTTGGCAAAATTTCTGGGCCAATAAAGGATTTTTAGGAGCCTTTATGGATAGTAAAAATGGCCCCAAAGCGGTCGCTACCTCCAG
>JAISWW010000010.1 GCA_031270705.1 Deltaproteobacteria bacterium
TTAGCTTTTTCTGGCCAAATAAAGGCCTACAATGTTCCCTATTGAATGCCAGATGTTGTTTTTTCATGACATAATTAGATAAATGTCGTTCGTAAGCTATTTCAAAAGCTTCCTCAAAATTTAAATCCTTGTTTTGGGGTTTTTGGCCCAAAACCCGCTCATTCCGGATTTGAGCCGCTTTAACCGCGGTCATCCCCTGGCTAGATTGCCCCACTTTTTCCCATTTAACCCGATTATCGGCCCGATAAACGATATACCAGATTTGATCCGGTTTGCCCTCGAATGAATATTTTTTCGAGAGTCGATAAAAAACGCCGAGAAATTTAGTTTTTTTTGTGGCCATGGTCGCCTCCATCAAACGCGTGTCAAACATTTTTATACACCCTGGCGCATGCGTAGGCAAGTACCTAGATAGAAAATGGCTAAAAACCTAAATTTTAAATGGATGGAGATAGATAGGAAAGGAAAAAAACGGATGACTACTCCGACGATTATAGTGATGGCGGAGGCTCCGATGACTATAGCGATTCAGACTATAGTGGCGACTCTTACGGCGATGATTATGGCGATGACGACTACGATAGTGGCGGTAGCGGTGGCGACACCTATAACTATAATTATAACGGTGGGGGCTCTGGCAATAACAATAACGACTTCTTCGCCCTCTGGATGGCTGGTCTTTCCACTCTTGATAGGTTAATGAATTTAACCGGAAATTAATTTGAAATTTTGGTCTTGTTTTCTTGACCAATAAATCCTAAGGCCCATAAGCGTTAAACGACGATTATGGGCCTTATTTCTTTTTGGGAAACGCTTGAGGCTAATCTCTTAAAAAAGCGTAAGGCCAGGCTGAGTATCCTGTGAGCTTTGGGGCCCCCCAAAGCTCCAGGCGGTTTTTTGGCTAACCAAACGTGGGGTTTTTTCATAAGTACCCCATGATTAGTGTAGAGTTGGCGCTAAGACGAGCGGGTCGTCGAGGTTTTGGGGAATTTTAACCTTGTCTAAGGTTTCCTTGATGGCCGAGACCCCTTTGGCTTCAGGGTAAGAATAGGCCACGATGCCCATAAAGTTGATGGTTTCAGTAATGGCCTCCAAGATTAGGCTCTTTTGCCCACGGATTTCATGGTCGAGATTGTCCATGACCGGATCCAGGTAAGCCAGAACCAAAGAGGCGGCCTGGGCGGATTTGCTAGTGGTTACCGATAAACCGCTTCCCTGGAAAAATTTGATCCCCGCTTCGGCGGCCACGATTTTAGCCAGAGCGGCGAACTCAGTTTCCAGCTCTTGACGGTACTCGTCTTCCTCAGATCCCTCGCCCAGCTCCCGAGATTCCCGGGCCAGAGCTTGCATGCGCTTAATAGTTCGGCTTAAGGTTAAGTAGCGGTTGAAAGCCAGGTTTAGGTCATCAATGACTTGAGGCAAATCCTCAATCTGCTTTTTGGCCGCCAAAAGAGCCTCGGCCACGTCATCGGGCATGCCATCGTGAGGGGCCGCGGCCAATCCACTAGCCAACAAGCCAGTTAAGGCGTTGATGTCCTGGAAGTCTTTTAAAGTAGTCATATCGATCTCCTTGTTGGGTCAATTGTTTAAGACAAAGCTCATGACAATTGTTATGGCTAAAAGCCACATTACTTAAAGTTGTTGAAGAAGAGCCCAAAAATTTAGGCTAGTTATCCGTTAAGCAAACTCAAGGCCATTTCTGGCAGGGCGTTGGCTTGGCTGAGGATGGAAACGGCGGCTTGGGTCAGCACTTGGTTGCGCACAAAATCTGTCATTTCCGTGGCTACGTCAACGTCAGATATGCGACTTTCCGCCGCTTGCAAGGTCTCAAACTCAATTTCCATGTTGGCGAGAGTGTTTTCCAGGCGATGCATATAAGCGCCCAAATTAGACCGGCAACGCTCTTTTTTGAGAATAGCCTTGTCCATGGCTCCCAAGGCTTCCTGGGCCGAGCTTTGGGTGCGAATGCTGGCTCCTGTCCAATCGCCTTGGGAAGCGTTTTGAACTTGGACGAAAGATTCCCGATTAAGCCCCAAAACCCAGGACTGGCCAGAAGCGTTGGCGTAATAGCCAAAAGCCGACCCGCCTGTATAATAAAAGTCGAGATCATAAGCGCTCGGGACGGCGCTACCGCGACCAGCGTTTAAGATCCAAATATCGCGCTCATCGCCCACGTCTCGGCCATCCAATCTAACGGCCCAGGTTCCATAAGCCGTGGGCTCGGCTCGCAAAGCCCCCCAATGCTCGCCCCCGTTATTAAAATAAGCTCCATCGGTTCCTTCGGTTCCGAGCTCGTCGTTATACCAAAGGATGGCTGAGTTAAAGCCAGGTTGCCCGGCCACGTCGCTCCCGAGGTGGTCGTCGCTCCCCACTAGGCCATCATGGTCGCCGCCTTCTTTATTGAAGACGTAGACAGTTGTGTAACCGGAGCGATATTGAGTATCCTCAAGTTTGGCCCAGAATTGTTTGCTGGAGCTATTGATGGCTCGCACCAAAGGCAGGGCCACGTTGTTGTAAGCCGAGAGAGCCACGGCGGCGGAAAAGTTTTCGTGAGCGCTGATGCTATAAAATTCGTAAGCCGAGGCGTTGTCGCAGGCGCTGACGGTCATGGAGTAGCTACCCAGGTAATAGACTTCATTGTCTAGGCAAATTCGGGTGGCGTTTTGGCTGGCGCTATTGCCAACCAAGAAATCCGCGTCGGCGGTGTTTTTAATGTCAATGCGAATCCGCGATTGGGAGCCGCGATTAACTTCATTGACTAATTTCCCTAAAGACGTGTCGTCCTGAATTTGATAGGCCCCGGCCAGATAACGACCCTTAGACAGGTTCACGTCCACGAGCTCTTGTTCATCCCAGTTGTAGCCATAACTAAAGATCTGGCCTTTTGTCCAACCCGAGACCGCTTCCGAGAGGCTGGGAATGCCTCCGCCGCAGCAACCCTCAACCTCTTGGCCGCCCATGAGGGGAGTCGTGCTCCAGATATCGTTTTTGGCGTCCCCGCCAATCTTAAGGCCTGTGGAGACAGTGGCCCGGACGTCGCAGACTTTTATAAAATAGTAATCCTCAGCCGCGCTGTCCTCGAGACCGAAGTGGACTTTTAAGCCTTGGCCGTGGTGATTGAGGTTGGCCGAGCCGTCCAGGAGCTTAACCCCATTGAACTCTGTGGCGTTGGCGATACGGTCAATTTCCTTGGCCATGGCCTGATACTCGGAGTTAATGATTTCCCGTTGGAGGGTGGTATAGGTGCCCGTGGCCGCTTGCTCAGCCAATTCCTTCATGCGCAGAAGTTTTTCGTCTATAACCGCCATGGCCCCTTCAGCGGTTTGGAGAAGGCTAATGGCGTCAGCCACGTTCCTCATCCCTTGCTGCATGTTGAGCAGTTCCGAGCGCATCATTTCCCTGATGCCAAAACCAGCCGGGTCATCGGCCGCGGAGTTGATTTTAAGGCCAGTGGATAGGCGCTGAGTGTTGATGGCCAATCGCCCATAGTTCTTCGCTAACATATTGGAAGCGAAAATGGCTGGCATATTGTGGTTTAGGACTAGTCCCATGACGCGCCTCCCGGTCTTTATTGAAGTAAGTTTGAGGGGCCTCAAACTATCTTCGAGTATCTTATCGGTAACTTAGAAAAATACTTTAATGTTTTTAAAAAAAATTTAAGTTTTTTAGAGAGTCGCTTTAGATTTAAGTAAACATAAAGTTGAATATTAGATGGCTCTAAGTCGAGACTTTAGGGTGGGCGATTAAAATGGCGCTTTGGGGCGAGCCTATCATTATTAATAGGGAGAATAGGGAGGGCCTGGAGTAAAAGGGCGGGCGATGAGGCGCCAAGCCGGTTGGGGGCTTAAGATTGGCTATCCAGACGGAGGCCAAAAACTCTCCCCGGCCCCTCAGCCGGTTAGGGCTCAACAATCCGACCGAAGAATCTGGTCTTTGGCCCAATTTCCAGTCCATATTGGGGTCAGGTTGAGGCCAGGTTAAGGCCATCGCCAAAACCCCTTTTTTAAACAAGGGATCTAAGGTTGTTCCACCATAGATTTATTTTCTGAGTCTAGGCACTATGAAAAGCAAAATGAGTTTCTATAATTATTGATTATTAAAAAATATTATATTATAATAAATTATCCAATCAAATAATTTTTATTTGTAAATAGATAGCAAAGTTTAGTTATATTTACCAGGAACCGACCTTTGATTTCGGGCGTTTATAATTCAGTTTCCTGATTTAGCCCTTCTAGAGGTTCTAAGGCCAAAAATATCCCCAATAGCCCTTAACCAAAAGTTGTCGGGCTAAGGCGAGCCCGCCACCAGCCCTTTAAGCGCGGCGCTTTGGAGTTGGCCATTTTGGGGGAGAATTTGGCGAAAAAGGTTTTCCCATGGCTTAGGATTTGTTGACAATTTCCCCTTAACAAGCGTCCGAACTTGTGCTAAAATAAATAACAATTGGGAGGCTCGGATAGTTGGCCAGGAGCTAATATAAAGTTTTTTATTGATAATTTTCATTATGTTCCTATAGAAAATGGTCGGATATAAAAAATATTTGGCGATTATAATTTCTATTAATTTCCCAAGTTATTGTTTTGCTGACCATTCATACGCTATTTATTGTCCTAACGTTTGATAAATCAATGGATTCATTTATAAATGGGCTCTAATTTTTTTCTTGAGGCTGTTTAAGAAAACGGTTTTTGTCGATTTTTTCCGGCTTAGGCCAATAGACCAAAGATTTTAGTTTTTGGCCGATAAACCATTATGGGCCGGTTCCGGAGGGGGCTGGCTTTCCCATTTTAGCCGCCCGAGGGTTGGACAGGGTAATTTTGGGCCTTCGCTTTTAGGTGAGGTTGGTGGATGCCATGACCAGTGATCTTCGGGACGAAAAAGGGGACGGAAAAGGCCAAAACGTCAAGGATTTGGTGGAAAGGCCAAGCGCTGGGGCGCCTATTCCTCGAGAGCCAGCTCCGACCCCGGCGCCTCGGGCTATAGCGGGGCCGCCGGCGCCTCGGCCTCCGGCTGGGCCGCCCTCGCCTCGCTCCACGGATTCTCTGAAGACTTATTTGGCCGAGGTGAAGCGTTTTAAGCTTTTGACCCCAGAAGAGGAAGCCGACCTTTTAAAGCGCTACAAACGCGATGGGGATCCCGAGGCCGCTCAGAGCCTAGCCACAGGCAACTTGCGCTTGGTGGTTAAAATAGCCATGGAGTTTCAGAGCCATTGGCTCAATAACCTCCAAGATCTCATCCAGGAAGGCAATGTCGGATTGTTGCACGCCTTAAAAAAATATGACCCAACCAGGGGGGTAAAATTTAGCTATTACGCCGCTTACTGGATCAAGGCTTATATCCTTAAATACATCATGGATAACTGGCGTTTGGTCAAGGTTGGCACCACGCAGGCTCAACGAAAACTTTTTTACAACTTGAAAAAGGAGCGGGAAAAAATCCAACGGGAAGGCTTAGATCCAGGCTATGGCTTATTGGCGGAACGTTTAGGGGTCTCTGAGGGCGAGGTCGAGGAAATGAATATGCGCCTATCAGCTGGGCGCGAAGTCTCCTTGGACGCTCCCTTGGGCCCAGATTCCGACCAGACGCAAATTAGCCTTATCCCCAGCCCTGAGGAAGGAGTCGACAATTTTTTGGCCAACTCTCAATTGCGAGAAATGGTTAGAGAGCGGTTGGTTCGTTTTCGGGAAACCTTATCTGACCGGGAGCTATTGATTTTGGATAAAAGGCTTTTGGCCGAAGAGCCAGTAACGTTGCAAGAGGTTGGCGAGGAGTTTGGGGTCAGCCGGGAGCGCGTTCGGCAATTGGAAGAGCGCCTAAAAAAGACTTTGCGCTCGTATTTGCTTAAAGAATTGCCGGAGTTGGCTTTCAATGCTTAGAACTGGCTGGTCAAATCGCTCGTTAGGGATTTTGGATTTTTTTATGGGTCTGTTTGTCAAGCTTTTCCGCTGGGTTGGGGCTCGGCCTATTTTGGCTCGCGTCCTCATTTTGGCTCTGGCGGCGAGTTTGTGGCCTGGTTGTTCGGGCTCGCGACTCATTAGCGACAATCTCCAATCCCAGAGTTATTACTATTTTTTAAAGTCCCAATATGAGGAGTTGGAGCGGCGCGAGGATGAGGCGGTTAACTCCATGCGCCGGGCTATTTCCCTGTCCGAGGATAATTCCCATTACTTAAAAATGGAGTTGGCCAAGTTATTGAGTCGCTCGGGACGGGTGGATGAGGCCAAGGTTTTTGTCAACAACGCCATTGAGACGCTCCCCAATGACCCGGAATCGCGTCTCTTCGCGGCCTGGCTGGCCGCGGCCACTGGCCAATGGGACGAGGCCGAGTCCCATTATCTGGAAGCTTTGCGTTTGGATCCTTTCAATGAGGAAGCTTTGTCTTATTTGGGGGCCCTATACGCTGAAAGTGGCCGTCTGGATGAGGCCAACGCCGCTTTTTTAAAACTGGGTAGCCGGGCTCCAGCTTCCTTTTTGCCAGATTATTTTTTAGGTCGCCTAGCTCAAAAAAGGGGCGACATCCCTTCGGCCGTTCGTCATTTTAAAAGGGCTTTGGACAAAAATCCTGGCTTTGTCTCGGCCATGACGGAATTGGCTCTTCTTTATGAGCAAGACGGCCAAAGGCGCTTAGCGGAAAAAACTTATCGCCAATTGATATTGATTCGCCCCGACGCTAACATGCCGAAGGCGAGATTATCCAGGCTTCTTCTAAAAGCGGGCCGTCGCCAAGAAGCTATTACTTTATTAAAGGAAATAAGCGGCCAAGCCCAAGATCAGGATCAAGCGGGCATTCTCATAGGCCTAGTGTTTATTGAGGAAGCCATGTTGCCGGAGGCCGCGGCTGAGCTTAGGGCGGTTTTAAAGTCCTCCCCGGAAAATGATCAAGCCCGTTATCTTCTGGCCTCGGTTTTTATTGAGCAAGGCCAACCCGCCGAGGCCAGGGAACTGTTAATGGCTATTCCCGCCAGAAGCGAGCAATTTGTGGACGCTCGGTTGTTTTTAAGCTCTATTTTGGTGCAAGAAAATAACGTTTTGGGGGCTTTGGGCTTATTACAGACCTCTCGTCGCCAATCGCCCAGATCGCCCCAACTCTTATTGGCCAACGCCATTTTGTTGGAAAGCTTAACGCGCGTGGATGAGGCCCGGGAGATGTACGTAGAGGGCCTAAAGCTCTTTCCGGACTCCGCGGAGCTTTATTATAGATTTGGCGTCATTGAGGATAACCTAGGCCGTCAGAATGAGGCCCTCAAAGCCATTCAGAAAGCCGTTTCCTTAGATCCAGATTATGTGGACGCCTTAAATTATCTAGCCTATTCCTGGGCCGAGCGGCGAGAGAACCTAAACGAGGCTCTGGTCATGGCTCTGCGGGCCAATCATTTAAAGCCTAACAATGGCCATATAATTGATACCTTAGGCTGGGTCTATTATATGTTGGGCGATCTCAAAAAGGCTTTGCCATTATTGGAAAAGGCGGCTAAGCTGTCTAATTTTGATCCCGTCGTTTTGGAGCATCTAGGCGACGCTTTAGCCAAAAATGGTCGTCAATCCGAGGCCAAAAGGGTTTATGAGAGAGCTATCCGGCAAGCCCACGAGGAGCCCCAAAAGATCCATGAAAAAATGCTTAAGCTCGCCCGGTAGCCGGAGCGAGATGACCTTGGGCGGATTGGCGCTCCGTTTAGTTATGGTCAGTTTTTTGGCTTTGGCTTGCGTCGCCTGCCAATCCAAGGCCTTGCCCTTGGAGTTAATGGGCCCCAAAACCCAAGGCCCAGGTTTTGAGTTAGCCCAAAGTCTCTATGACGCTGGGCGAAACATTAAATCCCTGGCCGCTCGAGGCTCGGCGACTTATGTGGCGGCCAATGGCGGGCGACACCATTTTCAGTTTGAGGCCGTGACTTTAAAACCCGATAATTTTAGCTTAGTGGTCTTTGGCCCAGCCGGGAATCCGGCTTTTCGGCTAGTTCTGGCTAGCCAGGAGGTCAATCTTTTGGATTACGGCCAAAAAACGCTCTTCACTGGTCCCCGCGACCAATTGGAGATGGAAAACTTGCCTTGGCCCTTGACTCCAGAAGAATTGGCTTCAGTCATGAGCGGGGCCTTGGCTTTTTCGCCGGAACAGGTGGAGATTACGCGGTTAGGCTCTGACCAAAAGCCCAGATGGGAGCTTCAGGTTTGGTCGCCTTTGACGCAAAATCCTCTGCGCTTGGCTATTGACCAAAGCCCGAACGAGTCTCGGGAGCCTATTCTGAGGCGTTTAAATACCGTGGCTCAATCTGGCGAGCCTTTGGATGTGGCTTATAACGAGATTAAGCTGGTTAAACGGCGGGACAAAGAGGCCGAGGTCAGTTTTCCCCATCATGTTTTAGCCAAGATTGGCGGCGGAAGAGGCCAACGGAGCTTAGAGATCCGTTATTCGGAAGTTGTCTTGGGAGCGGATTTGCCTCCAGGGGTTTTTGTATTGGCGACCCCACCTGGCTTTGCCCAACAATGGCTGTAACAATTTAAATAAGGCGGCCCGACATGAGTGACCCTGAACGCGACGACGATCGCCCGGGCGGCGATGAGACGTTTGATATTGACATTGAGGGCTTTGACGATCTCAATTTTCATGAGACCGCGCCAGCTGACGATTCCGCTTTCGCTCAGGGCCAGGCCATGGATTTGGAGTTGGAAAAACTTTTGCGCCGTCTGGATCAGGTGGTGACTGAGCCGGTTCCGGCGCCGGAGTCTAGGGAAACGCGGCTTAATAGACCGGAGCCGGAGGCGAGATTGGAACCTTCAGCCCCGGCGCCGATTCCCGCTCCGCCCCAATCTCGTCCGTCAGCCCCAACCCCGATTCCCGCTCCTCCTCAACCCCGTCCGTCAGCCCCAACCCAACCGAGCCCTAGACCGCCGCGGCCACGAGATCCTGGAGCGACCAGACAAGCCGAGCCTAACCTTGTTCGCCCCATTGCCGAGCCACCTAAGCCAGAAGCCGAAACTGAGGCCATTTTGCTGACCGAGCGCTTAAGCGAGCCGCGTATGAGCGCCAATCAACCTGGCCCTAAAGCCCAAGAGACTATTGGCGCCAAAATGGTGAGCCAATTGACGGCCCAGGAGTTGGCTGATCTGATTGAAAAGGCGGTGGCTAAAGGGTTTAGCCAAGCCCTAGCCGCCCGAACGACGCCTAAATGATCAAGGTTGGTTTTTTAAGGAGCTATATTCCTCCATTTTGGAGAATAGGTTGATAACCTCTTATAAAAATGTAATAATAGCGACATGTTCTTTTGGATTTAAGCCTTCGGGAGCGGACTGACCTAAGAATCCCTTTGTTCGCGGCTAGCGGCCAGGATCGCGACCCAATCGCCGCGATCTTAATTTATCGCGAAAATTGTGATATAGATTCGGGGCGACTTATAGGATCGAATCATGTGGGCGACTTTTGGGTTTGACTTTTAGCGGAGGCGGAGGAGGGCTGGTCGCGGCTGGCTTCTTCTGAGGATCTCTGGCGCGTAGAGTCGGAGGGGCCCGTCAAGTGGCTCTCGTTTTTTTAGTTGATGGGCGGATGTTCCCAAGGTTTAAGGTTTTGGACATGTTAAAAATTTTCTGGCTCTTGGGGTTAATTTTTTTCGCCTGTTTTGTGGGAACCACCCTGGCTCAAGCCCAAAATCAAGCTGACTCGCCCATTATTATCAAAGTCGCGGGCAAAGCCGAGATTTTGGCTCAAGGCCGACGTCTTAAGGCTCGCGAAGGCCAGATTTTAGCCCCAGGCCAATCAATTCAGTTGATCGGTGGTGGGGAAGTTCGCTTGTCCACCTCAAATGGCAAGATCAAAGTTAAAGTCTTCGATGACACCATAGTCAAATTTGATGGTCAGGTGGAGGCCAATAGCCAACCTTGGTCACCGCCAACGAGCCAATACGAAAAAACTTCCACCACGCCCAGTAGCCATAAAGCTCCCCAGTTTGTCGTTCCCGTGGGCAAACTTGAGGTGCAAGTTGAGCCTGGCCAAGAGTTAAGGGTTGTTTGCCCATTGATTATGGCCGCGGTTCGAGGGACTTTATTTACCGTTAATGTGAGTGGCGACGGGACTTCGCGAGTGGAAACCTTAGATGGGCGAGTGGCGACCTATGGTCGTAATGGCGAAATCCATTTGACTTCGTCTGGCCAAAGCTCTCAGGTCACCGCTCGGGCTTACGTGTCTTT
>JAISWW010000024.1 GCA_031270705.1 Deltaproteobacteria bacterium
CTAAAAAGCCCTAAAATTCCGCGGGTGGCGCGGTTTTTTTGCGCCCCCGCGGCCTTGATGGCCGTTTGGTCTCGGCGGGGGCCGGAACCTCAGAAGGTTGACTGGGCGGAACTAGGCCCACCAAACCTGGCTCGAGCGTAGCCTGAGTCTCGGTTTGGCTCTCGGCTGGGGTCTCCGCCTCTTTGTTAAAAGCCAAGGAGGCGAAAGAGATCAGGCCATCGCGCTTAGGCTTGGCTCTAGGCGCGCGGGGCTTTTTGGCCGGTTTGGGCTCGGGCGCCTTTACGTCTATGGACTCTAAGTTTTGAGCCGCTGGGCTCAGGGAATCTGGCTCAAAGCCCGCCAAAGACTCAGAGCTGGCTAAAGGCTCGGTCGGCGTCTTGGGTTTCGGCGCGGATGGCGCCTTGGGCTTTTTAGCTCCCTGACGGGCGGGTTTGCCTGGCTTGGAGCCATCTGGCTTGGAACCATCTGGTTTGGAACTATCTAGCTTGACTCCCTCTGGCTTGGCTCCCTCGTGGGCTTTTTTAGCCCTAGGCTTTTTGGCCGGTTTGGCTGGGGGCTCAGAAGTGGCCAAAGCTCCCTCGCGCGGATCGTCAATAGATGTCGCGGGAATTGAGGTTGGCGCTAGCCCGACTTCTGGATCGCCCAAGTGGCCTTCGCTTAAGGTTGGCGGCTCTTCTTGAGAGATCGCGACGGCTTTTTCCTCAATGGGCTTTTCGGGAACCTCACCGACCGTCTCGCTCTCCGCCTCGCTCTCTTTGGTCGCGCTTAGCGGTAGAGGCTTTGGCTCAAGAGCGTCTTTAGGAAGCGACCAGGACAAATCCACGGCCACGCGAGTCTCAAGAGTCGAACCCGCGGCGGTTTTCTCGGCGCTAGGCTTATCGGAGCCTGACTTTTCCAGGGTTTCTAGGGGTGGCCCGTCAGCCTCGGCGCCCGTAGCCGCGGCTTCGCTCAAAGGAGCCTGAGCGTCATCGCGTTTGCCCCGACGACGTTTGCGACGTCGACCTTCCCGAGCCTCTAAAGGTTTTTTATCCTTTAATTCTAGTTCCGCCTCGCTCGGGCGCGGGGGTTTATCAAGGCTATCCGGCGTCCAACTTAAGACTTGGCGCTTATCGGGATTGGTCTCGGTCACGGGATGCCGAGGCGATAAGCCAAAAATGCCGCCAGGTCGCGAGCTTTTGGCTGGGCCTCTGGAGCCGCCCCCACCGCCGCCTTCGGAACGCCTCTCGGCTGGGCGGTCGCTAGGCCGATCGGCGAAGCGACCTTTGCGACTCGGGCGTTCTTTGACTTTCACGTCCCCGGCCACATCCTGAGAAAACATCGTATCGTCAACGAATTTGACGGGAATTTTAGCGCCTAAGATATTTTCAATAGCTTCCAAATGAAAAACGTGATCCTCGCAAGCGAAAGAGATGGCTTGGCCGGTCTTGCCGGCTCTAGCGGTGCGGCCTATTCTATGAATATAGCTTTCCGCGTCCTGGGGCAAATCGTAATTATAGACGTGCGAAACATCCTCAACATGGATGCCCCGACTAGCGACATCGGTGGCCACCATGATCTGCAGGCGCTTTTCCTTAAAGTCTTGCATAAGCTTTAAGCGCTTGGTCTGCGCGAGATCGCCCGTAATGCCCTCGGCCTGAAATTTATTTAAGACCAACTTTTTGGTCAGCCATTCCACCGAGCTTTTGGTGTTGCAAAAGATGAGAACTCGATGATGATCCTCCCCTCTCAATAAACCCAATAACAAAGGCAACTTCTCTTGGAGGCTGACGTGATAAAGAGTCTGATCGATCTGAGCTTTAGAGGCGGGATCCGGCTCGGCGGTAATGTATTGCGGCGGGCTCATGAATTGATAGGTCAATTCCAAAACCCGATCGTCCAAGGTGGCCGAAAATAACATGGTTTGGCGATGGGAGTAAGGAGGGAGCTTGGACAAGAGTTTTTTGAGATCCTTAATAAAACCCATGTCCAAAAGACGATCCGCCTCATCGACCACGGTCACTTCCACGGCTCGAGGATCAAAAACGCCTTGTTGCAGGTAATCCAAAATCCGGCCAGGGGTGCAGATGACGATGTCCGGCCCAGCCTCCAAAGCGGCGGCCTGCTCGCGATACTCCATGCCTCCCATGATCAAAGCCGAGGTCAAGGGCGTTAAGCTGGCCAAAATCATGGCTTCTTTATAGATCTGCTGGGCCAATTCCCGGGTGGGGGTCACGACCAAAGCTCTCGGCAAACCCACTAGCGATGGGGCCTTGCGGATAAGCCTAGTCAATAAGGGCACCAAAAAAGCCGTGGTCTTGCCAGTTCCGGTCTGAGCTTGGCCAGCGATGTCTTTGCCCTCCAAAGCCACGGGAATGACCTGGGCTTGAATGGGCGTGCAAAGCTCAAAACCCGCCGCGTCCAAGCCACCCATAATTTCTGGGGGCAAGCTGAGATCCGAAAAACGGGTAGAGGTTAAAAAATTGGGGCGACCAGCCCTTTCGGATTGGGTCGCGGAATTTGAATCGTCTTCTGAAAACTCTTCCCGCGTTCCCTCTTCCATGGATGGCCCCAGCTCGGCCCTAACCTCGCTGTCAGCGACCGGCTCGGCTCCATCAACGGTCAACGGCATATACTCTCCTCAAAACCAACTCACAAAGGTCGCCTGGCGCTTGGCTTTTAACCACGGTTTCGGGCGCCGACCACCAAAAGACCCGTAAAGCGACTTTGGACTTTGCCGCCCCGCAACATTTCCAGGGCTTGGCTCAATTGTTTGTCCACTTCCAAACGCTCGGCTAAGGTCATTTCATAAAGAGGCTTTTCCAAAAATGGCTCGTCCTGGCCGTCTTCGTCTTCGTCATCCACATCCACCCGAGATTTTTTCGAGCGCGACTTGGATTTGGAGAGACGACGGCCTTTGGAATCCGCCTCGTCTTTGGCGTCTTTGTCATTATTATCTTTTAAGTCGTCTTTAGTTTCGTTAACGCCCAAAAGATGCCTATCAAGATCTTTCTCGCGCAAAGCCTTAATATTGGGCGGCAACAAACTAGCCACCTCAATGTCCGGAGCTATGCCATCAGTCTGAATGGAGCGGCCCGAAGGCGTGTAAAAACGAGCCGTGGTCAGCCTTAAGCCGGAGCCATCAGGCAAACGCACCACGCTTTGCACCGAGCCTTTGCCAAACGTCCGGGCTCCCAAAATAACGGCCCGGCCATAATCCTGCATGGCCCCAGCCACAATTTCGCTGGCCGAGGCCGAGCCTTCATTGACTAAGACCACAATGGGACACTTTAAAGACAAAACCGCTTCTTGCTCGGAATTATAGACCATGTTTTGGTCATCGACGCGCCCTCTGGTCTCCACCACCGGGACTGGGCCCATAAAGATGCCGCTAACCCGGATCGATTGATCCAATAAGCCGCCCGGATCATTGCGCAAATCCAAAACCAAGCCCGTCAAAGGAGTTTTGGCGGCTAAGGTTTTTAAAGCCTTCTCCACTTCTTGCGCCGTGTCGACTTGAAAGTTGGTGATTTGGATATAACCAATGCCTGGGGCTAATTCCTCGGAACGGACGCTCCTTAAAGGGATAAAGTCGCGAATTATGGTCAAGGTCAAAATGCGCTCTTGGCCTGGCCGATGCACCCCAATGAGCACTTTGGAGCCTTTGGGGCCGCGAATGGCTTTGACCGCGTCGCCGACGGACATGTCTTTGGTGGGTTTGTCGTCAATGGCGATGATCTGGTCGCCACTACGCATGCCGGCTTTGGCCGCGGGGGTGCCCTCAATGGGAGCCACCACGGTCAAAACCGAGTCGCGCGTGGAGATCTCCACCCCCACGCCCGTAAAGCTCCCCGAGCTCTCCTGCTGGAAATCGTTCATCTCCTCAACGGTCATATAAGAGGAGTGAGGATCCAAGGTATTGAGCATGCCTCGGACCGCCCCTTGAACCATTTCGCTATTATCGGGCTCCTCGACAAACCTGAGGTTGACCTCGTAAAAAACCCTGGCTAGGGTTTTAAAGCCCTCATAGATCTTGAAGTCCGAAGCCTTGGCTAGCGGGGCGACGGCGAAGACCGCCAAAAAAACCAAACCCAAGGCCAAGCCTTTCGCGCGCCTGGCGATTCTAGGCCGGTCCAAAAACATTGTCATTTTGGCGCTCCAAAAAGTTTTGAGCCGAAAATTGACCGGGGCCTAGCGTCCGCTGGCCCCTGTTAGCGTTTATCCGCCTGGCAGGCGGAGCAATAGCCCCAAATCTCAAATTTGTGACCCTCGCTTTTAAAGCCTTCCTGTCGAGAGACGCGCTTTTCCACCTGAGCCAATTCCGGAGCGCTAAACTCAAAGATTTTGTGACAGTTAAGGCAACGCAAATGGCTGTGATGCTCGCGACCGTAAACCCGCTCATAGTGCATGTGGCCATTTTCCAAATAAACCTCAGCCAATAACCCCGAATCAATCATCAAAGGAATGGCCCGGTAAATGGAAGCCTTGGAGACCGGGGTTTTCGGGCGCAGATAGAAAAAAAGCTCATCCACGTCAAAATGATCATGATTTCTGAGGATGGATTCCGCGATAGCCTCGCGCTCCCTGGTCACTCGGTAACCTTTGGCCTTTAAATAGCTCCGGAAAGCTTCCATTTCCACGCTTAAGTCTAAAGGTTCCTCTAAAGGAAGGACGATTTTTTCCTCGCTCATCGCGTTGTCCAACATGTTGTCCAACATGGGCGCTCCCAATAACAGTCGAAGCCTAGCCTGGTTATGTCCATCAACGTCGTAATTATGTTCACGTTGTTGTCTCCCATTTCTCGCCTCCGCCCCAAAATGTAGCGAACTAAACGCTTTATCTAGCGATTTTAACACAAGATCGCCAGTCAGGCAAGAGCCAAGCGACCATTCCATCTTCGAGTTTGGCCAAAAAGATCTAGGCGAGCCCTAACCCCGAGGCGCGTCAGCCCAGAGGCCTTCCAAATCGTATAAAGCCCTGGTCTCGGCGTTAAAAATGTGAGCCACCACGTCGCCGAGGTCGACCAAAGCCCAGTGGAGATCCCCTCGCCCTAAGCCTTCATGCCCTAAAGGCTTGACCCCGGCCTCCAAAGATCTTTGGATGATCTTTTCCGCGGCGGCCCGAATCTGCCGCGAATTTTCGGCGCTAGCCACAAAAAACCAGTCCGTGACCGAAGACAAACCCCGCAGATCCAATAAAACCGGCGTCTGTAACTTGTGCTCTTGAGCCGCTTTGGAGACTAAATCAGCCAAAGCTCGGCCAATGGGCCTTTCGGCGCCCTTCTTGTCGCGCGTCCGAGGCTTAAAGGGGGCTTTTTTGAGCTCTTTTTCCTCTTTAAGATGGTCTTTGGCCAAACGCTCGGCCTTGATCAGATCTGATTTGGAAATCAGAGCCTCATCGAGCTCGACATGAGCCGCTCGAGCCGCTCGAGCCGCTTTGGCCACCTTTAAAGAGTC
>JAISWW010000054.1 GCA_031270705.1 Deltaproteobacteria bacterium
GTCAGCCCAGCCGTGGCCGATCATCCTCAGATTGAGGAGCTTCTGGACGCTTTAAAGGATCGCCAGCAAAGCGTCTCGGTCTCTTCCTTAAGATTATCGGCCTTGACCGAAAATTTGGCTAGAAGGTTATTGGCTAGCGGAGTCAAAGGCCTATCCGTGGCTCCAGAAGCTGGAACCCAAAGATTAAGAGAGGTTATTAATAAGGTTTTAAGCGAAGAGGAGATTCTGGGCGCTTGCCAACTTTTGGCCCGGGCGGGGTTAAAAAAACTAAAACTTTATTTTATGTTAGGATTGCCAGGAGAGACAGACGAGGATCTGTTAGCTTTGGCCATTTTAAGTCAGAAAATCCAAAAGTCCGTTCGAGCCAAAAGTTTTGCCCCGAAATTAGTCGTCTCGGTGGCTAATTTTTGTCCCAAACCCCAAACGCCTTTTGAGTCGGCTCCCCTGCTTTCTGAGGCTGAGCTCATTAGAAGATCTTTAGTCATAAAAAAGAGTTTAGCCCAGGTGGGCGGCTTGGAATTAAGGTTAGATCCGCCTCAATGGTCTATAGCTCAAAGTCTTTTGGCTCGAGGCGGCGCGGAATCCGGGGACTTGGTTCGAGCTTTATGGGCGACTCGCGGGAAAGTTAAACCCGCTTTAAAAATATTTAAGGCCAAAACTTTAGAAAAATTAGGCGATTTAGACAATATTTTGGAGCCTTGGCCTATGGAAAAATATAAACCCTGGCGAGTGGTCGCGGTTTCGGCGGGGGCGGCTTATTGGGATCAGGAAAATGAGTTGGCCCAAGAGGCCAAGGTCAGTTTTCCGTGTCCGGTGGATCTGCGTTGTGGTCGTTGCGGGGCTTGTCGGAAAAGCTTATGACCAACGATATTATCAATAGGTTTTCCGAAAAACTACCTGATTCCTATGACTATTTGGCGGAAACTCCCGAAGAGGCCGCGGGACGCTTAATGATGGTGGGCTGGGCGGGCCAAGACTCTGGGGAGATTAGGGATTTAATAGATGAGTTTAGGCCAGGCGGTCTAATATTTTTTCGCCGTAATTACCCAAATAGGCTAAAATATTATCAAGATAAATACCCTCTTAGTCAAGATCTTTTCGCCCCAGAATTATTTGGGGAAGTGATAGTTAAGGTCAAAAAATATTGCCTTAGAATGGTCGGTCGCTCTTTGATTGTGGCTGTGGATCAAGAGGGCGGGAAGGTTTTTCGTTTGCCAACCCCATTTTTTCAATTGCCATCGGCTCGAGAAATGGGTATGTTGGAAATTGAGGAAACTAGGCGTTTGGCCGAGCGCGTGGGTCAAGAGCTCAAGGAGAGTGGCTTTAACTTAAATCTGGCTCCAGTCTTGGATTTGGATTCTTTGAAAGACGGCTACATTGGCTCAAGATCTTTTGGCGTTGAGCCGGAGAAGGTCATAAAATACGCGAGCGCTTTTATGACCGGCCTCTTAAACGCGGGCATCCTCTCTTGTGGCAAGCACTTCCCCGGCTTAGGCGGGGCGGTGGTTGATCCGCACGTGGGGGTTCCGGAGATTGAGTGGGATATAGACCAATTGTCCGTTGGCCTAAATATTTTTCGGCGGATGATTGAGCTGGGTTTGCCAGCTATTATGACCACCCACGCCTTTTATCCAGTTTTAGATCAAGACCAATTAGCCACTTTTTCTAAGCCTATTGTGGGTTTATTGAGAAAAGAATTGGGTTTTGAGGGCTTACTTTTAACCGATGATTTAGAGATGGGGGCCATTGTTAGCTATCAAGATCCCGGTTTAGCCGCGGTTCAGGCGATTATGGCTGGCCATGATTTGATTTTGGTTTGCCGGGATATTGAGGTCATTCGGTCGGCTTATAAAGCTATCTTAGCGGCTATCAACAATAACCAGATCACTCGCGAGCGTTTAGTTGAGTCGGCTTTAAGATATAAGCGTTTTATGGAACTAACGCGTAATCAGCCTTAGTTTTTTAAGTTATTTGGGATTTAGTTTTTAATAATTACGTTTGGCTCTTTTCAATATAAAAAGGAGACAAAAATTTGTGATCTACCATACCTATCTTTTACAACCAGGGCTCTGGATCGTGGAAGGTTTTTATTACGACCGAGATGATAGTCGGCATAACGCTAAAGGCCAACTCCTTATCACCCACGGTCGGGATGAGTGGATCTTGGAAAATGAGATCCGGGTCTCGGGCGAGGATCGTAGATTATTTGTCAGTCGCTACACTATCCAGCCAATGTCCAAGCTAGACACTTTTACCAACTGGAAGTCTGAGGTTGGGGGACCTGAGCCTCTTTATGGCTTGTTTGTTTTGGTCGAGGACATGGTCATGATGCCCTGGCAATCCGGCACTGGTTATTATTGGGGGCAAGAAATCATGGCTTATAAGTCGCCGGACGAGTATGTGAGCCGGGGTTACGCCTTTATTAACTCTCAAAAAGTCTCTTCTTGGGCTTTTATGTTAACTAGACAGAGTGGTTAGATGGGAGTTAGGGACGATGAGCGGCCTGACCAGTCGGAAGGCGCTATTGTGACAGTATCTGAACGCTTAAGCAAAGGAGAGCTTAGCCGCTGGCTAGTGGCTTTGGTTCTGATCCCGCCAGTTTTATTGGCTGTTTTTATGGACAGTAACCTAGTTGTCTTAGGGGTGGTGGGTTTAATGGGGGCCTTGTGCTGGTGGGAGTTCGCTGTCAACCTTCTGGGCCGCGAAAGGGTCGGGCTTTTGTTTCTGGCCATTTTGGGTTGGCTGGCCACGGCCATGGGAGCTTTGTATTTTGGCCCCTTAGGTCAAGCTTTAGGTTTAACTTTGGCCTTTGGCTTAGGGGGCTTTTATTTAATGGCCATTCTCCCGGAAAAAGAAGACCGGGCGGTGGTCAATTTAATATCGCGTTACGCTTTAGGTCATTTATATCTTAGCTTTTTATTGTCATTTGTGTTTCTTATAAAACAAGAATATTATGGTAATAGATGGTTATTTTTTGTTATTTTGGTAACCGCTTTAACTGATACTGGGTCTTTTTATGTGGGCACTCGTTTAAAAGGCCCTAAACTCTTCCCTAAAGTTAGCCCCAATAAAACTATTTCAGGTTTATTAGGTGGTTGTGTTACCGCTGTTATTACTGGAGCTTTGTCGTTTTCTTATCTCCCGCCTGAGTTTTCCCGCTTTTCCATCATGGTTTTAAGCCTAGCCCTAGCTTTATGGGGATCCATTGGCGATCTATTTGAGTCCGCCTTAAAAAGAGCCATGGGGCTTAAGGACACTTCATCATTATTATTAGGGCACGGCGGTCTTTGGGACAGATTGGACTCCATTCTTTTTAACTTGCCATTAGTCTATTTTTATGTCAGTTTCCAGATGGCTCCCTAATATTCTTTTGTCAAGAAATCAAGGCTCCCAGAATCAGGCTAAAAAGAAGAAGCGTCCTAAGAGCCATCTAGCGAGTCTATATAATAATGATAGGGGCGCGAATTAGGCTGTCTTTTAGGTTTATAAAATAACCTACAAACGAGTTTAAAAAAAACATAAATTCTATAGGGAAAATTATTTTTATGTTCAAAATAAATAAATATCGTTTGATTCGCCTTTCTTATGTCATCATAAAATCAAGGGCTTTAAGATAAAGTTGGATCCATGACTGTGCCCATTAATTTGGCCATTCTTGGGGCCACGGGATCTATTGGTCAACAGGCTTTAAGTTTGGCCGAGGCTTTTCCTGAGCGGATTAAAATTACGGGGTTAGCCGCGGCTTCCAGCGTTAGGCCTTTAGCTAAAGCTATAATAAAGTTTCGCCCTCAGGCGGTCTCGGTCTTAAGCGCGACTGAAGCCAAAAAATTAGTTGATATTTTAAAGGATTTAGGTTTAAATAAGTCTATCTGGCCAGAAATTTTTACTGGATCGGACGGGGTTATTCAAGTGGCGACCCTGAGCGCGACTCAAACGGTTTTGTCAGCCATGGTGGGGCGGGCTGGACTGCCGCCAACCTGGGCCGCCTTAAAAGCTGGCTTAAAGGTTCTTTTAGCCAATAAAGAAAGCTTGGTTTTGGCTGGCGAGCTAATTCGACCTATGGTAGACCAAATAGTTCCGGTTGACAGCGAACACTCGGCGATTTTCCAAGCTTTAGGCGGGAGTTTGACTGGCGAGGGGATAAGAAGGTTAATTTTAACGGCCTCAGGCGGGCCATTTTTGGGTTACTCCAAGGACGAGCTTAAGGGCGTGACGAAAGAAATGGCCTTAAGTCATCCCAAATGGTCTATGGGCCCTAAAATTAGTTGCGATAGCGCCACTCTTATGAATAAGGGCTTAGAGGTAATTGAGGCTCATCATTTATTTGGCGTGGATTTTGATCGGATTGAGGTTTTAGTTCATCCCCAGAGCGTTGTTCACTCTATGGTGGAGTTTGTGGATGGATCTATTTTGGCTCAGATGGGGCCGACCGACATGCGCTTGCCTTTGGCCTATAGTTTAAGTTATAATTCCAGGTGGCCGATATTGGATGATATTGGATCTAAAAGATCATTGGGGATCCAGCCCTTAGATTTGACAGTCAGTCCTTTGACCTTCGCTAAGCCAGATAGAGAGGTCTTTCGGGGATTGGCTTTAGCTGAGGCGGTGGGTAGGCAAGGCGGAACTGGAGCGGCTATTATGAGTGGGGCCAATGAAGAAGCGGTTGGCGCCTTCTTGGCGGGCATGATAGCTTTTGATAAGATTATTCCAGTAGTTGAGGAATGTCTGAGCCTCTTGTCTAGCGAAAAAGTGAGTTCGCTAGATGATGTCTTTTTGGCGGATAAAAAGGCTCGAGTCTTGGCTAAAGAAATTATGGAGAAAAACATGGTAAATTAAACTTTCCTGTGAAAGGGAGATGGTATTAAATTTTTAATGGCTATATAGGTAACCAATAAAACGAAATTTAGTATAAACTTCAAATAATTTTAGTAAAAAATTTTTATAAAGTTTGTTTATAATTTATTAGAGATTTTATTTTGTTTTTAGAAGGTCTTCTTATCTGGGATTCAGTATTCTAACAGAGTCAAATTTTTGGGTTGCGCCAATTTGACCCCTTTTTTGAAAGATGATTATTTCGAGTCTGATGGGGAAGCCCTTTGGAACTAATATTTTTTTGTTGACACGAGCCCAAAGTTAGCGTTATGATAGCTTTATTTGATGTCTGGGATTTTACCCGATAAGTAATTTTTCGCTCGTTCATCTTAACCTTATTATGTGTTTAAACATAATAATGTATTTAATTTAAACACGCTTTTACGATGGAACCTCTTAATTTGAGGCTGGGCAAAACGGTTGCGTTGCCCGTTTAATTAATCTAGGGCCAAAACAAGCGTGTTTATTTGATTCTCGTGAATTAAGTCCTTTAGTTAATACGCTAGGAGGCTGTTCTGACAATTTTCTTTTCCGCTTTACTGATAACCAACTGGAAATGGGATGGAAACGTTACCGCGCCAGTAGGTAAATCTACTAAGGTAATTAATATAATACGTTTTTCGCTTAACTAAACAGCTTTAATGGCCTAATGAGGGAAATTGGCAGTTTTCAGGCCACTAAAGTTTTAACAAGGAGTTAGGATTTATGGAGCATAGGCAGAACGTGTGGGGTGGTTTGACCTTAGTGTCCGCCTCACTAGCAATGATTTTGACGGCCATTCTGTTTTTGGGCAACGGAGTGGCCTGGGGTCAGACAAACATTGAAAACTTAACTAGTGGCGATGTATATATGAATAGCACTCACTATAATAATGGCTCAGCAATCGCCAATTTACCGGGAGCTCCGGGAGGTTTGGAACAAGGTCGAATACATGCGGATGATGGCGATATCCTCGCTAATAGTACTGTATTAATAAATGTTTCTAATATTACATCTACTCTTGGTGATATTTCACTCATTAATGGGTCAAGTATTACTATCAATTCATCAGGAACAGCAGTAGGTAATGGTACCATATCAGCTGGTGGTTCCATACTAATTGATAAAAGTACCTTAAATGTTAGTGAAAGTACTAACGGTAATGTAACTATAACTGCGGTTGATTCAATTATTTTGAATAATGGCACGATAAATGAGGCTGCTGGTTTTATAGATTATATAAATTCAACTGATGGTTCTGTAACTATTGATAATTATTCTTCAATTAATATTTCTGGTAATATTAGTGGAAATATTTCTGTTGAGATTCTAAACCACAGTAAAGTTAACGTTTCGGATATTGTTGTAACAGAAGGTTATTTAAATATTTCTAATGGAAGCGTAGTTGTGGCTACAGGAAATATTAAAGCTAACACAAGTATTTATATCAACTCAAGTAATGTTACAGTTGATGGCGATTTAAAGGCGACTCATGGCGAGATCCAAATTATTGACGCCGGAAATATTACCACCGCTAATATTTCCGCGAATACCAGTATTAATATTTCAGGTGGTACTGGCAATATTACGACTGGCAATATCTCTACAACAGTTGGTAACATTAGCTTCTCAGACACTTATAATTTAACTGTTAGAGGAAATATTACTGCGAATAATAGCGTTATTATTGAGCGCGGTAATGTTACGATTACTGGCGATTTAAACACGACTAGTGGCGAAATCAAAATTATTAACGCTGATACTGTTACTACTGCTAATATTTCCGCGAATACCAGTATTAATATTTCAGGTGGTACTGGCAATATTACGACTGGCAATCTCTCTACAACAGTTGGCAACATTAGCTTCTCAGACACTTATAATTTA
>JAISWW010000071.1 GCA_031270705.1 Deltaproteobacteria bacterium
TTTTAGCTTTTAATGGCCGAAGCCTTCTCCTCCGCCAAATCCCGGCATTTTGGGCAAGCGTTGTGCGGCAAACGGAAAAAAGTCTTTAAGGAACTGACTTCGCTGGCCGTCTCCACCACCAAAAGACCTGGGCAATCGGGGCATTCCTTGAGGGACTCCCGGCGTCTCTCGTTTATAAAATGCGGCCAATTGTCTTTGGCGTCTTGGGTCACCGCGTGGGTGTCATAAAAAACCCGCTTTTCCCTGAGCCACCAACCTTCCCGCAAAACCGAGCCACTAGCGCTAGGCTCAGGCTTTTGGCGTTTCTGATGAATGGCCTCGGCCATTTTTTTGACATAGTCTAAAACGTCAGGCCGAGTGGGCGGTGGGCCCGATTTGGGCAAAGGCTCATTGACCTTCGACCAATCTAAGCCAGCCATGGACATGATGATGGCTAAATTGGTGTAAGGCAAAGCTCCTTGAATGGCGTAACCGCCTTCCAAGACGGCGATATCGGGATTGATCATTTCCGACATCTTGGCGTACCCGCGGGCGGTGAGTTTCATGTTGGTGATGGGGTCGGTGAAATGGTTGTCCTGACCGGCTGAATTGATGACCAATTCTGGCCGCCATTCATCCAATATTGGCCGAACAATAAGCTCCACGGCCAAATGGAAGCCCGCGTCCCCCGTGGCTGGGGGCAAAGGAATATTGATGGTCGAGCCCCAAGCTTGAGGCCCGCCTAACTCGTCATAGGAGCCCGTGCCAGGATATAAAGTTCGCCCATCTTGATGCACGCTAATAAAAAGCGTATCCGGATCATGCCAATAGATATCTTGCGTGCCGTCGCCATGGTGACAGTCAGTATCGACAATGGCGATCTTGCGATAGCCAAACTCGCGCCTAAGCCTCTCAATCATGATGGCTTCATTGTTGATATTGCAAAAACCGCGGCCGCCATGGACGACCAAGCCAGCGTGATGGCCCGGCGGCCTAACCAAGGCGAAAGCTTTTTTGGCTTGGCCAGTAGCCACCAATCGGCCCGCCGTAATGGCCCCGCCACAACTAATTAAATGGGGAGCCGCGGCCACCCGCCTTAAAGGCAAAGGCACTAGGTGAGCTCGGTAGATATCCGCCGCCTCAGCCACTATGGGCCGATATTCCCGGATACCTGGGTAGTCGAAAATACCCTCTTCCCGCAATTGGTCATGGGTATATAAAAGCCGCTCCTCGCGCTCAGGGTGCGTTGAGGATATGGCCCAGTCATAGGCTGGGAAAAATATAAGGCCCAGACGGGCCGACTCTAAGGTCAAGGCTCGCTCCTTAAGGCCTATGGGCCAGGCCGAGGATTTTCATAACAATGGGTTCATAACAATGAATTCATAACAACGGGTTCATAACAATGGGCTAAAAGGCTAAGGGAACTTAAAAGCTCATTGGCTCTCAATAGCCAATTACCTTCTAGAGATCTCCCCTTCGATTCAGCCATGATAACAAAAAACCGAAGGGATTTCGCTATTTTCTAGTTTTCTCAAATTAAGTTTTATAATGACTTTAATTCTAGAAAAATCATTTACTTTTTATTTTTTAACAAATATTTACATCGATTGCCATATTTTCGCATTTGTCTCAAAGGCTCTTGAGGCTTGGGCGGCCCTAAACTCAAGAACCCCAACCCCTCTTAACCCCAGTTTTTTTTCGCTCCAGTCAGGACACCCGCTTAAAACCAGGAGTTATGGCTACCTGACCGCCCCTTGGGGCGATCTGATCTATTAACGCTGACAAATGGCTCGCGCGTTAAGATTAATTATGTTAATTTAATCTCTCAATTACCGAAATTTAGCCAGTAAATATAAATTTGTTTTTTTCTCGATTGTTGGTATAATGAATTTACGCTGTTAACGGCTTTGGACAATAAGATGGCCTTTTGGCTGACATCAAGTCCATGTTTCAATCGGGGACAATTTGAAGAAATTTACTTCCACTTTTCGACAGGTTTTAAAATGTCAACTAAAAGAATAAAATTAGCCTCTGGTCTTAGTGATTTTAGTGAAATAAGAACTAAAGGCATACTTTATATTGATAAAACTAAATATATTCACGATTTAATATCTGATATTGAATATAAATATTGGTTTTTAGCCCGCCCTAGAAGATTTGGCAAAACTATGTTCGTTGACACATTGGAACAATTGTTCCTTGGCAACGAAGAACTTTTTCGTGGACTATATATCCATTCTAAAGGCTACGATTTTAAGCCATGTCCTGTCATCCGGCTGAACATGGCTAGAAGCGCCTCGTCAACAGATGAGCTCAAATCATCCATTATTTCTCATCTTGAAGCAATCGCTGAAGAAAAAGAGTTGGCTCTGAAAAGCCAAACCCCTGGTGACGCCTTGGAAAGGCTAATTATAGATTTCCAGAAGAAAACAAAACAACCTATCGTTGTTCTGATCGACGAATACGATAAACCCATTTTAGATCATATTAATAACACTGAATTAGCGTTGAAAATCCGAGGAACCTTACATGATTTTTATGTTAGTTTAAAAAACGTTGAAGATAAACTGCGTTTTGTCTTTGTTACAGGGATTTCTAAGTTCGGTAAAACAGCTATCCACTCAGCTCTAAACAACCTTAGTGACATTACCCACGATGATAACTACGCGGCAATATGTGGATACACTGAAAAAGAGCTTCTTGATAATTTTTCTCCCCTATTTAATGGTCTTATTAATTCATTGGCACCTTCTGGTATTTTCAACGGAAAAGATAACAATAAAAATTTGGTAAATAGTATCTTGGATAAATATAATGGTTATAGCTGGGACGGAAATACTAGAATTTTAAACCCTTATTCTATTAACAATTGTTTCTCCAAACAAAAATTGGATAACTATTGGTGGGCCACTGGACCACCTCTTTTGCTGGAACACGCTATATCGCTAAATCCGACAGCTTACCTTCCGTCGAATTGGAGTAATTTAACAGCGCAAGATGTTGATAAAACAGAGATAGACGATCTTCGACCTGTTTCAGTCCTTTTTCAAACTGGTTACTTGACTATAGATACCGCTACCATAAAAT
>JAISWW010000016.1 GCA_031270705.1 Deltaproteobacteria bacterium
AGGCAAATGAAAATTTTACAAAAATTTTACAAATTTATTTCCTTAATATATCAGGGATTCTGATTTGTTTTAATCAATAGTCTTTATACCATAAGGACTTCGGCTGTATAATTTTTAGAAGTCCCTAATATCAAATTTTAAGAATTATCCACCGGGGTAATAATTTAAGGCCCATCAGAGTTTCTGATGGGCCTTCTCGCCAGAGTTGGCTCCACGGCTTAAGAGAGCGGTTTATCTTTCGCGAGAAACGCTTTTAACTCCTTTTCCCAAACCCGGTAAGCGGCTGAGGTCAGATGAACTCCGTCATCGGTGAAATCATTGGGTAACTCCTGATCTGGCCCAGCCATAACCGAGTAAAGGTCAAGATAATCCAGTTTATTGGCCTGAGCCGCTTGAAAGAGTAGCTCATTGGTTTGGCGAACTCGGTTATTGTCTAAAGTTGAGCCATCCCAGACAAATTTGGCGACCCTAGTTGGGATCAAAGAGCAGACCACTAGCCTTAAACCCGGGATCCGCTCTAGCAAGGCTCGCCAAATCTTTTGATGAGCTTTAACTATATCCAAAGGCTCGCGACCTTGAGCCAGATCGTTAATGCCCACTTGGAGGAAAACCACTTCCGGATGGGCGTGGCAGACCTGATTGAGGCGGTAAAAGACTCCCATGGCCGTGTCCCCAGAATGCCCCTGGTTCACTATATCTGAGTTTGGAGCTAGCTCGTCCCAATGATTGAACTCAGTCAAGCTGTCTCCAAGCAAAATTACTATTTTTTCAGACATAGGGTTTCCTTTTCAAAAGTCAAAGAAAATATTATATAGACATTGAAATTATTATCCTGGCCAATTTTCAAAATCTTTATACTATGTTAATAAATGTTATAAATTAATATGATAATCATTTTGTTCGCCAACTTGATCAATTTACCCCTCTTTATTATTAATGTCAAATCATCGGCCAGCTCCCGAAAATCCTAGTTTTGGCCATTTTCGGCTAAGTTACGCGAGACGCCTTAAGCTGGATACGGTCAAAGATTTCTAGGCCACTTTTGAGCGAATTTTTGCGCTAATTGAGAAAGTGGCCTAATTTTTATTGAGCGCGGCGCGCCAAAATGGCCTGCTTTTCTTTGAGCGTATCCATAAAGCCAGCTCTGACTCTGGCTACTGGGTTAAAAGGGCTCCCCAAAAAAATTATCCAGCTTTCAGCCCAAAAGTTCTAAAAAGGCTGTGGTCGATATTCCTTGGCCAACATTGACCGAAAGCTTATCCAGCCAAAGCCAGGAATTAAGGCGCTTGGCGGATATTTTAGCCCTAGGGGTTTAGGGCGTCTCAATAATATCGCCAAAATATTACGACTATTTATATAACTAGCCATAATGAAAAATAACCATCGCTGATTTTTTAGTTGTAATAGCTCAACAATTTATTTTATTTAGTATTTCATTGGGCTAATTATTAAGACTTCATTCATCTATCTCCAAGTTAAATATTTTGACTCGTCTTGACAAGGCGGTCTATTAAAGAATAAATTACCAATACTGGTTGAAATTCTTTTGGCGTAATTTTTGGCCATCAATCGAGTTTTTTTTACTCTTAATGGCTTTGAGTCTGGCGAGTCATTTCCCGCGTCTTAAAGCCGTTTCCTTTTAAGCGAGACCCCTAGAAATGTTCATGAAAACCTGGGGCGCGTCGCTGGCAAGGCCGCCAATTGTCAAGTCAAACCACTTCTAATATCGATCCCCAGCCACCTGACTCTAACTTATTGACGGTTAGGGTGACCAAAAGGTTCGGATCTTTTAGCTTAAAAGCCGATTTTGAGCTGTCTGAGCCAGGCGTGACGGTGGTTTTTGGGCCTTCCGGAGCGGGCAAAACCACTTTATTAAGTTTATTGGCCGGTTTAGGGCGACCGGATTGGGGTCATATCAGTCAGGGCGACCGGGTTCTCTTTGACTCGGAAAAGAAAGTTTTTTGTCCTCCGGAAAAACGTCATCTTGGTTATGTCTTTCAAGAAGCTCGTCTTTTTTCCCATTTTTCAGTCTTAAATAACCTTCTTTTCGCCATTCGTTTTGGGGGCCGGCCATTTGATCAGAAGGCTTTTGGCCGCGTGGTGGACTTATTAGGCTTAGGAGCCTTATTGAGTCGGCGCCCCAGAACCTTATCGGGTGGGGAAGGGCAACGCGTGGCCATTGGCCGGGCTCTTTTGGCTCAAGGCCATCTTTTGCTCATGGATGAGCCTTTGTCTTCTTTGGATAGGGAGCGGAAAACCGAGTTAATGGCTTACGTGGCCCAGATTCCGATTCAGTTTGGAACGCCCATTATTTATGTTACCCACGCTGAGGATGAGTTATTGTATTTGGCCAACCGAGTCATCGAAGTTACTGATGGGGAATGCGTTTTACGAGAAAAGCGGGAGTTTTTGCGCTTAAGGCCGGGATTTGGCCAAAACGCCCCCAGGTAACATGGCCCTAATTTCTCTCATTTAAAGCTTGGCTTAATCAATAAACAAAATCTAAAAAATCGATTTAACAGGAAAGGAACGTTATGAGGCAGAATTTTTTATTGGCCTTTCTGGCTTTATGTTTGGCCTTGGCTTGGGCTCCCTTGGTCTCGGCTCAAGACAAACCCAAAGAAGCCGCCCCGCCCGCCATTACTACTGGAGCTGGTTACAAAGGCATGGTTGAGGCTCTGGCCGCCGCTTACCGTCAATCTGGGGGCCAGATCGAGGAAATGTATGGCGGTCATATCGGTCAAATGGTGGCCCAAATCGCCCAGGGTAGTGGGGCGACCATGGTTATCTCCGATCAGGCCACTTTGGAGGCCGTCAAAGGCGACGTGGAGTTTGAAAAGTTTTATGACCTCGGGGATACGGTCTTGGTTTTAGCCTGGCGGAAGGATTTAAGCCTCAAAACCCCGGAGGATTTGCTTAAGCCCGAATTTAAGATAGTGGCTCACCCTGATTCCCAAGCGGCCATTTACGGACGCGCGGCCGTGGCTTTTTTAAAATCCTCTGGCTTAGGCGAAAAACTGGGTACCCATTTATTGCCCGTCTCTTCGGTGCCGCAGGTTTTAGCCTACCTCATCGCTGGGGAGGTGGACGCGGGTTTTGTCAATCGAGCCGTGGCTCAAGCCTCAAAAGATAAGATTGGCGGCTCCTTGGAGATCCCTTCTGGTTACCCGCCCATTCATATGGTCGTGGCCATCGTGAAAGGCCATGGCCAAGATCCTGAGGTCACGCGCTGGCTGAAGTTTTTGGAAACTCCTGAGGCCCTAGCCATTCTCAAGAAAAACGGGGTTTGGCGGTAGTTTTGAGTATATCGTGGACTGAGTTGGCCCAGGAGTTGGTGAGTTTTCCCACCAGGCTGACCATAAAAGTTACGCT
Organism: Deltaproteobacteria bacterium; assembly: GCA_031270705.1. Taxonomy (GTDB): domain Bacteria; phylum Desulfobacterota; class Desulfarculia; order Adiutricales; family Adiutricaceae; genus JAIROO01. Next base: position 3,373 of record JAISWW010000016.1, read on the forward strand.
AGCTTGCTTGATTCTCCACCTTTTGGTAAGTTTGCCTTTAGCTTGGCTCCTTTCCGGGCCGAAAAATTGGGCCAGGCGCGGGTTGGCTTTCTTGGTCACCGCGCCTTTGGTCTTTCCGCCCATCGCTTTAGGCTTTATGTTATTGCTCCTTTTGGGCAGTCAAGGGCCTTTGGGCGCGCCTTTGGAGTCTGTTTTCGGCTTTCGGCTAGTTTTTAGTCAAACTGGAGTCATCTTAGCCGGCTATTTGGCGGGTTTGCCTCTTTTCGCTCGACCTTTGGAAGCGGCTTTAAGGCGCGAGGAGATAAAACAGCTGTCTCTGGCCGCCCGGACTTTGGGTTGCGGGCCAGTCAAAACTTTTTTATTGGTCACCGCGCCTCAGGTCGGCCCAGTCTTAGGCTCTGGGCTTTTGTTGGCTTTGGCTAGAGCTTGTGGCGAAGTGGGCATTACCATGATGTTGGGCGGGAATATTGTGGGCCGCTCCAACACTTTGTCTTTGGAGATTTTTAATTCTGTCTCCCATGGCGAGTTTGAGCGAGCCATGGCTTTGTGCCTAATTTTGGCCGTTTGTGGCTTATTCTTTTACGCGATTTTGGAAAAATTGACCCCCACGGGGAGTTGAGCGGAAAACCGTAGGCTTCCTTGATTTTCTTTAAAAAGGAAGGAGAAGCTATGTTTTTGTTTCCCGCTAGTTTTGTGGAAAGTTTATTGGAGGAAGATCTTCATCTTTATGATTTGACGAGCTTGGCTTTGGGCTTGGAAGACCAACCTGGCCAAGTTAGGGCTGTGGCCAGAGGCCAGGGGGTCGCGGCTGGGGTGGAAGTGGCCCGCGAGCTCTTTCGCTTGGCCGGGGCCGAGGTGGAGGTCAAATCCCCCAGCGGGGCCTCTTTGGAGCCAGGCCAGGAGATTTTAATCGCTCGCGGCCCAGTGGGCCGCTTGCACGCGGCCTACAAGATCGCCCAAAACGTCTTGGAATACGCGGGCGGCATAGCCACGCGAACTCGTCAAATAGTGGATCGCGTCAAAGCCGTTTCCGAGGCGGAGGTTTTGGTGACGCGCAAGCATTTTCCGGGAACCAAGAGATTGTCCTTAGCCGCCGCTCTCGCTGGCGGGGCTCAGGTTCACCGAACGGGCCTCTCGGACTCGATCCTCATTTTTGATCAGCATTATCAGTATTTGGGCGGAATTGAGGGTTTGGCCAAAATTTTGCCCGCGGTGAAGAAAAAATATACCGAAAGAACTATCGCCGTGGAAGTTAGCTCCTTGGAAGCGGCCTCTTTGGCGGCTCAAAGCGGGGCCGACATCATCCAGTTGGAAAAATTTCCCGCCGCTGAATTAAAAACCGTGGTCGCCCGGTTAAAGGAACTAAACCCTCTGGTCAAGGTCGTGGCCGCTGGGGGCGTCAACGCCGATAACGCCGCTGACTACGCGGCCACGGGCCTAGATGGCCTAGTCACCACCTGGCCATTTTTTGGCCGACCCCAAGACGTGAAAATGGCTTTCCAATAAGCCCAGCTCCTTTGGCCAACCGCTCCCTAGCTAGAATTCTGGGTAGGGGGCGGCGCTTCTCGTCTTTGATCCAGCCCATTTTTT
>JAISWW010000056.1 GCA_031270705.1 Deltaproteobacteria bacterium
TCGTGACCCGAGTCCAAGGTTTTGGGCACAATATAAGAAGTTGGGCCTTTAACAAACAAGTCGTCGCCCGTAACGTTTAAGCGAGCCCCCAAAGCCCCCAGTTGATGCCGGACGCTCATGAGGCGATCTGTCTCTTTGACGCGGAGCTCATTGACTTCCCGAAAAATCGTCTCCCCTTGGGCTTGGGTGGCGGCTAGAGCCAACATGGGCACTTCATCTATTAATGATGGGATCTCGTTGGGCAGGACTTCGGTGGCTTGTAAGGGGCCAGAGTATTCCACCACCACGTCGCCGGTGGGCTCAGGGGTATCGGAGGTCAAGGAAATGGATACTCGCGCGCCCATGCGACTTAAGACTTTTAAAAATCCAATCCGGGCCGAAGAGATGAGGATATTTTTAGCCACCACCCGGCTCCCCGGGATAATAGCCGCGGCGATGAGAAAGAAAGCCGCCGAAGAAGGATCCCCAGGCGTCTCAAAGGTGGCCGGGAGCTTTAAAATTCCTGGAGAGACGGTGACTTTGAGGCCATCGGTGGCCACATGGCCATGAAAATAGTTGATGAGGCGTTCCGTGTGCTCGCGGGTGGGGGAGATTTCCGTGACCGAGGTGGGGGAATTAGCCAATAAGCCGGCCAATAAAACCGCGCCTTTAACCTGCGCGCTGGCTTTATCTGGAGCGAAATCCAACCCGTTTAGAGAGGCTCCCTCAATGGTAATGGGCGGACGACCCGAGGGACAATCAATTCTAGCTCCCATGAGGCGCAAGGGTTTGGCGATCCTCTCCATGGGCCTTCTTCTTAACTGGTCATCGCCATCTAGGATATAGCGGCCCTTGGAGCCAGCCAAAATCCCCGAGATGAGGCGCATGGTCGTCCCGGAGTTGCCACAATCGATCTCTAAGTCTTGAAAATTAGGCCACTGACCAGCGAGGCCTTTGATCCGCAAACCCTCGCTCTCTGGCCGAGCCTCACCGCCCAAAGCCCGGAAAGCCCCTAAGCTGGAGTTCACGTCCGCGCAGTCGGACAGACCCTTAATGAGCGTCTCGCCTTCGGCTAAAAGGGCCATTAAGATTAAGCGGTGGCTGACCGATTTGTCGCCTGGCGGGGCGAAAGAGCCGACCAATGGCATAAGGCCTCCATAACTTCGGCTAAGAAAAAGAAATTTTTTGGAGAAAAGCCCAAAAAAACAGCCCTAAAAACAGCTAAGAATTAAGAGTTTAGGACGAGACTAAAGCGCGTCCATTATCCCTTAAAAGGTTCCATAACTCAAGAAACCCTTATAGCTCGTCGCGATTCTAAGGTTGGGGCGGCGATTTCTAGGTTTTACTCGTAATCATTAAATCAGATCGAGATCAGATCGAGATCAGATCGCGCCAGATCGCCCGCGCTCTCCGCCCATGGCGGAGGCGCGAATTTAATCCCAGGCCCTTATGAGATGAGAAATTCCCTGGTTTTGGGCCCGCTCATCAAACTAACCAATTATACATAAAAATTGAACAATGATTAAAATATAGTTAAATTGTTTTAAAATATAGATTTTTCATAGTTCCTAAAAGTTCAATCTGGACATTAGGGCTGGTTAGCGCTATTTATATAAGAAGGTCTTTCGAGACAATCGACCGTTTAGGCTCAGACCGGGGCTGGTGGTTCCCTTCTTGGGCTAGGTCGATTCCCGCGCCAAAACGCTTCTTAATTACTGACCAAGGGAGCCTCTCTTTTTCGCTCCTTTAGGTTTAGGCATATCTTTTTAGGTGAAACCATGTCTCTGGGCACAGGTCAAAGCGTCCTGATAGTCGATGATTCGCCGGTAATGCGTCAGATGCTCAACAATTTGTTTTCTAGCCATGGCTTTAACGTCGTGGGCCAAGCCGCGGACGGCGAAGAGGCTTTGACTTTGTTCGAGAAGTTGCGTCCGGAGTTGACGACCCTGGACATTGTTATGCCGAAAATGCGCGGCGTTGAAGTCCTGGAAATCATTCTCAGCAAATACCCCGAGTCCAATATCATCATGGCCTCCTCAGTCTCCGACGCCCGAACCGTGATGCGGTGCCTGAAGATTGGGGCTAAGCAGTACATCGTTAAACCCTATGACGAAGAGAAGGTCTTAAGCGCGGTGCGGAAAGCTTTGAGCCTTTCCTAGGGACGATTGGCGCGAGCTAAGGGTGGCTTTGGTCGGGCTACCCGGAGGGGAAAATGAGCGTTACCGACGAAAACCTGGCTGAGCTATTTGAGCAATATAAAGACGAGGTTCGGGAAACCATAGGAACCTTGGATAACGAGTTGGTGGCCATCGAGCAAGATCCGGCCAACAGCGAGACTATTTTTTCTCTTTTCCGCCATATGCACTCATTGAAGGGCTCCTCGAAGATGTTCAATGTTGACAATATCGCCAACATCGCTCATCGCTTAGAGGATCTCATGTCGATGATTGACAAAAATAACGCCATCCTCGCCAAATACCCTAAAATCATTGATTTCCTCTTTAAGGGCAACGATATTTTCCGCGATATCATTGGGCGCCTTGAGGAAGACATAAGTTACACCACCATGACCCCCGACCACGTGGCCTTTGTCGGGGAGATCCAAGCTCAGATCGACAAAATTAATCGTCGCGACTCGCAATTGGTGGACGCGGCCAGAAAACTTTTGGACGCTTTGGACTCTTTGATGCCTTCTTTGGAGGAGCTAGACACCGAGGCTTTGAAAAAAGACATGGCCGAGGTGTCCATGAGCCTGACCTTAGCCACTTTGCGCGAAGAAGGCTCCAATCAGATCCGCTTTAATTACAATGGCGTGGATTTGACCGATGATCTAAGGATTTTGGAGGAAAACCTGGATCATTTCAAAAAGGGGGAAGGCTCGCCAGAAGCGGCCCAACTCTTAGTGCGGACGGCTAACCGGCTCTACGTGCGCCTGGCTGAGGTGGCCAATGAGGACGCCATGACCCTCATCGCCGAGTTGGGGGATGGCCTGACTCTTTTTGACGAGAAGAAACTGGAAATGGATCAGATGTGGTGGAGTTTTTTGATTCCACCTTAAATGATCTGAAAGAGAAGTTTCAGGTGGAAGTCGAGGCCCCGGCTCGCAAATCCGGAGCCAAACGCTCGGCCACCGTCAAAGAGCCCCAGGTCAAAACCATTCGGGTGGATGAGGCCAAGATCGATCTCTTTTTGGATTCCGTGGGCAAACTCATCACCAAAAGCGAGATCCTCAACCACCTGCAGTTCTCCTTTCGGCAAGCCGGCATTGACGCGAGCTTATTAAGGGATTTTTCCACGGTTTCCCGGACTATCTCCAATGACATTGTCAACCTCCAGCGCTCCATCATGGAAGTTCGCCAGGTGGAGATGAATAATATTCTTAAGAAGTTTCCCCGTCTAGTCCGCGATATCACCCACAAGATCGGGAAAGAGGCGGAGATGAATATTGTCGGCGAGCGCGTCCCCATCGACAAGAGCCTTTTGGATGACGTTGAGCAAGCCATGGTGCACATTGTCCGCAACGCCGTCGATCACGGCTTAGAAGGCCCGGAAGAGCGCCTAGCCGTGGGCAAACCTCGCCGCGGCGTGGTCAATATCACAGTCACCCCGGAGGAGGCGGCCATTCTCATTGAGGTTTCCGATGACGGGCGGGGCTTGGATCTGAGCAAAATCAAAGCCAAAGCCGTGGAAAGAGGGGTTTTGACGCCCGAGCAAGCGGAGGTCATTGGGGACAAAGAAGCGGAGATGCTGATTTTTAACTCGGGTCTTTCCACTAAGGATGAGGCCACGGATCTCTCGGGCCGGGGCGTGGGCATGGATGTGGTCATGACCAACCTCAAAAAGTGGAATGGCGAGGTTTTGGTCGGCAACTCCCCAGGTCAGGGCCTCACCGTGGGTTTGCGTCTGCCCATCACCAATACTCTTTTGACCAAAGAAGCCATTATGTTAAGGGTAGGGGAGTCGACCTTCTGCTTGCCCTTGGAGTTTGTCAACGAAATAGTCACGGTGCCAGCCGCCGCTGTCCATCGTCACAAAGATGGGGCGGTTTTTCGGCATCGCGACATGGTCATATCCGTCATTGACTTAAAGGGTTTATTGGGTTTGCCCAGGGAAGGTAGTTTCTATGAGCCTTTCTCAAACCCGGATTTGGCCGGGGAAAGCCACGTTTTTATCATTTTGCGCGGCAAAGGCGATGGTCGCCAATCGATCCTGGCCGACGAGATCCTAGGCCAGCAAAAGATCGTCATTAAAGAATTTGAGCTGGAAACTTTCCGGAAGTTGCCTTATTTCAATGGCTTGACTTTGCTCGGCGACGGGCGGGTGGTTCTGATCCTGGACTCGGAAAAGATTGTGGACGCTTAAAGTTTTTTTTAAGTATCTTAGGGACTTAAAAAATATAGTCTTAAAGGTAATTTGTCGTGAATTTTCTCTTAACAATCTTTTTTTAAGCGATTTTTAGCCAGCCAGTCCCATTTGGCTCAGCCGGATTCAAACGCTTTCTTAATTCTAGCTTGATCCGCTCCCCTTTGAGCCCAACTTTTTAGGCCCATCTCAATAGGTTCCATTGTCAGCCCTTAAAAATAGCCTATATGGCGCTTGGAAAAATATTTTTGGACATTGAGGCGCATTTAGCTTAAAATAGGGATTCTCTAGATCAACCATAGTTGGTTCAGGTCTTAACGTAGATAGGGGGCCTAAAATGAAGAATTTTTCTGGGCTTTTGATAACTATGGCCATTTTGGCGGTTTTCGGGTTTTTTGGCCTTGACGCGAGCCAGGCTCAACAGTCTGGGGGCGAAGGGTTCCAGTTTGAGGAATTGGATTTTGATCGTCAAGGTGGCGGCAGTCGCTATCCGACCCCTGACGAGGGGGCGGACGCTTTAACCCGAGCTTTTTCGGGCGAGAGCTCGACCGCGCCTGAGGGCGGCGGAAATGGGCCCAACAAATCGAATTTCCAAAATCTCCAAGGCGTCCCTAGTCCCGTGCAAACTCCGGCCAAAGCCGGGGAAGCCAAGATTGAGCGAACCGACCGGATCCCGGCCCAGGTAAAACCCGTCGGGGCTCCTTATTATGAGCGTTGGCGCGAGGCGGAGAAAGCTTGGAGCAAGGATGTCCCTAATTATGTGCCGCCTTGCGTGTCTTTGGTTCAAAACCGGGTTTTGTATCACATACATTGCGCGTCGGGCCTGAGGCGGTAGTTTTGTTTGGCCTCGTTGTCCTGGTTCATTGACCTAGGCCACCGATAAAATGTACCTTTTTTGGGCCCATTGACTTGGCTCGTTGATCTAGGCTACCGAAAAAATATTCCTTTTTTTGGGTTCGCTAGCCTGATCCTTTGACCTAGGCCACCGAAAAAATGAACCTTTTTTTGGCCCGCTGTTAAGCTTTTTGACCTGACCCACCCTTAAGCTTTTTGAGCTGAGCGGCGGAGAGTCTTTTTTAGCCCGAGGAACTATTCTCTTTGGGCTTATTTTTATTTTAAGGCGAAAAAAATTATGAGCCAAGAGCCAAAGTGGGATTTGGGTTTATTGTTTAAGCCCGATTCAGACGAGCTAATTGAGTCCCTGAACAAGATTAGAGCTTTAAGGGCCAATTTCGTGGCCAAACGCGAGCTTTTGGAGAATGGGCTCCCCACTTTGGCCGAATTCGCGGCTTTGGTTCGGGATTTGGAGGCTTTGGAGACTTTGGACTCCAAGGTCTCAGGGTTCGCGGCTTTAAGTTTTAGCGAAAACACTACTGACCAAAAAGCCTTGGCTCTCTTAGGCCTGACCCGCCAAGAATCGGCGGATCTGGCCAATGACGTCTTGTTTTTTGAGCTGTGGTTTCAAAAGCTCGATCCTCAGAAAGCCCAAGAATATCGCGACTCTCTGCCGGAATTTGACTATTTTTTGGATCGCGTCCGGGCTTTGACCGAGCATACTCTCCCTGAGGGGGAAGAACGGATCTTAAACATTAAAAACGCCCATGGCCGTCAATCCTTGGTCACCCTCTATGACGCCCTGACCAATCGTTACGTTTTTGATAGCTCCTTTATTCCGGGGAGCGACGGTCAACCCATTGGCCGCGAGGAACTCATGGTTCAGGCCCGGAGTCCTCAAGGGGAAATCAGAGCCAAAGCTTATCAAGAGCTTTATAGGGTTTTTGGCTCGGATGGGGCGATTTTAGGGCAAATTTACCAGGCTTTGGCTCGCGATTGGCGCCAAGAAAATGTTAGACTCCGCCATTTCCCCACCCCGGCCAGCGTCCGCCACGTCGATAATGATCTGCCCCAAGAGACGGTGGATAGCTTATTAAGAGTGGCCGCGACCAAAGGTCGTGAGACCTTTGGGCGCTATTTCCAAAAAAAGGCCGAGAGCCTAGGTCTGGCCAAACTCCGCCGTTATGATCTCTACGCCCCCAAAAGCCCGGACACGCGGAAATGGTCTTTCGCCGAGGCTCTGGAGATGGTGGCCCAGTGTTTTGGGGATTTTGACCCCCAATTGGCTCAGTTGGCTAAAAACGTGGCCCAGAAAAACCATTTGGACGCCCAAATCCGCCCAGGCAAATCAAGCGGGGCTTTTTGCGCTTCTTTGGCTCCCGGTCAGACGCCTTGGGTTCTCTTAACCTTTAAGGGGCAAACCCAAGACGTCTTCACCCTGGCCCACGAGTTAGGGCACGCGGCCCATAGCCAACTAGCCAAAGACCAAAATCTGTTTCAATTTCACGCCTGCTTGCCCTTAGCCGAAACCGCCTCCACTTTTGGGGAATTATTATTGGCCCAGAAACTTTTGAGCCAAGCTAGCCCAAAAGAGCGCGAGGCCTTAACCTTCCATCTCTTGGATGACGCCTACGCGACGGTTGGCCGTCAGGCTTATTTCGCTTTGTTTGAGATCAAAGCCCACGAAATGGTCGAGTCGGGGGCCACGGTCGATGAGATCGCCGAGGCTTATTGGGCCAATTTAAATGACCAGTTTGGCGATAATTTAGAGCTTCATGAAGAGTTTAGGTGGGAGTGGGTCAGTATTCCCCATTTTTTCCATACGCCGTTTTATGTTTACGCCTACTCCTTTGGCCAGCTCTTGGTCTATAGCTTATGGCGCGTCTTTGAGAAAGAAGGATCCGCTTTCGCGCCCAGGCTTTTGTCTTTGCTGGCCCAAGGTGGCTCGGCGGCTCCTTTAAGCTTAATAAAGGCCGCTGGTTTAGGGCCCTTGGACGATGATTTTTGGATCGGGGGCTTTGAGGTCATTGATGGCTTTTTGGCCGGGATCTAGGTATTGTGGATCTCTTCTGAGCTAACCAAAAAAAGGAAAAATTGGCATTTCCTGGAGTTTAATCTATAATAAACAAGCGGTATGGTTTATGGTAAACCTTTGAGGCGGGGTTAGCCAAGGCTCATTTTTGGCTAATTTTGGCCAAGTATTCGCGCCAACTGGTTAGTGACGCTAGCGCTTCATAATCAAACCTTTCGGCTCGCCAATTCTAGGCCTTAGGGCGCTCCAGCTTTTTCGACAGGATTTTTCTTACATGGATGAGGGGCTTAACAGCAATTTTTTCCAGGATCTCTCTTTGGACAGCCTGGCCAACAACCTTTTCTTAAGCGGCATTGGCCTTTGGCGGCTGAAACTTAAGGGCGATAACGTGGAAAAGGCTCAAGTAGCCGTAAATCCAAGTTTTTTGTGTTTGTTAGGCGATCGTCGGCCCGAGGAAATCCGTCAGGAACCTGTTTCCATCAAGGATTTTTTGGACACTTGGCTCCATCCGGAAGAGATGGGCCTTTTTTTAACTGGCTTAGACGCCTTGATTCAGGGCCATATTGATCACCAAGAGATGGAAATTCGGCTTTATAGCCATCTTTTAGGTCAATGGCGCTGGTTTAGCCTCCACTGCGATCTCTCCGAAGGCCCCAAAGAGCCAGTCTTGGCTGTGGATGGGGTTGTCCAAGATATTCACAATAATCGCTTAACAAGACTAGCTTTGGTTGAGGCTTTGTCCGAAAAGGATCAAGCCTCCAAAGCTTTGGATCTGGAGCGCAAGCGTTTGGCTTTGGTCATTGAGGCGGCGGAACTGGGCGTTTGGGATTGTGACATCCAAACCGGCCAGGTCTCTTATAGCCCTTTATGGTCGCAAACCATAGGCGTGGCCGGAGAGCGGTTGGGCCAGACCTTGGCTGACCGGAAAAATTTTGTTCTGCCCCAGGATTTGGCCAAAGCCGATCAAGCCTTAAAAGATCACTGTCAAGGCCTAACGCCGATGTACATGGCCGATTATCGCCTTAAAAGCCAAGATGGCTCCATTGTCTGGGCCCAGGATCGCGGGCGGGTGGTGGAGCACGATGAGGCGGGGCGGCCCAAGCGCTTATTGGGGGTCATGATCAATGTCACCCGCCAAAAACGCGTGGAAAGAGATCTCTCCGACAACAAAGAAAAGATGGAGTTGTTTTTCCGGGCCGCGAGCATTGGCACCTGGGACGTGGATCTGGTCAATGGCCGGGTGACTTATAATGACATCTTTTATGAGTTATTGGGTTATAAGCCTGGGGAATTAGAGGAAACTCTATCCGAGTGGGAGAGCTTAGTCCATCCCGATGACTTGCCGGCGGTGACCGCCGGCATGGAAATGATCATCAATGGCCAGACCATCGTCTACGCGACCGAGACCCGCTTGCGCCACAAAAAGGGCCACTATGTCTGGACCTATGACGTGGGGCGCGTGGCCAAGTGGGATCGTCATGGCCAAGCCACCCGTTTATTGGGTGGACACATGGACTTCACCCAGCAGAAACGGATGGAGCAAGACATCTATAAGATGATCGAGCTGGAAAAAGACTCGCGCCGGGCCAAAGAGCTGGCCGAGGAAAGCGCCCGGGCTAAGAGCGAATTTTTGGCCAACATGAGCCATGAGATCCGCACTCCCATGAACGCCATCCTCGGCTTAACGCATTTGGCCATTCAAACGGAGCTGAGCGAGCAACAAGCCGAGTATCTCCAAAGAATCTCCGTGGCCGCCCAAGCCTTACTGCGCATAATCAACGATATTTTGGATTTTTCCAAGATCGAGGCCGGCAAACTCGAGATGGAGATGACCGAGTTTAAGTTGGAAGCCTTAATCAATGGCAATTTCAGACTCTTAGGCTCGCAGGCTCAGGCCAAGGGACTCGAATTCGCTTGGTCGGTGGATCCCAAAGCTCCGGGTTACTATTTGGGGGATCAGGTGCGGCTGGGGCAGATTTTAAATAATTTGCTCTCCAACGCCATTAAGTTCACCCCCAAGGGTAGCGTTAGCTTAACCGTCTCTCTCCTAGGGCAAGAAGGCGATGAGACGACCTTACAATTTGAGGCCAAAGACACGGGCATTGGTTTATCCCCCGAGCAGATTGGCAATCTTTTTTCCGCTTTTTCCCAGGCCGACACCTCCATTACCCGCAAATATGGGGGCACTGGCTTGGGTCTGACTATTTCCAAGCGCTTATCCGAGCTCATGGGCGGCAAAATCTGGTGCGAGTCCGTTTTGGGAGAGGGGAGCAGTTTTTATTTTACGGTCAAATTGAAAGCCGTGACCCCGAAAGATTTGGGCCCCAAAGCTCAGGTTTCCTTTAAGGGGTTATCGGCTTTGGTGGTGGATGACGACAAAACGGCCTTAGAGATCATCAGCGAAGAGCTAAGGCGGGAGTCTTTCACGGTCATCGCCAAAGAAGGCGGCCAAGAAGCCATAAATTATTTGGAATCCACCAATCCTCTGCCCGATCTGATGATCGTGGATTGGCGCATGCCCGATATGGATGGGCTGGACACGGTGCGCTATTTACGGGAAAAATGGGGCAATCAAAGCAAACTCCCCATTGTCATGGTCACCGCCTTTAATCGCGATGAGGTTTTGCCCGCCTCCAAGGCTTTGGGCGTCAGTAAGGTTCTCACTAAACCTATCTCGACCTCGCAACTCCACAACACCTTAATGGAGCTTTTTGGGCGCCGGTTGGCTCGCGATAGCCAAAGCGGCTTAGGCTCAGTCAAGGAAATGATTAAAGCCGTGGCCGGGGCCAACATTTTGCTAGTTGAGGACAATGACGTGAACCAACTGGTGGCTGGCCGAATTTTAGGCAACGCTGGCTTTAATGTCGCCATCGCCGCTAACGGAGAAGTGGCCGTGGACATGGTCAAAAACGAGGGGCCCTATGATTTGATCCTAATGGATATTCAAATGCCCGTCATGGATGGTTTTACGGCCACGCGTCTCATTCGGGAGATGGGCCATAAAGATTTGCCTATTGTGGCCATGACCGCCCACGCCATGTCTAGCGATCGCGAGCTCAGCCTTAACGCTGGCATGTGCGACCACATCAATAAACCCATCAATGTCCAAGAGCTTTTTCAGACCTTGGTCAAATGGATCCCGTCTAAGCAATCTTAAAATCGCGCTCTTGGCCGAAAAGGCCAAAGCGATCATCTTCTTAATTTAAAATTCCTAAAACCAAAAAGCCCTCCAAAAATTTATGGCTTGGGGACAAGTTTAAGCCAATAAATATTATCTATTTTTCTTCGATTTCTCGGTAAAATCGTCCTTGGTTGCCATTTTTTTCTCCTTGGCGGTCTCTTTGGTCGGCCATTAAAGCCAAAGGCATAGCGGTTTTTTTTGAGGCTACCACTAGGGATTTTTGCCTCTTGAACGTTCTATCCGTTATGGCGGCCTCCATGGTGGCCTCCAAGGCGGCTTCGATAGGCGGCCTCGAGGAACGGATTTCTGGACGCGTCCTTAAATATTTACGGAATGAATATTTAAAGATAGGGCTTTTTAGGCTTAAGAGGCGGGCTATAAAGGCGGCGGACAAAGACCTTGGGGCTAAAGCCACGAAGATCTCCCTAAAAAGTTTCGCCGCGGTTTCTTAGGAAAATTACAATACTTATTTTTTAGGCAAACGTTAATGGCGTGTTTAGAAGTCTCTAGCGCGTTTTGTATCAATTTTTTGCGCGTAATTATTAATATATTAGTCAAATTTAATCTTTTGGTTAAAATTTAAGGCCCTAAATTTTTTATGGCCGCGACAAATATTTTTATTGACACGCTCAAGATTTTAAGATAACCTTGGGCAAAAGTGGTCATGATTGACAATTTTTAAACCATAGATTCGCGCGCGCCAGTTTTGGAAATGAGCGAGGCGATTAGCGATCGCGCGTTGTTGGCCAAAGCGGCGATTTTGATATGTCGATTATAACTCGGAGGATTTTTGGTTTTTCCTTCTTTAGAGGTGATAGTTTCCATGCTTTTTGGCATAAAAGATCTTATGGTCTCCGCTAAAGGTCTCCATGAGGCCATGTCTCAAAAAAACGTTGAGGATATTGAGGGCTATTTTAAATATTTTTTAAGCTGCTTTGGATGTAAATTACATGTGGCCAAGGTCAGCTATTATCAAACCTTATTTAAGATGGCCATGGCCATGGCTAACCAACCCCTCATTATTGAGGAACCCTTTGGCGGGGGTCCTATTGACGCGTCTGTGGATATTCCTGGAATTGGCGTCTTCATCGTTGAGATGAAATATCTCAAAGCGGAGATCACAGACACTGAGGATAAAGTGAGCGAGGATCTCAATAAGTTGTCTCTTGAGGCTATGCGGCAAATTGACTATAACGGATACGCCTTAAAATATTATTACCAGGACAAAAAAATATATAAAATGGCTTTAGTAGTCTATAAAAGAACAAGAGTCAAAGCTGTTATTAAAGAAGAAATTCAGAAGTAGGCGGCTGACGCG
>JAISWW010000068.1 GCA_031270705.1 Deltaproteobacteria bacterium
TTGGTCTTTAGGCCTACTGGCATCCTTTCTGAGCGCGTGGCCGAAAAATTATGACCTCTGGCCGGCGCAAAACTTTCTTGATTTTGGAAATAGTGGGGGTGGGGCTCTTTTTTGGCCTCCCCCTAATTTTAAGCGTCTTGCGGGTGAGCCTGGCCCCTTATATCCTCGATCTTTTATATATGGTGGGCCTTTACGCTCTTTTGGCTCTATCTTTAAATGTGATCTTGGGTTTAGCCGGGATGTTTAACATGGGCCACGCGGCTTTCTTCGCCGTGGGGGCTTACGTCACGGCCAATTTAAATTTAACGTATGGCTGGCCAATTTTAGCCACCATGCCCCTCGCGGCTTTGGGCGCGGGTTTAATGGCTTTATTGGTGGCCATTCCGGTTATCCATTTAAGAGGCGATTATCTATTAATAGTGACCATTGGCATTGTCGAGATCGTCAAAATCGCCTTAACCAATGATATCTTTGGCTTAACGGGCGGGCCTAACGGCTTAATCGGCATTGGCCGGCCCGTCATTTTTGGCCATCGCATCGCCAAACCCCAGGATTTTTTCTATCTCATCTGGATCATGGTGGCCATCACCGCCCTCCTCTTCCATTGGCTAGAAAACTCGCGCTTTGGCCGGGCCCTAAAATTCATTAAGGCCGACACCGTGGCCGCCGAAGGCATGGGGGTTAACGCCGCCGCTTATAAGCTCATGGCTTTTGTCATTGGCGCGGCTTGGGCGGGCCTAGCTGGCGCGGTCTTCGCTTCCAAAATGAGAACGATTTCCCCAGAATCCTTTACTTTTGGGGAATCGGTCATTATGTTCACCATTGTCATTTTAGGCGGGAGTGGCCATCAAAGAGGGGTCATTTTAGGGGCTTTTTTGGTTATAGGTTTGCCCGAGCTATTTCGGGGCTTTCAGGACACGCGCTTATTGGTTTACGGCGCGGCTTTGGTGGCCATGATGATCTTTCGGCCGCAAGGTTTATGGCCGCCTAAGCCCAGCCAATACCGCTTGCCCGAGCCTTTTGACCAAAAATATCCCAAAGGCGGTAACGGTTCTTGCTAATTTTAAGTTTAGCCAATGTGACCAAGACTTTTGGGGGCTTAGTGGCCGTGGCCGGCGTCACTTGCGCGGTGGAGCGCGGGCAGATCGTGGGCCTCATTGGTCCCAATGGGGCGGGCAAAACCACCATTTTTAACCTCATTACTGGTTCCATAAAACCTGACGACGGGCATATTTTCTTTTCTGGCCGCGCGTTAAATGGCTTAAAACCGCATAAGGTCGTGGCTTTGGGCGTGGCTCGCACTTTTCAGACCATTAGACTCTTTCCCAACCTCACGGTTTTGGAAAACGTTCTGTCGGGTTGCCATTGTCGTTTGGTCTCGGGAACAATCGCCTCGCTCTTGCGTCTCCCGAGTCAAAGGCAAGAGGAAAAGTTGGTCTTAAAGAGAGCCATGGCTGAGCTAGAGTTTGTGGGTCTCGCCGGGGAGTGGGCTTCTTTGGCCGGCTCTTTGTCTTATGGCGATCAACGCCGCCTAGAGATCGCTAGAGCCTTAGCCACGGAACCGAAACTTTTGATCCTCGATGAGCCGGCGGGCGGCATGAATGAGCGCGAGACCACCACTCTCATGGGTTTGGTGGGCCAGATCCGCGACCGCGATATTACCATCATGCTCATTGAGCATGACATGGGTTTTGTCATGAAAATCTGCCACCGGATCTTGGTCATGGAAAATGGCTCTCTCATCGCTCAAGGCTCGCCGCGCGAAGTTCAAAGTGACCCGCGGGTCATTGAGGCTTATTTAGGGCAAGACGAGTCTTAATATGGCTATAGAGGAGAAAACCGCGGTGGCTCAGCCCATTTTGGAGTTAAAAAATTTGGTGGTCTCCTATGGGGGGGTGGAAGCGGTTCATGGCCTTTCTTTGTCTGTGGCCGAAGGGGAATTGGTGACCATTTTAGGGGCCAATGGGGCGGGCAAAAGCACCACTCTCATGGCTATTAGCGGCTTGGTTCCTCCCTCGGGGGGCGAGATTTATTTCAAGGGCCAAAGGATAGATGTCTTAAGAAGTCATGAAGTCGTGAAGTTAGGCGTCACCCAAGCCCCGGAGGGGCGAAGGGTTTTTGGGCCCATGACGGTGGAGGAAAACCTAAAGCTGGGGGCTTTTACGCGAGCGGGCCAAAATCTGGAGCCGGATTTGGCCCGGGTTTACGGCCTTTTTCCGCGCTTAGAGGAGCGGGCCAAACAGATGGCCGGCACCCTCTCCGGCGGGGAACAACAGATGTTAGCCATTGGCCGAGCTCTCATGGCCCGGCCAACATTATTATTGCTAGACGAGCCGAGCTTAGGTCTCGCTCCTTTGCTGGTCAAGTCTATTTTCCAAACCATAAAAGACATTAACCAATCCGGGGTCACCATCATCCTCGTTGAGCAGAACGCCCGGGCGGCTTTAAAGTTAGCTGACCGGGGCTATGTTTTGGACGTTGGCTATTTGGTCTTGGAGGATCGAGCCGAGCGCTTGTTGGATAACCCGCAGGTTCGCGACGCCTACTTAGGGGCGAGGTAAATTTTTTTTAGAATAATCGCGGCCTAACTGTTAAAATACTCACTTAAGCCAATTCTTTTTCCCTCCGAGGCGTGAGGCCATGAACGATCCAATCCTGATAGTTGACGACGACCGCGAGCACCTTTTCATGCTTAAAACAGTCCTAGGCGGCTGGGGCTATGACAACCAGACGGCGACCGATGGGGCTGAGGCGGTTCGTTTAGCTCAAGATCGGCATTTTCGGCTGATCCTGATGGACGTGCGCATGGGGGTCATGGATGGCCTGGCCGCTCTTTCGAGCATCAAAAAAGAGGGCCTTAACACCGAGACCCCGATAGTCATAATGACCGCTTTTTCCCGGGTGCCTGACGCGGTGGCGGCTTTAAAGGCGGGGGCTTACGATTATTTAACCAAGCCTTTGGACATGGAAGTGGTCAAAATGACCATGGAAAGAGCCTTGGAGCATAGCCGTTTGCGCGAGGAAAAAGAGGCCGGTCTCTTTGGCGGGCCGAATATCTTGTTAGGGGAAAGCCCAGCCTTTAAAAAAGTTTTAGATTTGGTGGAGTTAGCCGCCCCCACGGAAGCCACCGTCCTCATTACGGGGGAAAGCGGGGTGGGCAAAGAAATGGTCGCCCGCCTCATCCAAGCCAAAAGCCTTCGCGAATCGGCTCCTTTTTCCACGATCAATTGCGCGGCCATGGCCGAAAATCTTTTGGAATCCGAGCTCTTTGGCCACGATAAAGGCGCTTTTACGGGCGCGGAAAAAAGGCGCGATGGCCGCCTTAAGGCTTGCTCGGGCGGGACGGTCTTTTTGGATGAGATTGGCGAAACCTCCCCCGCTTTTCAGGCTAAGCTTTTAAGAGTCCTCCAGGAAGGGGAGATTCAGCCCATTGGGGCCGATATCACCGAAAAAGTGGATGTGAGATTTTTAGCCGCCACCAACCGCAATTTGAAAAAAGAAGTGGAGATTGGGCGGTTCCGCGAAGATCTTTTTTGGCGCTTAAACGTTGTGACCATAGACGTCCCCGCTTTACGAGATCGGCTGGAGGATCTCCCTGGCTTAGCCAACTTTTTCATTCGTCAGTACGCCCTAAAAAACCATAAAACCGTCAAAGGCCTAACTCAGGACGCTTTGGTGGCCATGACCGCCTATCATTGGCCAGGCAACATTAGGGAACTGCAAAACGCCATGGAGAGGGCGGTCATCCTCATGCGGGGCGATTACATTACGGCCAAAGACATGCCCTTAAATTTGGCCCCGACCACGAGCCAGACCACCGATGAATTGCCTTTAAACCTGGATATGCTCGAGCGTCTGGCCGTGGAAAAAGCTTTGACCTTTACCAAAGGCAATAAGACCCAGGCGGCCACGACCTTAGGGGTAACTAGGAAGACCTTAGCCGCTAAACTGAGAAAGTTTGGGGTCAACTGGGATGGGAAAGATTGAGGCTCCGCTCGCGCGTCTATATAGGAGTTCTCGACATATGGGCTAAAATTGTCTGGCCGGAAAAGGCGCTGAATGGGGGCAATATTCAAAAATCATATGGAAACCGCGTATGAAATTTAAAAATATTGACGATAAAATATTTGTTAGAATAAATTGATTACGCGATACAAATTTAACGTCAATGTCGCGAAAATTTTATTGCTGGATATTGAAACAGAAATAAAAGTTGTTGACTTTAAGGCCGAACAAAAGTAAGATTCAATCTTACAAAATAGTCATTTTTTTTGGGTATCGTAATTGGTCATGAATGCCTTGACCATCTGGGCTACAAGAAAACAAAGAGCTGTTTTTATTTTTGAGGTATATATATGGATAAATTCGCGACGGATCTTTTGGCCACGCTACAGGGAGGATCTAAAGCGCCTTTACTAGCGAAAGCGTTCAAATTGGTTCGGTCAGCCGCTGATCAAGGGGACGCTGAGGCTCAGAATAACCTTGGCCTAATGTATTTCAATGGCGCGGGAGTTCCTCAAGATAAGCCCGCGGCGCTCAAATGGTTTCGCCTAGCCGCTGATCAAGGGCACGCTAAGGCCCAGTTTAACCTTGGCGGAATATATTTTAATGGCGATGGCGCGCCTTACGATAAGGCCGAGGCGCTCAAATGGTTTCGCCTAGCCGCCGCTCAAGGGAACGTTAACGCTCAGTTTAACCTGGGCGTAATGTATTTCAATGGCGATGGCGCTCCTTACGATAAGGTTGAGGCGCTCAAATGGTATCGCTTAGCCGCCGCTCAAGGGGACGTTAACGCTCAGTTTAGCCTTGGCGGAATGTATTTCAATGGCGACGGCGCTCCTTACGATAAGGTTGAGGCGCTCAAATGGTATCGCCTAGCCGCCGCTCAAGGGAACGTTAAGGCCCAATTTAACCTGGGCGTAATGTATTATAATGGCGATGGCGCGCCTGAAGACAAGAAGGAGGCGCTCAAATGGTATCGCCTAGCCGCCGCTCAAGGGGAAGTTAACGCTCAGTATAGCTTTGGCTTAATATATTTTAATGGCGATGGCGCGCCTTTAGATAAGACTGAAGCCTTCAAATGGTTTCGGCTGGCCGCTGATCAAGGGCACGCTAAGGCCCAGTTTATCCTTGCTGGAATGTATTTTAATGGCGATGGCGCGCCTGAAGACAAGAAGGAGGCGCTCAAATGGTATCTCCTAGCCGCCGCTCAAGGGGACGCTAACGCTCAGAATAACCTTGGCGGAATGTATTATAATGGCGATGGCGCGCCTCAAAATAAGAAGGAGGCGCTCAAATGGTTTCGCCTGGCCGCCGCTCAAGGGCAAGTTAATTCTCAGTATAACCTTGGCGTAATGTATTTTATTGGCGATGGCGCGCCTCAAAATCAGAAGGAGGCGCTCAAATGGTTTCGCCTGGCCGCTGATCAGTGGGACACTAGGGCCCAGTATAACCTTGGCATAATGTATTTAAATGGCGATGGCGCGCCTAAAGATAAGAATGAGGCGGTCAAATGGTTCCGTCTGGCTGAACAAGGAAACAAAGAGGCTTAGTATATTAGTATAATTGATGGCTTCGCGAAAGCCCCTCTTCTTATAAAACAGGAGTTCGGGACAAAAATTTTTTGATCCTGCCCGATCAGCGGCCTGGGGATGGGCGACTGACCAGTTTGGCCATGACCGTCCCAGATGACCAAACTTATGCCTGGCCTTAAAGGCTTTATTGATGAGCCCTTACGCCAAAGCTCCCCGCGAAACCTGTGTTGAGCTGGGTGGGATCTACTGTTGTTTTTGCGTGATTCTCATTTTGGAGGTATATATGAATAAATTTTCGACGGATCTTTTGGCCGCCCTAAATGGAGCTACTAAAGCGCGTTCTCTAGCGAAAGCGGTCAAAAAGATTCGCCTAGCCGCTGATCAAGGGGACGCTAGCGCTCAGTATAACCTAGGCTTAATGTATTTAAATGGCGACGGAGTTCCTCAAGATAAGGCCGCGGCGCTCAAATGGTTTCGCCTAGCCGCTGATCAAAGGAACGCTAGGGCCCAGTTTAACCTGGGCGTAATGTATGATAATGGCGAAGGCGCGCCTGAAGATAAGACGGAGGCTCTCAAATGGTATCGCCTAGCCGCTGATCAAGGGCACGCTAAGGCCCAGTTTAACCTGGGCGTAATGTATAAAAAAGGCGAAGGCGCGCCTAAAAATAAGAAGGAGTCGGCCAAATGGTATCGTCTGGCGGCTAAACAAGGAATCAATTAGGTTTCGAGTTTTTTTTAGGCCCGATTAAAAAATACTTGAAGGCTCGCGGGTGGGGAGAGTTTTTATAACTAGTCCGCGCGAGCGCTTTATTCAATATGATCAATTTTCATGGCTGACTTTAGCCGCCCGCTTTTTGGCCAGCCAATTGCCCGCAAGCCCCAGCCACTTTCCCGCCTTTAGACCAACGAATCATGACCGTGTGACGCTTGTCAAAAAGAATTTGCCAAAATTTTTGGATGGCCGCTTCGCTTGGCCTCTCGAATGGAGCCCCAGGCCAAGGGTTAAAGGGGATGAGGTTGATTTTGGCTTTGAGGCCCGTGAGATAACGGCTTAAACTTAGAGCCTCGGCTGGGCTATCGTTTATGCCTTTTAAAAGGATATAGGCGATGGTCAGACGCCGACCTTTGCGCAAAGGATAGGCGGCCAAGGCCTTTTTCAGCTCCTTTAAGGGATACTTTTGATTGATGGGCATAATCTGGTCGCGCAACTCATCGGTGGGCGCCCCTAGAGAAATAGTTAAGCCAAAATCTAGCCCAGATTTGGCCAGGATTTCGAGGCCCGGAACCAAACCCGCCGTGGAGAGGGAGATATGTTTGCCAGACAAAGCTAGGTATTTGGGGGAAGTGAGGATGGCCAATGCCCCTAAGACGGAATCTAAAGTCAACAAAGGCTCGCCCATGCCCATAAAAACGATGTTGGTGAGTTTTTCCTCGGGCTTTAGGAGTTTTTTGGCCCCGAAGATTTGCCCTAAAATTTCGCCTTGACTCAGATCGCGCGTAAAACCTAAATCCCCAGTCCGGCAGAAGCGACATTTTAGTTGGCAACCGACCTGAGTGGACAGACATAAGGTTACGTGATCGCGTTCCGGTATTATGACCGACTCAATCTTGGCCTCGTCTGGGGCGGCCCAAAGGATCTTGCGGGCCCCGTCGTCAGCCTCGGCTATTTCCAAGGGCTTTAGAATAGGGGCGATGTCCGAGATTTCGGCTAAACGCTCTCTCGAGCGAGCCGAGATATCCGTCATGGTCGCCCAGCTTTCGGCTCCGCGCCGAAAAAGCCAAGCCGCCAGTTGCTCGGCTCGATAAGGTTTTTCCCCGAGCTCTAAGACTAGCTCTTGTAAATCAGTTGGGCTTAAGTCCAAAAGACGTTTTTTGGCTAGAGAGGTCAATCGGTGGCCTCGTCCCCAATTTCCGAAGCCGCCTCAGGATAATCGCGCTCCACTCTTTCCACTAAGCCCCCCAATTCGGTTAAGGCTTTGACCGTGTCTTGGAATTGCCCAAAATCGCGCACGGCCACCTTAAAGGACAAGTGGCCAGTTTTCGCGTCGCTAGTGTGGGCCTCAATGATATCCACCACGTGCGCGGAAAGAACGGCCACGATTTTGGATAAGCCGCCTTTGGTGGGCCGGGTTTGGATTTTGAGATAAATCTCGTAGGTTTGTTCTTTGTTTTCCCCCTGATCCCAGGAAACCTCAATGAAACGCTCTGGGTCTAAGCCAATTAAGGATTGACAAGAAGTCGTGTGGACGGTCACGCCATTGCCATGAGTCAGAAAACCCACAATGGGCTCGCCGGGCACGGGCGCGCAACATTTGCCATAGCGCACAAATATTTCGTCCACCCCGCGCACCAAAATGCCATCCACCGCTTTTTGGCCTTCTTTAGGCAAAGTTTTGGGCTCATGGGGCTTGGGGGGCTCGTAGGGGAGATCGGGTTGGATGGTTTCCATGACCTGGCGCACCGTGACCCGGCCATAAGCCACGGCGGTGTTCAATTCGTCCAGGGTTTGAAAGCCTAGCTTGCGCAAAACTTCTTTGGAGAGGCGAGTTTTTTTCATGCGCCGTCGCCGCATCTCCTGAACCAAAAGATCCTGGCCAAAGACCTCGGCTTGGGTCTTTTCGGCCGCCGCGAACCATTGCTTAATTCGGGCCCTGGCTTTGGAGCTCACCGCGTGGCGTAGCCAATCCCGCGAAGGGGAGGCGGCGGGGTTGGCGATGATCTCCACCGTGTCGCCGGAATTGAGTTTTTGGCGGATGTTGGTCATGAGCCCGTTGACTTTGGCCCCGCCACAGTGGTTGCCAATGTCGGTGTGGACTGAGTAGGCGAAATCCAAGGGCGTTGAGCCAATGGGGAGCTCTTTGACGTCGCCTTGGGGCGTAAAGACGTAGATATTGTTGTTTTCGGCCAATGACTCGCGAATGGAGTTCAAAAAGCTGGTCGGATCCGAAAGGTTATCTTGCCAACTTAAAACCGAGCGCAAGGAACTAATTCTTTCGGATTCCTCGGTGGTCAGTTGGCCGCCTTCTTTGTAACGCCAATGGGCGGCGATGCCTTCTTCCGCGTAAGCGTGCATCTGTTTGGTGCGGATTTGGATTTCAACGCGGGTATTTTTTAAGCCGACCACAGCGGTGTGTAGCGAACGGTAGCCATTTTGTTTAGGTAGGCTTATGTAGTCTTTAAAGCGACCAGGGATGGGCCGGAAGATAGAGTGAATGACGCCCAAAGCGCTATAACAGTCTTGCACCTCATTGACAATAATTCGGAAAGCCACCAGATCAAAGATTTGCTCAAAAGGCAAGTTTTGTTCGCGCATTTTTCGCCAGACGCTATATAAATGCTTGGGCCTCCCCTCAATCTCGCAGGCGATGCCAAACTCATTCATGCGCGTGGTTAAAAAGGTTTTGACTTCCTCAACGTATTTTTGGCGATCTTGGTGGCCAG
Organism: Deltaproteobacteria bacterium; assembly: GCA_031270705.1. Lineage (GTDB taxonomy): Bacteria > Desulfobacterota > Desulfarculia > Adiutricales > Adiutricaceae > JAIROO01. Next base: position 8,976 of record JAISWW010000068.1, read on the forward strand.
CGTGAATGTCTTGCCGGAGTTTGACGTAGGCGGTGGGCTCTAAATAGAAAAAGGACAGATCCTCTAGCTCGGTCTGGATTTTCTGAATGCCTAAGCGACCAGCCAAAGGCGCGAAAATGTCTAGCGTTTCCTTGGCGATGGTTTTTTGCTTGTCGGGCGGCATAAAGCCAAGAGTGCGCATATTGTTTAAGCGGTCGGCCAGCTTTACGAGAATGACCCTTAAGTCGGTCAGCATGGCCAAGATCATCTTGCGCATGTTCGAGGCGGCCCGCTCGGTGGCTGAGCTGAAATTTAGCTTACTGATCTTGGTGAGGCCATCGACGACGCTGGCCACTTCCGCCCCAAATTCCCGCCTAATGTCCTCAACCGTATATTTGGTATCCTCCACCACGTCATGGAGAAGCCCGGCGGCCACAATAGTCGCGTCCAGGCGCATGTCGGTCAGGATCCAAGCCACGGCTAATGGATGGATAAGGTAAGGCTCGCCTGAGCGCCGAGTCATGCCTTGGTGAGCCGTGGCCGCGAAAACGTAGGCGCGGTTGACTAGCTCGTCGTCGGCGTCGGGGTTTTGTTCCAACAAGGAGTCGACAATCTCGTGGATACGCACGGCTCGCATGCTGTAAACTGGGATGCCCTCCACGCGCTCAAAGTTGGCGGGTTTGGTCTCTTTTTCCGACTCGTCGCGCTCGGGATAGCCTGGCGGAAAGCGCAATTCCTCGTCGGTCGCGGCTATTGTCGCGACTTCGGCGGGTTGTTCCTCCGCCTTGGGAATTATGGGGGTGGATGGGAGAGTCATAGGCGATACCAATTACATGGGGCTCAACATGGCCTTAACTAGATCTTGTAATTGTTGGGCGGCCTGGTTTAAAGGCGACATGGATACGGTTCGATCGGCGCGATTTTTTAGCTCCACTTCGCCTTTGGCCAAGCTTTTTTCGGAAATGGTCACGCGCAGAGGCAAACCCAAAAGGTCGGCGTCTTTAAATTTCAGGCCCGGTCTTTCGTCGCGGTCATCCAAAAGGACTTCCAAGCCTAAAGAGGTTAACTGGTCAAAAAGGCTCGCGGTGGCCTCGGCCACCGCGGGGTTTTGAGTCTGGAGAGGCAATAAAGCCACTTGGAAAGGCGCCAGAGCCATGGGCCAGATGATCCCATCGGCGTCGTGGTTTTGCTCAACTGAGGCGGCCAGCGTGCGGCCTAAGCCAACGCCGTAGCAACCCATGACCAAAGGCGATTCTTGTCCGTCGGGGCCCATAAAAGTGGCCCCGAGGGCTTGGGAGTACATGGTTCCTAGCTTAAAGACGTGGCCAACCTCAATGCCCCGCCGGATAGTCAAAGGCGCGCCGCATTTGGCGCAAGGATCGCCGGGAGCTACTGTGGCGAGATCCATAAAGGCGTGGACTTGGAAATCGCGATTCACTTCGGCGTTTAAATAATGATAATCCTTTTCGCCAGCCCCAGCCACCCCGCTCTTAAGGCGTTGGAGGCCCAAATCGGCGAGGATTTTCACTTTGGCGCCCACTGGAGTCACAAAACCCATGGGGACGCCCATAATTTTTTCGGCCTGCTCCGGGGAGGCTAAAACTGGCTCTTGGCCGTCCAAAGCGTCTTTCAGCTTGACTAGATTAATTTCCCGATGACCGGGGATAAGAGCGAGAACAGGCTCTTGGCCATTAGCCAAGAACAAAAGCGACTTGATAATGGTCGCTTCCTCGACCCCTAAAAATCGCGCCAACTCTGGGACGTGGCGACAATTGGGGGTGTGTTTTTTTATCAAAGGGGCGTTGGTTGGGCCTGGGGTTAGGGGGTAGACGGAGGTGGCTTTTTCTAAATTGGCCGCCCGCGAGCAAGCTGGGCAGAAAGCGATGGCGTCTTCCCCAGAATCGGCCAAAACCATAAACTCATGGGAATAATTGCCGCCAATGGCTCCGCTATGGGCTTCCACGGCCGCGAATTTTAAGCCGCACCTTTTGAAAATGTTTTGGTAGGCCTCATACATAGCCTGGTAACTGAGTTCCGCCGCGGCGTCGTCCACATCGAAGCTGTAGGCGTCCTTCATGATGAATTCCCGTCCCCGCATTAAGCCAAAACGCGGTCGGATCTCATCGCGGAATTTGGTTTGAATCTGAAATAAATTCAGCGGCAGATCCCGAAAGGAGCGGACTTCGCGTTTAACGAGATCCGTAATGACTTCCTCATGGGTGGGTCCATAGACGAAATCCCGCTCGTGACGGTCCTTAAAGCGCAGTAACTCCGGCCCATATTTTTCCCAGCGCCCAGATTGTTTCCAGAGCTCCGCTGGTTGGACGGCGGGCAATAAGACCTCTCGAGCCCCAAAACGGTTCATCTCCCCGCGGATTATCCGCTCCACTTTCCGGAGAGATCTTAAGCCCAAGGGCAGATAATTATAGATCCCCGCCGCTAAGCGGCGAATAAGACCGGCCCGGATCATGAGCTTATGACTGACAATTTCCGCTTCAGCCGGGGCTTCTTTTAAAGTTGGGGCCAGATAGGAGCTGAATCTCTGGCCTAAAACCTCGCCATGTTGGTCAAGTCGGATGGGGGCGCTGGAAAAAATAGAGGTCATTGTTTTATCTTTCAGTGAAAAAAATAAGTAAAAATAAAACTAAAAATCATAAATATTAGAAATTAAATGTTATTAACGGCCAAAACGGGATTAAGATGACAAAAAAACCGTCCCCTAAGGGCCGGCTTTTCTGACGATCGGTTACGGCGAAAGGCGCAAGGGCCAGAGTCATCAAACTTCACAGTAATATTATGGCATCATGATTAAAAAAATTCAACGCCGTGAAAAGCGTCAAAAATCCTCCAAAGACTTAAAATATTATTGAATTGGCGTATTTAGCGTAATGTTCGCTAAAATATTTGTTAAAATGGTTAGGTTTTCTTTGAGCGCGCCTCGAGAGTTCTTTAAATTTAAGATAGCAAGTTAAGGCGGGCTTATCAAGTTGCCCCTTAAATCCGTAAACTTAACCCTCGGGCTGAGGCGGGTTGGGCGACCGAAAAATCAAGCCGATGGGGATGGCGGAGAAAAAAATAGCCTTAAAGCGTTTGACGAGGCCAAAAAGCCGGTAGTCATTCGCTAAGGGGGTGGTGGCCTTAAAGCTGGGAAAAAAAGGCTTACAAAACGCCCTCCAGGCCATTTCTAATCAGGATAGCGTCGCCTCGGCCTAGATGGTAGTGAGCTCGGTTGGCTATAAAGAAAAGGGTGCGGGTGTTGGTCCAGCTGGGGTCAGCGGGCTGGATAAGATCGTTAGACTTTTTGAGATCCTCGTCTTTTAGGGAATCAATGAAAGTCGCGGTTTTGGCCTGAATCGCTTGAAAATAACCCAGAATGGCGGTTTTGGGAGGCGCGTCTGGGGTTTTAACTTGAAGTTTGACCACTTGTTCGGTTAGAGGGGCGGGGATGTCTATGGCTGGGCCAGAAGTCACCGCGTCAACGCTAGAAATGTAACTGGCCAGATGTTGCCATAAAGGCCAATAGCCAATTTTTTGGTCAAAAAGATTTTCGGGACAAATCTGGATCAGTTTGCTGAGAAGGGATTGCGCCTCAATAACGGCGTGTTTAATGGACTCGACTATAACGCGGGACACATTGTCTCCTATTGGCCTGTTTTACCTCAAGGCTTTTTCTAGCCTTTCTAAAGCCTTTAGAAGGATCGAGCGGGGGCAGGCGAAGTTAAGTCGTTGAAAACCTTCTCCGCCAGGGCCAAAAATAGCCCCGTCGTCCAACCATAGGCCGGCTTTATCGATGATTAAGCGGTTGACCGCCTTGGGCGTTAGGCCTAAGGCTCGGCAGTCAAACCATAAAAGATACGTGCCTTCTGGCTCGATAATTTCTAAGGGAGCCAAGCGTTCTTGAAAAAAACTCTTGGCCAAATCAAGGTTGCCTTTTAAGTAAACCAGAAGCTGTTCAAGCCAATCCTCGCCAGTCTCATAGGCGGCCTGAGAGGCGACTAGACCCATGACATTAAGTTGGCTGAAACCTGAGCGTCTGATTTCTTGACTAATGAGGCTCTTTAAGAGCGGGTTTTTAATAAAAAGGTTAGCGTTTTGCAGTCCAGCTAAGTTAAAGGTTTTGGAGGGGGCGGTGGCGATGATGGAAATGTCAGCCAACTCCGGGGAAATGGCCGCTAAAACATGATGTTGATGGCCAGGAAAAATAAAATCACAATGGATCTCGTCGGCGAAGATCACGCAGTTATGTTTGAGGCACAATTGGCCTAAGGTTCTTAGCTCGTCTTTGGACCAGACCCGGCCCACGGGGTTGTGAGGGTTGCAGAGCAAAAACAGCCGGATTTTATGATCCACTAGTTTCTTTTCAAAGTCCTCAAAATCAATCTCATAGCGGCCATTTTTATAGATCAGCTGGTTGACGATGGGTTTACGGTCATTATCCAGGGCGCAACCGGTAAAAGGATAATAAACCGGGCTCTGGATCAAGACGCCCTCGCCCGGCTGAGTCAAGGCGCGAATGGCCATGGCGATCGCGTAAACAACGCCCGTGGTTTTTTTGAGCCACTGAGGCTGGAGCGTAAAGTTGTGGCGCTTTTGAAACCAGTTGGCAATGGCCGCGTAGTAATCTTGTTTGGTGTCCGTATAGCCAAATATGCCATGTTGGGCTTGAGCCACCAAACGGTCTAAAACCGGTTGGGGAGCCCGAAAGTCCATATCGGCCACCCAAAGGGGCAAGACGCTTTCTGGTAAGCCTCTTTCCTTAGCGAAATCAAATTTTAGGCTATTGGTGCCTCGGCGCTCAATTATTTCGTCAAAATTATAAAGCAAGGGTTTTTCCTTAAAAAAGCCAAAGAGAGATTTGGCTAGATATCATATTTTTTAAGCTATAGCTCTTCTAAGCTAAAGCTCGCTCCAGATCGGCCAAAAGGTCGTCTGGGTTTTCCACGCCCAAAGAGAGGCGCAAAAGACGATTGTTAATGCCTAAGGCCAAGCGTCTTTCTTCCGGCAAATCGGCGTGGGTTTGGAGATAGGGGTAAGTGATTAAGGTTTCCACGCCCCCTAAACTTTCCGCGTAAAGAATGATCTGGACTTTTTCCAGGGCTTTTATCGCGGTCGCCTCAGTATCCACCTCAAAAGAGATCATGGCCCCAAAACCAGTGGCTTGCTTTTTAGAGATGGCCACGGATTTTTCGTCGCCCAAAGAAGGATAATAAATCTTTTTGACTTTGGGCTGCTGGGCAAGCCAGTCAATGACTTTTAAGGCGTTGGCTTGGCTTTTTTCCATTCTGAGTGGCAAAGTTTTTAGGCTTCTTATGAGCAAGAAACTATCAAAAGGAGCTAAACCCGTGCCCACGGTCTTGGTTATGAAACGCAGTTTTTCCGCTAGCTCCAAATTATTGGTGGCCAAAAAACCGGCCAAGGTGTCATTGTGCCCGGCCAAATACTTAGTGCCACTATGCAGAATGAGATCCGCGCCTAAGTTTAAGGGTTTTTGAAAATATGGGGTCAAAAATGTGTTATCAACCACCAATAAGATTTCTGGGGGCAGAATCTGTTTAATCGCCGCGATGTCAGTAACTTTCATCATGGGATTGGTGGGCGTTTCAATAAAAACTATCTTAGTTTTGGGTTTTAAAGCTTTTTTAAGTTGATTTTGATCGCTAAAATCAACATAAGAAGTCTGTAAATCCGCTCGCGTGGCTAAGCTATCAAAAAGTCGGGCCGAGCCGCCATAAAGATCGTCCGAGGCGATAATATGATCGCCTCGCTCTAATATTGATAGAGTAGCGTCCAAAGCCGCCATGCCGCTCGCGAAAGCCAAGGCCTCTTGGGCGCCCTCTAAAGCGGCTATCAGCCTTTCCAAAGGCTCGCGGGTGGGATTTTGGACTCGAGCGTAATCATAGCCAGTGCTCTGACCAACCCCTGGATGGGCGAAAGTGGCTGACTGATAAATAGGCACAGCCAAAGCCCCAGTGTTATTATGAGGATCTTTAGCCCCATGGACACAGATGGTGTCAAAATTCATGTCAAAAAACCTGGAAAAACTACAGCGATTGTTGGTCGAGTCGAACTGTAAGCGCGCAATAACCAGATACTATATCAAAACTTAAATTTAAAGAAAAGAATTTTTTTGGGAAAAATTATCATAGCCCCCATCCTAAAGGTTTTTCGAAGGTTCCTAAAGGCTCTGGGTTCCCAAAAAATTCATATATAACCAGGGCTTAGGTCTAAAACCTGAGGATTTTTCTGATCTAAAAAAAATTTTCGCCCCTTGGCCCCTTGGCGTTTATATTAGACGCGGTTGGAGGTCTTTAAAAAAGGTAAAATTTTTTTGGGGCCCTAATATCTTTAGGCGCCGAGGTGGGGGCGGATCCGAGCGAGAGCTGGCCTAAGATTCCGGTTGAAATGAGTTTAAATTACTTTTTAAATATAATTTAACGCTAATATTTTAACTAATAGAGTCAATTTTTTTCGGCCTGATTTGGAGCCCAAAATTTTTTAAAAAAAGACTTGACATCGAGGATTTAGGCCATTATAATGCCCCCTAAGTTTCCCTATTGGGGCTGAGGATTTGAGTCTCTGGGAGTTGGCTGGCCTTTAGTCGCCTTTAAGCCGTTCGCCAGAAAACTTTATCAAAGCTGATCAGTTGTTATCTGAAGGCCGAGAACATTGTTAGTGTTCTTGGCTTTTTTCGTTTATTGGTTTGAATTTTTTTGTTTTACCTTTGGAGAGGTGTTTTATGGCTAAAATAGCTTCGAATTTAACCCAATTAATCGGCAATACCCCGCTGGTTGAGCTGTCTCGGTACGGCGCGGCTCGGGATGTCAAGGGCCATCTGTTGGCCAAATTGGAGTATTTCAATCCCTTGGGTAGCGTGAAAGATCGTATCGCCTTGGCCATGGTTGAGGACGCCGAAAAAGCGGGCCTGATTAATAAGGATACCACCCTCATCGAGCCGACCTCCGGGAACACCGGTATTGGCCTAGCTTTTGTGGCCGCGGCTCGGGGTTATAAGATCATTTTGGTCATGCCTGAGACCATGAGTTTAGAAAGGCGCAAACTTCTCTACGCTCTGGGCGCGGAACTGAACTTGACCCCAGGCTCTGAGGGCATGAAGGGAGCCATTAAGAAGGCCGAGGAGTTGCGGGCCGAAATCCCCAATTCTTATGTCCCTCAGCAGTTCAACAATCCCTCGAACCCCGAGATCCACCGCAAAACCACGGCCCAGGAAATCTTAAATGACACTGATGGCAAAGTGGACGCTTTGATTGGCGGCGTTGGGACTGGCGGCACCATCACGGGCGCGGGCGAGGTCATTAAAAAACATAATCCCGCGGCTAGAATCGTCGCCGTGGAGCCTTTTGACTCTTCGGTTCTGTCTGGCGAAAAACCTGGCCCGCACCAGATTCAGGGCATTGGGGCTGGCTTTGTGCCTCAGGTTTACAATCCCGCCGTGGTCGACGAGATTTTCCGAGTCAAGACCCCGGACGCCTTCGCCGCTTCTCGGGAAGTGGGCCGCAAAGAAGGCCTTTTAGTGGGCATCTCTTCTGGGGCGGCTTTGTTCGCGGCCACCGAAATAGCCAAAAGGCCAGAGTTCGCTGGCAAGAACGTTGTGGTCATCCTACCCGATACTGGCGAGCGTTACCTCTCCACTCAACTATTCGCCCAGGAGTGATCCTAAAAGCGAAGCGTTGGGGCTAGCCTAGGGACGGATCGATTGACCAGGCGACAAAGGCGGGCCTTTGGCCCGCCTTTGACCAAGAAGCGCCGATAAATTAATTGGTCTAAGATTTTCGCGGCTAGTCTGATAAAAAATATAAATTGTTAAAGGCGCGGCTTATCGCGGTTGTTTTTAGTTGTTTTCTTGAAACTGGCTTAAGGCCAGAGCCAAAAAAATATCGCTTAAAGCCTCTATGGCTAAGCTAAGGTTGAGTCTGGCTGACCTTCTGAGCGGAATAGTTTATTTTTTTGCTCTGGCCTTTGTTTAAAATCTTTCCTCGCTTTAAAATCCTAATCTTAAAATTCTAAATATAGCCCCCATTTAATTAAAAGATTTAGGCCACCCTTGGCGGGTTTAAGGCTCTTAAAGTTAAATATTTTATTGGCTTTAGGACTGAAAATGGTTTTTAGGGATTTGAGCTAAATAAAAAGTTAGCTCTCGCTCGAGAGCTTAGTCGCGGGCGGCTCTTCCAAAGCTTAAAAAAACAACTGGCCTTTTCTCCGGTTAAATCGCTATAGATTAGTTGGAAAAGATAAGCGTGTGGCTCAGGGTCAGCTAAAAAAATTATGAATTATGGAAATAATTCTTTTTATAAGCCAGAAGCTACGGCGCGATAAATATTTGGCCCTTTAAAATTAATAAATGGGTCGCGCGCTCTAAAGATAAAAGTTTAGAAGATTTCTTTCGCTGGTGGCCGGGCCAAAACTTCTTTCTTCTTGATAGCTTTCTTCTTAATGTAACCTTATAGTTTAAGACGCCGCCGGCTTTAGCCGGCGGCTTGTCGCTCGCGGATTATTTTAGGCCGATTGACCGGAAAGGCGATCGTTAGACTGACTCGCTAATAAGCGCTCGTCGCGCTCGCCTTGGGTGATGGTGTCTTCTAACCGGCGGTGGATTTCAGGGGCTCGGCAACCAAATTCCACAGCCGCCCGCAGATGACGCCTGGCTCCGACAATATCGCCGAGGTCATAAAGGAGTTTGCCCAGGCGTTGCCTAAAGAGGCTATTGGTGGGCTCGATCTCCACGCTTCTTTGGAAGAGCGACAAAGCCACTTCGCGCTCATTGGCTCTTTCCAAAAACAAAACCCCCAAGGAAGATAGGCTTTTGGCGTCATCGGGATCGTCCTTGACGGCCTTTTTGAAAGCCTCCAGAGCTTTGTCGCTATCCCCGTTTAAGAGCTCGGCTTGGCCTAGATAACGGTAGATCGCGCCCCGACTTTCTTTAAGAGAGGCGGCTTGACGCAGGATGGGCAAGGCCTTGTCCAATTGGCCCAGCGATAAGGTCAAGCGACCATATTGATAAAGGGTTTCAAAGCCAGGCGAGGGGAGAGAAGCGGCTTGGCCTAAGATGGCCACCGCCTCTTCCAAGCGACCATCAAGAATTAAGGAACACCCCTTATTAAATAAAGCCATCAGGTTTTCGGGATCCAGAGCTAGAGCTTGATCAAAGGCCATTAAAGCCGCCCGATGATCCCCTAAGCGGCCATGGCAAACGCCTAAGCTATTGAGCAGATTTAAGTGGTTAGGATCCAAGGTGAGGCCTCTTTGGTATTCTTCCATAGCCCCAGCCAGATCGCCCGCCTCAAAGAGATTGTCCCCCGAGATGTTGAGGCACTGCGGGCCAAATTTGATAATCGTCGCCGGCCCAGTCATGGAGGCTTCCAGAAGGGCTTTGCGGGCCGCGACCAAAAGCTCATTAGGTTTTATGACTGGGGAAGGCCAGTCGATGACGCCGGAGGAGAACGGAAAATCTACCTTGGATCGGATCTTGGCCAGAAGAGAATCTAGATCGGCAGTAACTTCTCGCCAAATCACGGCCAAAGTCCCAGGGCCCCAGACAGTAGCCGCCTCATATGGCCCGGCTAAGTCCACCGCTTTGTTGAGCTGTGCCAGTCTTTTCTCCATCTCCTCGGGCCCCACCAAGGTTTCCATTTTTTCCCAGTCGTCAATAGCCATTAAGGCCACGGTCAGTTCTTGGCCCGAGCTAGCTTGACGCGTTAAAGAGTCCATAAACTCTTGTTTTTGGGTTTGGTCTTCCAGGTTATTGGGGTTAAAGAGGGGTTCTTTGGGCGACTCAAAGCGAGAAAAACTTAAAACATCCCCAGCGCTTAAGTGAGCCGTTTCCCCAGAAGTCACATTGGCTAAGGAATAGTTCTCGGCGGTCTCAAAAATGGCGATTTCGCCTTTAGGCTCTCCAGCTCGGCCTTTAATGGCGTAAATTTGTCCAGCCATAGCTCCCATGGCTCGGCCAAGGTTGAGAGCCACGCGATTTTGGGGCAAAATCTGCGTTAAATGGCCGTATCTTTCCACTAGCTCCCCAAAACCAATGATTGAGGCGGGGGCTTGGTGGCTAGAAGCGACAAAAAGAGCGGTCTCGGCTCGGGCCAATAAAATATCCTTAATCTCTTGGCTGGGGGTTTGCCAGGGCAGATCTTTGGGATAAAGAGCGTAACCAATAGTAGGGTTAAGGTCTGGGAGACGCTTGCGGATGGTCAGCTGGTACTCTTCTAAAAAGTCGCGTCCCGCTGTCGGCTCGGTGGTCATTAAGAGCCCCAGGCGATCGCGATCCAAGCGAGCTAGGCACTGAGCCTTGCGCGTGGCTAGAATGCGGGCCGTTCTTCTATCCAAGACAAAATTTCCCGGCCCAAAATCGACAATAGCCACTAAAAGAGCGGGTGGCTCCATAATTTCCCGAGTCAAAGCCTGGTTGGCCTCCGCGGCTAAACGCTGGCGATCGCGCAGGTTTTTTCTTAAACGCCCAAGAAAATAACGCCGGTTATAGAGGCCACTTTCCGGATCTTTTTGGAGAGCTTTGCGGAGGGCCAGGTTTTCCAGAGCCGAGTCAGCTAGGCTGGGCCAAAGAGCTAAGACCGAAGCGGGAGCGGGTTTTTGGCCAGGTTTGAGATTGACCGAAACGTAACCCAAAGCCCGGCCTAAGTAAGCCAAAGGAGCGGCTAGCTCGGAATTGGGCTCAGGGGTGGGGCCAACCTGGAACTCATAGTTGGGCAGGAATCTGGTCAGGGTTTTTTTGAACTCGCGGCTGAATCGAACCAAATCCCGCGGCCAAAGAGGTGGCCAAGAAAGCATAAAGTCTATCTCCTTGGTTAAAGAGTCGATAAATAAATTAAATAATAGTAAATTTATACAATTTAAGATAATTTATAAGTATATTTGAGTCATGGGAGAAGCTCTTGGCCAACCTAAATTGAGTCATAAATTGTTTATATTTAGTCTTTTGTGGTATACCAAAAATAAGGCTTTTCGGCCAATTGCCTTTAATTTGAGATTATAAAAAATGACTTTGAAAAAGTCAATGATTAAATTTTTAATTCTCAATGGCCCCATCATTATAGATCGAAATTATCTAAATTACTAGCCATCTTTTT
>JAISWW010000178.1 GCA_031270705.1 Deltaproteobacteria bacterium
GGCTGGCTCATGGGCGGCCTAAAAAAACTAGACGCCATCTTATCGCCGCTTTTGTTTTTAACCTATCCCGTCCCCAAAGTTCTTTTTCTGCCAGTCTTAATCGTCGCTTTAGGCTTGGGCGAGGCTCCCAAAATCGTTTTGGTGGCCGTGACCGTCGGTTATCAAGCCCTGGTCATCATTCGCGATAGCGTGGTCAATCTGGATCGGGCCTACTGGGAGTCTTTCGCCGCTTTATGGCCCAAAGAGGGCTCTACAGTGGCTCGGGCTTTGGCCGTGACGCGCCATGTTCTCTGGCCAGCCAGTTGCCCCGCCTTGGCCACGGCCACGCGTTTAACCTCAGGCACGGCGGTTTCGGTCTTGTTTATGGCCGAGTCCTTCGCCACGGATTTGGGTTTGGGGTTCTTTATAGTCGACGCTTGGGGCAACCTGGATCTGCCCAGGATGTTTTCGGGGATTGTGGCCATGGGCTTAATGGGGGGCTTTTTTTATAAACTAGCGGATTTAATGGAAAAAATCCTCTGTCCCTGGACAAAAAGATAGCTAAACGCCTGGACTAAGCGCTAGATAAAAATAGCCGAAAGCGTCAAAAAGCCAAAATAGTTATTTCGTGAAGATAAAAGCTCAAAGGGCTTGAAAGAAAGGCTGAAGGGGAAAAAGGGGAAAAAATGGAGGCGGCAGGCGGATTCGAACCGCCGAATAACGATTTTGCAGACCGTCGCCTTAGCCACTTGGCTATGCCGCCTCATAAAAAAATTAAGGCCCTAAGCGCCTTATGTCTCTAACGGCTTTTGTGGCCGTGGGAATTTTTTATTATACACATCTGAGCTTAACGGTCAAGAGCAATTTTTCAAGACGTCGCGGGCGCTTGTGGCCTAAAAACAAGGGAAATAAGAAAAACACTCTTTAATAAATAAGAGGACAACAAAATAAATTTTTTTAAAGTCTTTATTTAGATTGAAACTTGGTTAGTTAAATTTTTAATTACAATATATTAATAAAAATGTTTTATTATTTATATTTGTGTTTAGAGGTCATGGTCAATTTTAATTTATTTTGGCTAAGCAAAATTACGACTTATCTTATCAACCGAAATTATCTTTTATTATTATGTTATTTGACCAATGAAAGAAGATTTATATGAATTTAGCGTCATGAAGAAGATTATGGCCGTAACTATATAGAGACGGATCCGAGGGCGATCGGAAAACCTTCGCCCGCTGGCCCAAGTTTTTAAGGACAAAAACCGTTTTTCTTTAGGCGATGAGCCAGCTGACGAGCCTTTTAGGTTTGGGGGCCGGAAGAACTTTAGGGCTAGTTAGAATTGCCCTTAGAGGCTTATAGTCCTGGCCGACCGGCCAGATAATTTAAGTTTTTTATAACTATTCACGCTAATATTTTATAAAAGAAAATTTTTATCATATATTTAAAAAAATATTCGCGTTTGATTCTTGCCAGAGCTCCTGATTCCGTTTATAATCAAAAACTTATCGTTTTTGGGGTTTGAGCCTTTTAGCTCGCGAACCCCCTGGGGATGGCCCCCGGCTCTGCCACTCAACCTAAATTTTCGGGCTTAAGTTTGTTTTGGAGTGTTTCATTTAATGACTGAATATCTCAGAAATCGAACCATAGGCCAGGCCTTAGAGGAAAACGCCCGTAATCTGCCAGATTCGGACGCTTTAATCTATCCTGGCCCCAACCAGCGCTACACTTGGCGAACCTTGAACGAGGAAGTCGATCTATTGGCTCGGGGGCTCATGGCTTTGGGCGTCAAACCTCAAGACAAGGTGGCTATCTGGTCGACTAACGTGCCTCAGTGGTTGACGGTTTTGTACGCGTGCGCCAAAATCGGGGCTATTTTCATTACGGTGAACACCCACTACCGCAAAGCCGAGATCGAGTATCTCTTAAAGCAATCCGAGGCCAACTATCTCTTTCTCATGGAAGGCTTTCGAGGCTTTAGTTATACGCAAGCCATTTTTGAAGTGGTTCCCGAGCTCTTGGTTGAGGGCCGCGAGACCTTGACCGCCAAAACTCTGCCCCATTTGCGTAAAGCTATTTATCTGGGGGCGGACGTGCCGACCCACATGTTTGGCTACCAGGAAATTATCGCCCTCTCTAGCTCGACGCCGGCGGAGAAATTAAGAGAGCTGGCCGATAGCCAGCGTTTTGACGATATTGTCAACATGCAGTACACTAGTGGCACCACGGGGTTTCCCAAGGGCGTCATGTTGACTCACCAAAACATTGTCACCAATGGCTATTGGATTGGCTATAATCAGGGCCTCACCAACCGGGATCGGATTTGCCTCCCTGTGCCTTTGTTCCATTGTTTTGGCCTGGTCTTGGGAGCCATGGCCGCCTTGTCGCACGGCGCGGCCATGATCGTCTTGGACATCTATAGCGCCATGGATATTTTGATAAACGTGGAAAAGGAAAAATGCACGGCCATTTACGGCGTCCCGACCATGTTTATCACTTTGTTGGAGCAAAAAAGCTTTGACAAGCATGATTTGTCCTCTCTAAGGACTGGGATCATGGCTGGTTCCCCTTGTCCCATTAAGACCATGCAAGATACCATTGAGCGCATGGGCTGTCGCGACATAACTATCTGTTATGGCATGACTGAAACTAGCCCAGTGGTCTCCCAAACTTCGGGTGGGGATAGCCTGGAAAAACGCACCGGCACGGTGGGCCGACCTATGCCGGGCGTGGAATTAAAGATCGTGGATCCCGAAACTCGGGAAGACGCGCCTCTAGGAGCCGTGGGCGAAGTTTGCGCTCGCGGTTACGTGAACATGCGGGGCTATTACAACATGCCCGAGGCCACCAACGAGATTTTGGATCCACAGGGCTGGATCCACACCGGGGATTTAGGGTATTTTGACGAGGATGGCTACTTGGTCATCACGGGCCGCTGGAAGGACATGATCATTAGAGCTGGGGAAAACATTTACCCCAGCGAAGTTGAGGAAGCTATCCGGCGCATGCCTGGAGTTCAAGACGTGGCCGTGGTGGCCGTCCCCAGTAAGCTCCATGGCGAGGAATTAGGGGCTTTTATCATTCCCCAGGAGGGAGCCGCGGAGATTACGGTCAAAACGGTGAGGGCCTATTTAAGGCCTTTGATCGCTGGCTATAAGATTCCGCGTTTTGTCAAGATAATGACCGTTTTTCCAATGACGGCCAGCTATAAGATTCAAAAATTTAAGCTCCGCGAGATGGCCGCCGAGTTGTGGAGCAAAATATAGCCTTAGCTCTTGGCTTTCGGCTTTAAAGCGTCGCGATAGGGGGAAGAGAATGCCCATTGAGTTTTCTGAGCGTCTTTTGGCTTTGCCACCGTATCTTTTTAAGGAATTGGATCGACTCCGCGATGAGGCGCGCGAGCGGGGCATGAGTATCATCGATTTAGGGGTCGGGGATCCGGATCGCCCAACTCCCAATAGAATCATCGCCGCTTTGGCCAAAGCCGCCGAGAACGCGGAAAACCACCAGTATCCGGTCTATTCTGGGATGAATTCCTTCTTGGGCGTGGTGGCTAATTGGTACAAAGAGCGTCATGGGGTGACTCTAGATCCCAAAACCGAAGTCTGTTCCCTCATTGGCTCCAAAGAGGGTTTGGCCCATTTTCCTTTGGCTTTTGTCAATCCAGGCGACGTGACCTTGGTGCCCGAGCCCGCTTATCCTGTGTATAGTAGCTCCACCCTTTTCGCGGGTGGGAAAGCCTATTATATGCCCTTGCTGGAAAAGAATGGCTTTTGGCCAGATTATAAGGCTGTCCCCGCCGATGTCCTAAAAAAAGCCAAAATTATTTGGGTCAACTACCCCAATAACCCCACGGGAGCCTCGACCACTTTGGAGCGCTACTCGGAATTGATAGAATTCGCGAGGCGTAATGATTTAATTGTGGTTTCCGACGCGGCTTACTCGGAAGTGACCTGGAATGATCGTCCCCATCCTAGCGCTTTGGAAGTTCCGGGGGCCAAAGACGTGGTCATTGAGTTCCATTCCCTCTCCAAAACCTACAACATGACCGGTTGGCGCGTGGGCTGGGCGGCTGGGGGAGCCAAGCAGATTAGAGGCTTAGGGCTCGTTAAAAGCAATATTGATTCCGGAGTTTTTCAGGCCGTGCAATGGGCGGCCATGGAGGCTTTGGAAGGGCCTCAGGACTGCGTAAAAAGCATGGGCCAGTTGTATAAGGAAAGACGCGAAACCTTGATAAAGGGTTTAACCAAGGCCGGGCTAGAGGTTTTTCCGACCGAATACACTTTCTACGTTTGGCTAAAAGCTCCCAAAGGCTTAACGTCGGCGGAATTCGCCTCTCGGGTTTTAAACGAGGCGGGCGTCGTCATTACCCCGGGCAATGGGTTTGGCCCCTCGGGCGAAGGTTGGGCCAGGATCGCTTTGGTTCAGGAAGCTTCCACGCTTTCTGAGGCGGCTGAGCGCATAGGCAGTCTGAAGTTTTAGGACGCTTTAGTTTTTTGGGTTCGCCCCAAAATTGTCTCTGATTTAGCCAAAACGGCCCTTAAGGGGCCGTTTTGGCTTTTAAAGGCCCCAAAATCGTTTAGATCCCGCCCGACAAGAGTCAACGCCCCATCATTAGATCATAAGACCTTCCGCCAATAACCCCCTACTAACCTGGTTGGGGCGCCCGGCGATTCGATTTAGGAAAGATTATTTTAGGTGAGAATAGGCGGAGGGCGCGACCAATTTATGGCTAGCGCTTGACCATAGCTAGGCCAGAAGGTGGCTGAAAAAAGCTGACGAAAAAAAACTGGAGGCGGCAGGCGGAATTGAACCGACCGATATCGGCTTTGCAGACCGACGC
>JAISWW010000179.1 GCA_031270705.1 Deltaproteobacteria bacterium
GAAAACTTAGAAGCGACCTCCGCGACAATCATGGCCAAACCTTTAATCCCCGCCGAGGAAGCGATCTTGGTTTTGGCCGACAGAGTCCCCGAGACTTTTCTGGCCAACAACTTTTATGACCAGGGCGAGTCCGAAGAAACAATGGTCACTACTAGCCCAGAACCCTTGCCTTTTGTCGTGGCCGAAAATACCCTAGCGGCTCCAGACGCAAGCTTAGTCGTCAGCTCAGCCTTGGCCCTAGAGACCGCGGAAACAATCGCCGAGCCAGAAGAGCCTGAAGAAGAATTGCCCGATATCCTTTTATTTTTGCCGCCTGACGTCTTAGCCAATGAAGAGATTTTAGCGACCATGGAACAGCGTTGGCGTTTAAAAGCCAGCTTAAGCAATAAGCGGGTGGCTTACCTTTAAGCGGCCTGATATTTGGCTTGACACTCTTGACAGATATTGGGCCAATTATCTTTGGGCCCCATTAATCTTCGCCGCAGGTCGCGCAACCCCTCGCTCGCCCAAATTTCTTTTAGGCTTTTCGCTGGAACGCGCCCTAAACCCAATTCCGCCCCTAAGCCCAAACCGGACAGATCGCAACAGGGCAAAACTTCGCCCGACGCGCGAATAAGAAGCCTTTGGCGAGGTTGGGAACAAATGCCGCCTGGCTTAGGGAAGGGCCTATTTTTCGGGAACAAAGAACTTGAGCCCCCGGGAAAACGACCATAGCTTTGAATGGAAAAAAACTCCACCAATTCCGACCATTTGGCCAAAAAAGCCGATAGTTCCCCTTCGTTATAGCGCGTTACGCAAAAACTTAAACGGAGGATCGGCAGTTTTTGGCCCAAACTTTGCCGAACGGCCAAAAAGCCTAAGATATTCTCAACCAATAAAGCGTAATCCCCGCCTGGCCGAGCCTTTCGATACGTTTCGGGGGTCGCCGCGTCAACGCTTATCATTATCCGCGTCAAACCCGCCTTAATTAACTCTTTGGAGCGCTCTTTCGTTAAAAGCTGGCCATTGGTGTTGAGCATTGCGTCAATCAGCCCCGCGCTTCTGGCCACCTCAATGAGCTCGGCTAAATGGGGCGAGGTCAGAGGCTCCCACAGCCCGCCAAAACCTAAAGCCAATTGCCCCTCTTGGGCTCCCTCTTTAATGAGAGACAAAGCCAGATCTTTGTCTAACTCCCCAGAAGGCGGGAGACCTTGGCTATGGGGACAAATGGGGCAACGCAGATTACACTGAGTTTTTAGCTCATAATCCACCTGCAAGGGGAATGGGGGCAAATAGTCTAAAGAACTAGCCAAATCCCATTGTTGGCGATAAGAGACAAATTTCTCGCCCAGTTCCTCCGCCAAAAGGCTTAAAGGATCTTTTCGCGCCAAAAAGCGCGAAACCCCTAATAGATCGCCCCCCACCTCGCGCAAATGACTGGGCTTTGGTTTTTTTTGGTCTACCATGGGAAAGCTTTGGGCGGGAGACCTGGCTCATCGGGAGGTTCCAAGCGAGCCCAGACCAAAGAATTAGGCGGGGGATTTTGGGGATGAGCCCAAACGGCTTTGAGATACGAGCCCGTTAAAACTCTGGCGCGCCCTTCCGCGTCCAAGCGGTTTTCCACCAACGCCAGGTGTTTTAAAGGATACTGGGTCTTTAAAAATTCGGCTTTTTTGAAATCATTTAATTTTTTTAAAAGATTGACTCTATATTTTTTGACGGGCTCCGCGACTGGCTCCCAATTCGCGGCCAGAGTCCCTGGCCGCGGGGAAAAAGGAAAGACGTGAAGATAACTCATGGGCAAATTGGCCAATAAATCATAAGTGGCCGCGAAATCCTCTTCCGTCTCCCCGGGAAAACCCACCAAAACGTCAGCGCCTAAAGCTATGGGGCCAAATCTAGCGGTGAGCTCCTGGGCCATGGTCAGATAATCGGCTCTTAAATAAGGTCGCCCCATGCGTTTTAGAATTTTATCCGAGCCACTTTGTAAAGGCGCGTGAATATGGGGAGCCAACCAACCATAATTTAAAGCCTCGTAAACTAAGCCTACTTCCAAAGGCTCCAAAGAACTAAGACGCAAACGAAAATTAGGCTTATGACCATGGGTTTTATGGATTAAGGCTAAAAACTGGCCCAAATCCAAACCCTTTTCTAAACCATAATGGCCTAGATGAACCCCCGTTAAAACAACTTCACGATAGTTTTCCAGGAGCTGGCCCAACCGCGCCAAGGCCACCTCGGGCGGCGAAGAGCGCGAGGGGCCTCTCGCCAAAGGCACCACGCAATAAGAGCAACCTTGGGAACAACCGTCTTGGATCTTTAAAAGAGCCCTGGTTCGCGTGGGGAATAATTGACGATCCAACTCTGGGGAACTGGGGCGAGAAGAACTAGATATAATGGGCGCGAAATTCTTGGGGACAAAAGCCAAAATCTTTTCTTTGTCCTCTTGCCCCAAAGCTAAGTAGGCTAATTCTGGGCCCACTAGTTTTTGAGAGCTCAACTGTGCCAGACAGCCCACGGCCACCAAAAAGCCGGCGGAATTTTGGCGTCTCAGCCTTCTTAATAAGCTTAAGGCTTCTTTTTCGGCCCGGCCGGTCACGGAGCAGGTGTTTAAGACCACCAGATCCGCCCCCATGGGCTCCCCTAACTCAAAACCCGCCCCGCTTAGTTGATCCCTTAAACTCTGGGACTCGGCCTGATTGACCCGGCAACCCATCGTCACCACTGCGGCTTTCACCATGAATCCCTACTCAACCGGAACCAAAACCACCTTGCCAGCCAACTCCTGGTCGCTAAAAACCGCCAAAGCCGCCGCGAAATCCGGCATAATCGCCGTTGGAGGCGCCCCAGTTAAAGGCCGGCCCCCTAAAGTGTAACGGGGTTTAACGATCTTCTGGCCCCCGACCAATTCAATCTCTTGAGCCACCACCTTGGCTCCCACCTTGGCTTTGGCTCGCGAGCCCAGAGTCATGACCTTTTTTTGCCCATCAATTTCTAAGGTCACGGCTTTTAAAATAGGCGTCGTGACAGCCAAATAAGCCTTAAAAAGCGTATTTTTCCCTTCTTCGGCTCCCAATTGATAAGTAGGGGCCAGAGTTCCTTTGAGGGCGAATCGACTCATTAAATCTTTGCCCAGTCGGGCGGTCGTCCCCAGATCGTTCCCGGTCGCGTCCCCAGGTCGGCCTATAAAGCCTCGCAGATTCATGACCACGTTTTTGGACAGTTTTCGCCGCGACTTTAGGGCCACCATTTTGACGACCGCGCTTTTGGGCAGAGTCAAGGTCTGATTGGCTTTCAAAAACTGGGTTTGGCCATTGACCTCTAAGACAAAGCCATCAAACTCCTCCGCGGTTTGATCCACGGTCTCTGGCTCTTGACCCTCTCGAGGCTGGCGGGCGGGATCTTGGACGGGATCTGGCCTTGACTGGGGTTGACTCAAATCCAGGCCCGCGCCCACGGTCAAAGGCGAGCCAGTTTTCCCCAAACGCGGGGAAGGCGAGCCAGCGGGCGAAAAATCCACCTTGACCTGGCCAAAAGAGATGTTATCGCGCCGGGCGATGATGGTGGTGGGCTTTTGGATAGCCAAAGGCAATCTAATGTCATTGAGGCTACCCAAGCCTAAAACATCCACCGATAAACCCCGATCGTAGTTGGCCCCCACGTGGATGACCTCAACCGTGTCCCCTGGGGCCACGAGCAAAGTTTGCCCATCGGAAACAGCCACCGGCAACTCGCCATTGACCGAAATAACTAGATAATTTAAAGTGGGCGGCGTTAAGTTGACTCTAGGTTGCTCGACAATGACCCCATAAAGCTCCATAAACGCGTTAACGGCTAGGTTATGTTGGCGAACCTTCATCTCCAAAGACGGCAATTGCTTGGAGGTCTCTAGGCCAAAAGCCGGAATGCCTAAGCGCGTAAGAGCGTAGTAACTGGCGGAGGTCCTTTGCTCTTTGTGTTTGGAAGACTCTGACAAGGTGTCGTGGTTAGAAAAATGAAATTTATATTTTTCTTCCGGAATGCCTTTATTGATCATTTCCACCACCCGGCGAGCTTCTTGCCCCAGGTGGAGAACGCGGCCCGTGACGGGATGGACGTAAACCTCCGCGTCCGCGATGACGCATTGGCCATAACGATTGGGGTTGGCCATGTCGCTTTCCCAGACTGGCCGAAAAAAACCCGAGCCATCGTGGAGATTTAAAAAGAGATCGCTTTCGGCCATGAGATTTTTAATAATCTCCACCGTCCCGCGATCGGGATCGAGCTTTTTGATGTCCGCGAACTTGCGGTTCATGTCGCCTTCATAACCCCGATCAAAGGAAATAATGGACCGAAAATTAGCCCTAGGCACCACGATGAGGTTGCCTCTTTGCAAGGACAGATCCACATAAAGGTCAGCCGACAAAAAACCCCCCGGCTCATCGCCTTGGATCCCGCCCATAATCATGATGGTTGGGCCCTCTTGGCGACCATAGATCTTATAGATCTCAAGCTCTTGGGGGGTGCCCTCGAAATAAACAATGTGCTGGCGGTCTTGGCCCACGAAAGCCACCGCGGAAATATTTGACCAAACAAGGCTTAAGGCTATAATTATGGTCAATAGAAAGGCTTTAAAATATTTTATTAAAAGCCTATTTAAACCAAAAGACCCCAAAAATCCGCTCCTTCTATCGATCATTGAGCTGAATCTTTCGGCGAAAAACCAAATCCTGACTATCCTCGTCCCAGGCCACTATGGTCACGCTTAAAAGCTTCCCGCCAGAGGGAATGGTCACTTTGCCGCGCACCACTTTCGAGGCCACAATATTATAACGAGCCCCTATCTTAAAGCCCGCGGCTTGATCTTTAAGGTCAAACTCTGGAAAAGAAGCCAGTTTCACTTGGCCTTTCGCGTCAGCCACGGCGAAAATAGCCGCGCTACGACCTTTGGCTCTTTGGCCCGGCTCAGTTTGTTTTAAGATAAAGGTAAATTGATCCCGATTGCGCTCAAAATTCTCCACAGCCAACTGGACATTTTCGCCCGGCGCGGGCCATTTCGCCCATAAAGCCGCCCAAGCCTCAGACTCGGGTGTTTTGGGGGTCGGATCCTTAGAGACATTTTGGGGATCCACTAACCCGGAAAGATTAGCCGAAGCGTTGACGCTCGAACCATTGAGTACGGCTGGGTTGAGTCCGGCTTGATTGGAGTTGGCTTGAGCGGTCAGTTGGCCATTGGACAAGTTCGCGTTATTCCCGCTCGCGATGGTCACATTTTTATCGTTATTTCCGGTAATGTTATCGCTATTTCCGCCAATGATAGTCACATTATCGCTATTCCCGCTAGCGCTAGTCACGTTTTCGTTAGCGACTTTTGAAGTATTCGCGGTGGAGCTAGTCGCGTTAGTCGGGGCTTGGTTCGAGGCGGCGTTCGAGGCCAAAAGGCTAGACTGAGCGCTCGGCCTCAGCGCGGGGTTCATGACCGATTCCGTGTCCGCGGCCAAAGCGGCCAGATCTAACTCTTCCAAAAGGCGCCGGGCTTGATCGGGGGCCACTTTTATGTCTTGCTGGTATTTGGACATCTCGGACTGGCGGCTTAGGTATTCCAAGCGATCGACCAAAGAGTCCCGAGCCCTCACCGCTTCCACCCACAAATAGACCACCAAGCCCAAACTCCCCACAATGGCGATGATCAGGCAACCCACCAACCATAAAAAACTGATCGATAGGCTTAAAGGCCGAGCTTGTCCATCGGAGCCCATAATAATGATATGGAGCCGCCTGGAGGGCTCTCGGGCGATGGGTTGTTTGAGGGCAATGGGTAGTTCGGACAAAAAAACCCCCTTTAAGGCTTGGCTAACCAGGATTCCTCAATAATTCGCCATTGGCCCTGGTTCCGCCGCCAAACCAGGGTTTTCTCGCCGCGATCTCGCACCGTATCGCTTTGGTAATTTTGCGTAAACTTCATTTGGGCTTGGTCACCCTTAACCGTCACGCGCCAATTCGATCCCGAGATCTTTAAAACCTTCGTTTCCGCGAACAAGCGCGCCCGATACTTTTTAAATGAGGACAATTTAAGACGCGGATTAGCCAGATGGAAGCTGGCGTCGTAATACTCAAAGTAGCTGGCCTTATCCCGCTTATTCCAGGCCTCTAGCCATTTTAAGGCTAAGGTTTTTAGCTCAGCCTCGACCGCGTCCTTAGGTTGGTCTTTGGTCTCGGGTTCTTTTTGGGTCTCTTTCCCGACTTCCGGCTTGGTCTCAAGCGGAGCGGGTGGCGTCTCTATGGGCCCTGGCGGGGCGATGACGGGTTTGGGCTCCCAAACAATTAAAGGCGAACCATTAGTAGTTTGCCCAGTAGGCGGCGCTACCGTCGGCGGCGATACCGCGACGCTAGGCTTTGTTTCGGGGCTGGCCGAGCTAGTTTGGTTGGCGGGTTTCGGGTCTTCCGCCTTAGGGATCTGGGCCTTAGCCACTAATGTCGCGTTTGAATTTTGATCAATATTGTCATCAATATTGTCAGTTATCCGCGAGTCTTCGGCCCGCGTCTTTTTGTCGGCGCCACCCACCGTTAAGCCAGCCTCCAAAGCCACGCGAGCGCTTTCCGCGCTAGCCGCCTCATCCGGAGGGGTAGGCGCGCTGGGCTTAGATGGGCCAATGGGGGCCAAAACTCCCGCCGAAGCCACGGCGATGGGAGCCGACACGCTCGCCACCGCCAAAGGCGGCGTGGTTAAGGCGGCCATCTTCTGATCCGGCGAGAGCCATTTATTGGGTCTGGGCCCCGGTAGATGATCAAAATCTTCGGCTAAAATCTCAAAGCCCTTGGACGTTTCGCCAATATAAAGCCGCTTAAAACCATCGGATCGAAACCTCTCGTCGCCTTTGTAACGCTGAATAAATGAGGCCACAATAACGTCGCGATGCCGAAAAATCCGAATATCCCGGAGCTCCACGGTTATTTTGCTATAAAAACCGGCCACGCGCTTTTTGTGTTCCATCCAGCCCTCAAAATCGCGTTTTTCCGAGTTAACAAAATTGGGGCTGTAATGGCTACGGTAGGCGGCGTGATTTTTGTTGGCCCAAGAAGAGCGCCAAGACTCCAAAAAAGCCCTGGCGGCTTGGCCAATTTTTTTCTGTTTTTCGGCTGGAGACAAAATTAAGCTCCCAGCCACTATTATGGGCGTGTCAAAAAGCCTAATGGCGTCTTCCAAAGCGGCGATATCGTGATTTAAAAGCTCCACGCAACCATTGGAGTCATAATCGACCAAAGGTTTATTGACTCCGTGCGTCCAGATGCCATCCCCGCCTCGGCCTACGCGCAGATCCCAAAAATTGGGATAATCCATGGGATAGGCCAAGATCCCATAGATATCCGGCAACTCCTCGGGCAAGAGTTTTTGCCGAAAAATGTAATAGCCCTCTGGGGTTTTTTTGTCGCCCCTAACCAGTTTATCGCCCTGGGCCATACCCGTG
Source organism: Deltaproteobacteria bacterium (assembly GCA_031270705.1). GTDB lineage: Bacteria > Desulfobacterota > Desulfarculia > Adiutricales > Adiutricaceae > JAIROO01. The sequence continues at coordinate 7,428 of JAISWW010000179.1, forward strand.
GAACAGGGTATAGTTTTTAATAAAATTAGGTTGCCTTGGTCATCGGTTCGATAAATCCGTAACTCCTGGTGGCTTTTGTCAACCACCAAAATCAGATTGGCTTGGCCGGGATCGAGGATAGAATCAGGCCAGAGCTCCGCGATCTCTGGTTGGGCCTCTAAAGAATTGGCCAATAAATCTTGAGCTCTAACCTCTAGGCTAAAACCGCCCACTAGCCACAGAAAAGCCCAAAGCCCTAAAATATAGGTCAGGCGTCTCAACGGCTAGAGCCTTTCGCCGAAGCTCCTAAGGTCGGCAAAATCACCTCCCGACTGCCCTGAGGCCAATGAATCGATAAAACGCCGCCAGGCGAAGTCACTGGAAAACGGAGAGCGAAGACTTTTTCCCAGCGGGTAAAGACGGGAAAATAATCGGCCCAAATCTCGGGTTTGACTTCCAAGATCGCTAAAGGCTCCAAAAGTTGGCCGCCCGATAAAAGCTGAAAGCGAAAACGGCCATTGACTAAGATATCGTCCTTCGTCAAACCCCGAGTATACAAGCCCACCAAAACCACTTGACCAGGTTTAGCGGCTTGATCAGGTTTAACCGCTTGACCAGGTTTATCGGCTTGACCAGGTTTAGCCGTTTGACCAGGTTTATCGGCGGATCGCCATTGGTTTAAAAGCTCTTGGTATCTTTTGTCATCCTTCCAGCGGGCTTGGCCAGCGGCCAATAACTCTGGGGTTAAAGACAAAGCGTCCAGCCACAAAGCCTCGCCAGTTTGATTTAAGAAATATATTTCGTCGTGGGCCACATGTTGGCGAGCCAGAGTGATATACTCGTCCCGACTCCGGAGCTGGGTCAGCCGACCTGGATCCATAGGGCCAGTAGAGCAGGCCGCTAAAAAGGCGACCAACAAAATTAGGAGCGCGACAACGGGTTTTCGAAAACTAATAATTAAACCAGGCATGTTTTCAATTTGACCTTTTTAGCGCGGAATATCGCCAACCAAAACATTACGACATTATATAGACAATTAATCAAGTTGTCGACAATTCAAACCCTGGCTCAAAAAATAAAGAGCCAGCCATCCGTAGCCCGACCAACAAACCATACTAAATTAATATAATAAAACGCTATTAAGATAAATGTTTGAAAAAGTTACTTGAAACATAGAAATATTACAAAAATCAATTACACTTTTATAAAACTATCATTTAACATTCGTTAGT
>JAISWW010000183.1 GCA_031270705.1 Deltaproteobacteria bacterium
GATTTGCCGGTCTTGGTTAGGTTAGAGATCGCTTCCGGCCTTAATCCCAATCGCCGGGTCGATGGGGTGGTTAATTTCCAAATCAAAGACCTTTCTTCTCCTCTCCCGGCTAAAGAGCCTCATCTCGTAATCAACCCAGGGCGGATGACCGCTTACGATCTTTTGGCTGGCCATGAGCCAACTAAGGGCGTCTTTCTCGCCTCCGAGCCTCCTTGGCCAGAAAGCCTCTTTTTCCAAAAAGACAAAGGCGGCCCTATTTACGCTCAAACGCCTTTGGCTATCCAATGGCCGGCCTGGACGGAAAAAGTGGCTAACCCTTCCGGCATGGCCGTTTACGAAATCTCTCCGGTTAAGGAAATCATTGTCAATAATAAAGGACGACTGGTTCGCGTCAATCTGCCTAGAGCCTCAATTAAGGAGGGGGAGTAAATGGCCTTCTTCTCTTGGCTGGCTCCAGGCCAACTAATGAATAAAATTACCCAAGTTCCGGAAATCCTCAGAAAGATCTCCAGAGGATATTGGCTCATGGCTAGCCTAGGCTTATTGGCCATTGGGACTATTTGGGGCTTAAGGTCTTTCTTGGCCCCTTCGGAACCCCAAACGGATCTCTTAAACGTGGTCAGTCTCACCCCCAGAGCCGTGGACGCGGAGGTGGGTGGTTTAGGGGCCCCAGATTATAACCGTCTCATAGAAGAGCAAAACGATCTGGCCGCCCAAAAAGCCGCCGCCGACGGTCAATCTTTTATGCCAACGCCGGTGGGGCAAGATCAATTGATTACCCCAAAGCCCATCGAAACGCCTAGCCCTCCCCCCGAGACCAAACCCAAACCGCTGGAGTTTCAGTTAGCCCCTAAACCTCAAGCCCCGCCCCTAAAAACCCCCGCGGCCTTGGATAATTCTTTGGCTAAGAAAGAGCCTCAGCCTGAGATTCTGGAAAGCCAAAAAGCCTTGCTCGCGGATCTGAAAAACTTCCTTGGCCAGAACGCGGGCCGTTGGTCGGGAGCGGTTCTAGCTTATTCGCCAGCGCCCAAAAGCGCGGCTCCGCCTCCTAAAGAGATCAAAGTTGAAAATGAGTCCCTCAAACCAGGAGATCTTCTTTTAGCCACAACCTTAATGGCTTTAAATAGCGATGTCCCCTCCCCGGTGGTGGCTACAGTCAGTTATGGGCCGCATAAAGGAGCCAAGTTTTTAGGCCGATTTGAGCGAGGTTCTCAGGGAGCCGTCTTAAGCTTTAACCGGCTCATGCCAGTGGACGGCCCGCCGCGAACCGTGGAAGCCTTAGCCGTGGATCCCCGAACCGCCCAACCCCAAGTCGCTTCCAGCGTGGACACCCATTTTTTAAAACGCTGGGGCGGGTTATTGGCCTCGGGTTTTCTGGAAGGGTTTGGCTCGGCTTTAGGCGATAGAGGTAGCCGGGTCTACGCCAATGGCGACTATTTGATTGAGCAAAGACCAGAAAAAAGCCTGGCCGACGCCTCTTGGGAAGCTTTGGGACAGGTGGGCCGTTACGCTGGCGAACAATTTAGGAAGGATTTTGACCAACCGCCCACCATAAAAGTGAACCCTGGCTACCAATTAGCGATCCTGATTCTGGGCATTGATAAGTAAGTAGCCCTTCAAAAAAGACTAGAAGATTTTCTGAATTAGCCTCTTGGGCGGCTTAAATAGAAAATCCAAGGCCTAAAAAAACCCGCCCTCTTCGCGCGAACAGCCGCGGAACCCCTCCCCAACCCGCTAGATCTTGGCCGCCCAGTTAGCCCGCCCAGTTAGCCCGGAGAAAAAACTTTATGACCACAAGCGAACCCCAGTCTAAAAATGGGGTTTTTCGAGAAAACAATCTCTATCCAAATGCCCAGAGCTCTGTTTGCTCCTCCTCGCTATCCCCCGAAAGCCCAGATGAGCCTAGAAAATTTGGCTTAAGAGAAGAAGCGGCTCAGTCAGGCATGAAGCCTCCCCTCTCGCCGGATAAAGCTGGTGGGCCCCAAGACCCTAAGGCCTCCTTAAAAGACTATTTGTACTGGCAGGGGTTTATGAGGCCCACCAGAAAAAAACCCACGATCTATGTCCGAGAACTGGAAGAGGCTATTGGCCTAGAACGCCTTAGGCTCTTAGATGAGGAGGAGTTTCGAGCCCTCCGAGGCTATATGGCGCCTACGGCTCAGAATCTTGGCCCAGAGCCTAATAGTGATCTGGATGGCCAGCCAGACACGGCTCTTAGTCCTAGCTCTCTAATGAGTTCGAGTTGTCCGAAAGGAAATTCCGCGCCTTTGGCTAATCTTGAGCGAAAGAACAACCCGAACCCTCCCGCTCTGAGTCAGGGCGCCATAAGGCCAGTATCAATTGACCCAAACCCCCGCGACCCAGCTCCCCTCGACCCACCTTCCTTGGAAGAATACCTAGTTTGGGGCGGCTTCTTAAGACCACGACCAAAGCCTCCGACCAGCCTTGAATCGGTCACAAGTGGTGGGCGTACATAAAAAGCCTGTACTGGGGTTTAAGGCGCTTTCTGGATCAAGTCCGCGTCTTTGCGGCGGTTTCGGAAAAACTATAGGCCCATTGGCTTTTGATCTAAAAAACCTTCAATATTGATTTAAAGATAATTATTAGCAATAATATTAAATCTTTAAATCAAAATTCTAGCCAATTCGCTTAAAGCGCCTTTTTTTTACTACCCCCTACTTTTACGCCTTAAGCCCAGCGACAAGCCTAGGAGCGGTGGGCGCCCATAAAACGCCTTTATAGGGTTTAAGGCGCTTTCTGGAGCAAGTCCGTGTCTTTAGCGGCGGTTTCGGAAAACTTTAGGTTCATTGGCTTTTGGTCTAAAAAACCTTCAATATTGATTTAAAGATCATTATTAGCAATAATATTAAATGTTTAAATCAAAATTCTGGCCAATTCGCTTAAAGAGCCCTTTTTTTACTACCCCCTACTTTTACGCCTTAAGCCCAGCGACAAGCCTGGGGTTTGGCCTAAAATTCTTAAGGAGCTGGCCATGACTTCTGACTTCGACGAGTTGGACGAATTTGACGAGGAGCTTTGGGATCTCGAGCCCTATCTCGATGTCCTTAATTTCGACGACGATTGTGAAGATACCTCTCCCATCCCGGCTAATTTTCGAGCCAAACTAGAGCTGGAGAGCGATCCAAACAGCGATCCCTTTGTCAATCTGTATGTTGACACCGAGCCTTTTGACTCGATCTTTGATGATTATGAGGCTCTAGCGGGCGATGATTATTTTGAGGACATAACTATTCTTAACGAGTTTGATAGCGACTAGGAATAGTGGAGCGCTCAGCGGGTAGGCCAATAATCATCGCTAAAACCTTAGGCCATATACCGGGCTAAAGAGAAAGTTCGCGACCAATCTAGCGCCCGAATCCTTCGTCCTAGCGGCTCAATCTCTAGACTTAAATCGCGATTTGAGGGAGTCTTAAGAGGCTCGAACGGACTCCCTAAGCTCCCCTTAAGTCTATTGAGTCTTTGGTTGTTTCTTTAAAGCTTGGGACTTTTAGGCCAGCCTTGAGACCGACCAAAAGGACGAAGGACAAGCTAAAAACCAGGCGGATAAGGCTCGCGCGTTATCCGCCCGCCTTAATAACACGCTGGCCCAAAAAAATAGGCTAAGAGGAGAGGCTTTCAGACCGAAATCATCATAAATACCGCCCTTAAGCCGTCTGATTTGGCGGGTCAGTAGCTAAAATAAACGGGAGTTTTTTAGGCGTTGCCGCCGCCAAAAGTGGGACTTATGAGCCCGATTTAGATCTTTTTAAAGGTCAAACACTAGGGCTCTTTTAAAGTGAATTTGGTTCGGCCAAAATTTGAGCGCGAGCTCTTAAATTGGCCGCCAAATAACTTTTAAAATTCACGATAATAGTCGCCATTAAGGGAGGTATAGTCTTCGAAAAAAGGCCCAAAAATTTAATTAACCTTTTGAGGGACTCAGCTAATATTTTCGCGT
>JAISWW010000190.1 GCA_031270705.1 Deltaproteobacteria bacterium
TTCTCATTTGTTCAATATAGCAGAAACAAACTGATTAGTCAAGGGAAACAAGAGATTTATGGAACCGGCTTTCATCCTACGGTTGAAATCGTAGGTTTTCCCGCCGGGTTCGTCATAAAAAAGAAAAATAAAAAAACTGGCCAGCTGACCACCTATTACGTTATTGTTCGCTCTTCCAGAGTTAAAAATAAAGTTATTCAATCTACTATATTGAGTCTAGGCGCAAATTTTACCCTGGAAAAAAATAAATGGAAACAGTTAACTGATAGAATTAATACTATTTTACGCGAACAAAATATTCTATGGGAAACTAATGCAGAAATAGAAGCCTTAGCCCAGTCTTTGGCGGAAAAAATACGTAGCTCAAGGCTCCCCATAGCCAGCGCGGAGCCCGAGTAAGTTAATTTTCGCTTCAGCGACTTGATCATTTAAAAGAGGCTCGAATTGAAGGTTCCTTGGACATTTGGATTTTTGGGCCAGTCTAAAATTTCGCTCAACTAAATTTACACCTGACCCTCCCCTGCCGCTGGCCTTCTTGAAAATCTCCCCCGCCTGAAGTATAATTTCCTAAGAAATATTAAGTTCCATTTTTGATATTATTCTATTTTTATTAAATTAATGCCATTTATTGTTAAATTTTCGCTTATATTCGCTTTTAGTTTCATAAAATTTTCTTTTCTATTATCTTGGCCCCAGGCCAATCTGGGTTTTTTGGGGATGTCCGTGGGAGCTAAAAAACCTTTAAGAGGTAAAAAATGGGTGGTTTCCTAGTCTTTATCCTCGTTTTTGTAATTATTTTGGCCGTCATTATTCTTGGGCTGGCCCGGATCTACAACCGCTTGGTGGTTCTCAAAAATCGCTACATCAACGCCTACTCCCAGATCGACGTCCAGTTAAAAAGGCGTTACGATCTGATTCCCAACCTTGTGGAAAGTTGCCGGGCTTACTTAGCTCACGAGGCGACCACTTTGGAGGCGGTCACCCAAGCCCGGAACATCGCTTCCAACGCTCTTTCCAGCGCGGCGGGCGACCCGACCCAACAAGCGGCCATCAAAAAATTAGCCGAGTCGGATAGCGCGCTAACTGGCGTTTTGGGTCGTTTTTTAATGGTCGCCGAGGCCTATCCAGAACTAAAGGCCAACCAGACCATTAGCGATTTAATGGAAGATCTGCGCCACACCGAAAACCGGATAAGTTTCTCTCGACAGGCCTTTAATGACTCGGTCATGGAATACAACCAGTCCCGGGAAGTCTTTCCCGCGGTTTTGTTTGTCAATCTGTTTGGCTTTAAGGGCGCCGAGCTTTGGTATCTGTCCGACAAAGCTGAGGCTGACCCCTTGAGAATTAAGATAGACAATAAACAGTCAAACCCTTAAAAGGCGCTTAGGGCTTTTTTAATAAAGCCTAGAGCTAATTGAGGGCGACTAATTTTTCGCGTGGCTTCGCTATTGCCATAAAAGAAGCGTCTATTGGGGCTGGCTTTTCTGGCTCTATTCATTTTATGGGCTGGGACTTGGCCTAATTACTCACTCTGGCCCAGCGATTTTCTTTACGATTATGGTCAAAGGATGGCCAGATGAGCCAAATAAATCCAACGGATTTTTTTCAATGGCGAGAAACCAGCCGGCGGCTGAGCCACTGGTTTATTGTCACGTTCATTTTGGTCTCGGTTCTCTGGTTTGGGGCCCTTCACCTCGCCACAAGCTATTGTTTCGAAAATTTTAAGCCGCGCCCGAGAAAAAACCAATTATTTGGATATGGCTCCCCTCGAAAAGAAAGAACAGGGATACCCGCTTGGTTCATGACCGTCAGCTTGGCTATATACACTTTTAGCTCTTCGGCTAGGCGGGTTTTTAAGATCTATCGCGGCGGAGCCTCTTTTTTGCCCACCTCTTTAGGGGGCGTCCCCTTGAGCCCGACCTCGACGGTTCTAATGACTCCGGAAGGCCGGGCGCGCGAGACGATCCTGCAAAACGTTCTGAGCGAAATGTGTCTAGCCGCGGGAATCAGCGAGCCAGATCTCTACGTTTTGCCTAATGAGGCTAGTATCAACGCCATGGCCGTGGGTTTAAGCCCAGAGGAATCCTCCATTGTCATCACCAAGGGGGCTTTACAATACCTTGACCGCGACGAGTTGAGCGGCCTAATTGGCCATGAGCTGAGCCACATCATTAATGGCGACGCTCGTCACAACACCATTATGACGGGTTGGCTCCATGGCTATTTTTCTTTGACCTCAGTAGGCCTATTTATGTTAACGCGGATGTGGAGGGTTCTTTGGCTAATTCCGCTAGGATTTACGCTCATAATCCTGGGTTTTTTAGGCGATCTAGCTGGCAAACTAATCCAAGCCGGCTTTAATCGAGGCCGAGAATCCATGGCCGACGCTTACTCGGTTCAATTTACCCGCGATCCCAGCTGTTTGGCTGGGGTCTTAAAAAAGATCGGGGGGTTGGACAGCGGTAGCTACATCTCCTACATAAACATCAACGCCCTGGAGTGTCGACATTTATTTATCGCCGAGTCCTTAAAGAGCTTATTTCAGGCTCACCCGCCTTTGTCTGAGCGCGTCTGGGCCCTTGAGCCCAACTGGGATGGCTATTGGCATGATTTTGAGGCGGATCCCGTGGATTTTCTCAAAACCCCTTAAAGCTCGGTTAAAACTCCAGCCCGCGAGCTTAGCCAAAACCGCCGCGCCCCAAAACCCCCCGGCGGGATTCGTTCTTTTTTACCGTGGAAACATAAATTTCTCCTCGATAAATATAATTCATTTTTTTAACTAATAATATATCTTATTGCTTTTAATCACTAATTATTTTTCACTTTCTTTCCGCCCAAATTATGTTATAACCAAGTATCGGCCTGGAACAAGCCGGCTATTTTAGGCTTTCCCCGCTTTAAACTATTTTCTGGGAGGAGACCAGCATGACCCAGGGCCCCGCCTTTCTTATGGACGCCAGCGCTTTCATCCACCGGGCTTTTCACGCCGTTGGGCCTTTAGTCGGTCCCCAAGGGCAACCTACTGGGGCCATTTCCGGCTTTATGGGCACGCTTTTAAACCTTTGGAAGGACAAGCGGCCCCAGTATCTAGCCGTGATTTATGATAGCCGAGGCCCTGGTCGCCGGCGCCAAATTTACCCCCAATATAAGGAAAACCGGGGCCCCATAGATCCCGCTTTGGCCGCCCAGCAGGAACCCATTAAGGAGCTGGTCAAGGATTTAGGGATTTTTAGCCTGGAAATGCCTGGCTTTGAGGCGGACGACATTATCGCCAGCTTATGTCGGCGTTTGGCCAATCAGGGGTTAGACGTGGTCATCGTCTCTGGGGACAAAGACTTTTATCAGCTCTTGTCGGACAAGGTGTCCATGTTTGACCCTAGCGCCAAAAAGAAATCAGCCATGACCGCGGAGGACTTTCGGCTGGAGTATGGGTTGGAGCCAGAAGCCTTTTTGGAAATGCAGGGCTTAATGGGGGACGCCAGCGATAATATCCCGGGCATTCCCAAAATCGGGATTGTCACGGCCAAAAAACTCATCCAAGACTACGGAACCATTGAGAACCTTTATCAAAACCTTGATAAAATCAAATCCCCCACCATCCGCCAAAACCTGGCCCAAAACCAGGACAAAGCTAGGCTTTCTTTGGAGCTGGCTCGCTTAGGGGTGCCCGATTTTCCCGAAATCCCTTTAACCGATTTTCAGCCGCGAAAGCCCGATCTCAAGACGCTTAGCGCCAAGCTCAAAGAATTGGCCTTTGTCCGCTTAGTGGGCCAAATTAACCGTTTGTTTGGGGACGAGGACATTTTCGCGGGTTTGCCCACCCAGCCGCCAGCCCCTCGCTCAACCGAAAACGGCCCAGAGGCCGCGACCGAGGCCATGGTCGTCGCCGAAGTTGATTATGGCCAATACGTCTTAGTCAACGAAACCTCTTTCGAGACTTTGCTCAATCGACTGAGCGGAGCGAAGACTATCGCCTTGGATCTGGAGACCGATTCCTTAAAGGCTTATCAAGCGGCCATCGTCGGCTTAAGTCTAGCCGTGGCTCCCAATGAGGCCTATTATTTGCCCTTTGGCCATCTCGGCCTTGAGGCCGCGGCCAACCTAAATTGGGCCCAAAGCCTTCAGCGCTTAAGGCCAATTCTCCTCGATCCCCAGAAAAAACTGATTGGGCAAAACTCCAAGTTTGACTGGTTGATTCTCGCCCGCCATGGCTTAAATCTCCCCGCGCCCCAAGACGATCCCATGTTGGCCTCTTACCTTTTGGATCCCGACGCGAGCCATAAGCTAGACGATTTAAGCCTACGATTTTTAGGCCACCGACCCATACCCTTTAAAGATCTGGTGGATCCGAAAAAAACTCATTTTGGGTCGGTCGATCTGGCCACGGCCACCAAATACGCGGCTGAGGACGCTGACTTAACCTGGCGCTTGGCCGAAAAACTGCGCCAAGATCTCCAGCGCGCCCCAGAGCTTTTGGATCTTTACGATAAACTGGAATTGCCGCTGGCGGAATTATTGGCTCGAATGGAAAACGTGGGCGTCAAAATCGACAAATTCGCCCTAGCCATTTTAGGCGAGCGCCTAGGTCAAGATATTTTGGCTCTGGAAAAAAAGATCCACGCTTTGGCTGGACACGCTTTCAATATTGGCTCGCCCAAACAACTTGGAACTGTGCTGTTTCAGGAGCTCGGCTTAAAGGAAGGCAAAAAAACCGCCAAAAAGACGGCTTACTCCACCGATAGCGAAGTCTTAAAAGAACTGGCCCTCTTTCATCCCATCGCCTCGGAGGTTTTGGCTTGGCGAGAAAGCTCTAAGCTAAAAAATACTTATGTCGATAAGCTCCCCTTATCGACTGATGAGTTTAACCGAACCCACACCACCTATAACCAAACCCAAACGGCCACGGGCCGATTATCGTCTTCGGATCCTAACCTCCAAAACATTCCCGCCAGATCCCGCGATGGGCAAATGATCCGAGCCGCCTTTGTGGCTGAGCCAGGCCATGTCTTGGTGGGCGCCGACTATTCGCAAATTGAGTTACGGATCATGGCCCACTTTTCCCAAGACGAGGCCATGGTTTCGGCTTTTCGCGACAATGAGGATATCCACGCCCAAACCGCGGCTAAAATCTTTGGGGCCAATATCGCGGCCATCACGCCCGAAGAACGGCGTCAAGCCAAGACCATCAATTTTGGGGTCATTTATGGCCAAGGAGCTTTTGGCTTGGCCAAACAACTTGGCATTCCCCAAAGCTCGGCCAAAACCATCATTGACGACTATTTCGCCCGGTTCCCTGGCGTCAAAAGTTATATGGATCGCGTCAAAAAAGAAGCTCGCCTGGCTGGCCAAACGCGCACTTGGTTTGGGCGGATTCGGCGCCTACTGGGTTTTGAGTCAGGTGGATTCCAAGCTCAAAGGGAAGCCGAGCGCGTGGCCATAAACACGCCCATCCAAGGAACCGCCGCGGATATCATAAAAATGGCCATGCTCCAAGCGGATAAGGAGCTTAAGGCCAAAAATCTCAAAGCCCAACTCATTCTCCAAGTCCATGACGAATTAGTGGCCGAGGCTCCAGTTGAGGAAGCCGAAGAGGTGGGCAAAATCTTAACTGAGTCCATGCGCCAAGTTGGGCGCGCCCCTTTTATAGGTCATCAGGGCCCCATTATTGTGGAATTGCGAGCTGACGTGGCTATAGGAGCCAACTGGGCCAAGGCTTAAGGAAGCTTATAGAGTTCGCTTTGGGGGAGCCAAAGAGGCCTTGGCTTGGTCGCGGTTAATATTTCTGGATAATATTTTTCCAGCCAAGTCTATTTCTCGTTAATCAAGGGCCTTCGCGCAAGATAAAACTATTGTCCAAGGGCCTTTTTTTAAAAAATCTAATTTGTCACGCGAGCGAACTCAATTCGGGAGACAGCGCCTCCCGAATTGAGTTTCACAATCCATCGACTGGCCAATTTCGTGGCGCGCTAATAGTTATCAATGACTTCAAAAATTAGCCAGCGAGGTGGAGAGGCCAAACAACAGGGCTAAAACTAGAACTCTGGGCGGATTTGTTACGAATCCCAAACCAAATTAGGATAGCCTTTATCTCAATCCCGAAAAGGCCCTAATTCCCATCAACTAGGAAAAAGCGAGGCTTATCCGAATTTCAGGGGCAATAAAGACAACAATCCTTGTCCACCAAACGCGCGCCTCTCTTCTAGCCTAAAATATTGTTAAATATTTAAGAATGTTTTAATTACTAGAATCGTGACAGCAATAAAAGTTCCTATTAAAAATTTGTTGTATGAGGCCACTTCAGTTGATAAGGCAACAATTGAGGTATTATTGGTGTTAATACTGGCGGTTAAATCGACAATATTAGTGGCTAAATCGTCAACCTTGAGCTCCACTTTAGTCAATATATCGTTGTTAGCATCAAGTTTGCTAGCTAAAACGATAAAATTAGTCTCTAATTTACATAATATATCGTTGTTAGTGTGAGAATTAATAATTAAAATGTCAATCTTATCTTCTAATTTACTTAATCTATCATTGTTATTGTTAGTATTGGCGGTTAAACCGTCTACCTTGGCGGTTAAACCGGCAACATTGGCGGTTAAACCGTCTACTTTGGTTTGCGCTCCGCGCGACTCGGCGGACACGTTCATAATAGTGCCAAATGCTAATGCGTATAACCCTCGAGAATCGTTGGAAACCGGATTCTCGGATAAGGCGATGTCTTTTTGAGGAACCAGTAGGTCGACGGGGGCGGAATTGTTATAATCTTTTTTTGTTTCTTCGGTGGACATGGAAACTCCTTTCTTAACGCGAATGAAAATGATAATTTTTATTTTGAGGATTATCTGAGTCCAGTCAAATCAATTTTTGGATCCTCATTGTTTTGTGAACATTAACCCTTAGATTGGCCTAAATAAGCCAGGCCTTTACCCTCACTCTAGGACAAAATTTCGTTCTATCTTAATATAGAACTCGCCCAGCGCCAAGGGCTGGCGGTGGCTATAGTATAGTCTTAGCTCTCTCAACTTATAAGTATAGCCTCTGAACAAGGGAGTCCATAGCCAACCTGCTATTTCCTTCTCAGATGGGTAAGGAACTCCTCAAAACAGAAACTGTCAAATAGCCTCATCCGCCCGCTGAACAAGACGACTTTTAGGCCATGGCCAATTGGATGAATGTATTATTTATACAATGGCCAAATAATTCTTTTGATAAAGACAATAGATCCATATATTCTCTTCTTAACTCTATAGTTGAACTAAGGTAAAGCATAGATAAAAAAATAACAAATTACTAAAAATTTAAACTATCGCTTTTATATTGTTACTTACCGAATGACCCGCTAGCTTTGAGCGAAACATTAAGAGTCTTTTAGGCCGACCTAGCTCAAGGACTGAAAATGAAGAGCCGCCATTTTATAGAACAATTAATTTTTGCCGAGAGGATCTTTATGGCCTTTTCGGACAATAAAAACCTCTTCCTAACTCTTCAGGTTTCTTAAGCGAGTCCAGCCAAGATCTTCTCCGCGCGACATTTATGCTTGAGACCTAGGCCTCCTTGACTCTGACAAAATTCCCCTAATTGATCACGCCCATCTTTAATTTTCCCCTGAATCAATTTGTGATGGTCATAAAAATTATTTAATTATTAGAATCAATAAACCAACGAGAATTATTACTCTTATTTTGTTGAAAATGACAGTATTAATAATTAAATTTTCAAGTATAGTATTTAAATTGTCAAGCCTAGTATTTATATCGTTTAATTTGATATCTATAGTATTATCATTATCTTCATATTTGCTCAATTCGGCTTTGACGCCCATAGTATAAACCATGGTTTCCAATTTGCTCAGCTCGGCTTTGGTAGGCTTAGTGTCAATCTTGCTGGCTAAAGCGTTAACTTTGATGTCTAAAGCGTCTAGCTTTTTATTCAATCCTTCCCTGATTGATTCAATCTTGGTTTCTACTCCTCGCAACTGGGTGGACACATTCAACACGTGGTTAAAAAATATTAATACCGCTGGAGAAACATTGAAAAAAGGATTCCCGGAGGCGGTGTCTTTTAGAGGATCCAATGGGTCAACGGGGGCGGAATTATTTAGAGCTTTTTTTGTTTCTTCGGTGGACATGAAAACTCCTTATCTTAACTCGAATGAAAATGATAATTTTTATTTAAAATATTTTTCTGGTTCCTGTCAAATAATTTTTTTGATCCTCATTTTTTTGGGGACATTTACCCTTAGATTGGTCTAAATAGGCCAGGCTTTTTCCCTCTAACTCGCTAGGACAAAATTTCGTTCTATCTTAATATAGAACTCGCCCAGCGCCAAGGGCTGGCGGCGACTATAACCTTAGCTCGCTCAACTTATACGCATAACTTCAGAACATAGGAAGGCCCCGCGCCAACCTGCTATTTCCTTCTCAGATGGGTAAGGAGCGCCTCAAAACAGAAACTGTCAAATAACGCCGTCCGCTCGCTGAACATGATGACTTTTAGGCCAGGGCCAATTGGATGAATATATTATTTATACAATGGCCAAATAAATCTTTTGAGAAAGACCATAGATCCATATATTCTCTCCTTAACTATATTGTTGAATTATAGGAAAGCATAGAAAAAAACAACAAAATACTAAAAAATTTTAAAATATCGCTTTTATATTGTTCCTTACCGAATGGCCCGCTAGCTTTGAGCGAAACATTAAACGTCTTTTAGGCCGACCAAGCTCAAGGACTCAAAATAAAGAGCCGCCATTTTGGAGAACAGTTAGATTTTGCCGAGAGGATCGTTATGGCCTTTTCGGACAATAAAATCCTCTTCCTAACTCTTCTGGTTTCTTAGGCGAGTCCAGCTAAGATCTTCTCCGGGCAACATTTATGCTTAAGATCTAGGCCTCCTTGCCACTGACAAAATTCCCATAAATGATCGCGCCCATCCTTAATTTTCCCCTGAATCAAGTTCTGGCGGTCAAAAGAAAACTTCGCCTTTCCCCTTAATCTTTGGCCAAAGACTTGAGGCTCTTTAAAAAACTCTGGAGTTTATTTAACCAAAATGGTATATTAATTGATTAACCGAAAGGTTATCGGTTAGTTTTTCTGGCTTTAAAATTAATGGGAGATTACGATTGACAAGCGAAGACCCCAAAAAGGACGGCTCCTTAGATTTAGGGCAAGATCATGAACAAGATTTAGGGGATCTAAAAATTGAGGTTAGCCAAGCCGATCTGGACGCCCTCGACCCCCAAGACGACCCAATCTCCCCCGACCTCCTAGGCGTTATCCAGGCTCATGACCTTCTAGACAGCCCCGACTTCCTAGCCGGTCAAAACCTAGCCGCTCAGAACCAAATTAATGACTCCGATCCCTTGGGCTTGCGAGACGCTGGCCCGATCGCGCCTCATAAAGAGACTCATAAAGCGACTTTACGCTCCCCTAAAAACCCCGTCCCTACCCCAAAAACAGTTCCAGCCAGGCTTTCTTTGGGAGAGACCAAGGAAAATTGGCCGCCGGAAAACAACAGAGCCAATCTTGAGAGCCATCTAGATAACCCTCGAAAGCCCTCAAAGGCTTCTCCTACCCCCTTCGAGAGCCTCGATTCAGAGAGCCCTTATAGCCTAAACGATGACTTAGCCTTTGGCTTAGCGGAACCAGAGACGACGGAAAACCCCAATGACTCTGGCCCTAAATTTCGGCCAACCGCTCGCTCGCGTCGCTTAACCCGCTCCAAACCCGTAAGCCACTCCCCGGAGGAGGCCAATAATCGCCCGGCCAAAAAACGCTCTCTTTTTGGCCGGCTATGTCGGGCGGCCTTGTGGGCTGGCTCATCCTTAGCTCTCTTAGGCTTAGCGGTGTCTTTTATTGGCTACGCCTGGCTCTCTCAAGATTTGCCCTCCGTGGAAGGCTTAAAAATCTACCAACCCAAAACCGTCACCTTCTTTTATTCGGCTGATGGGCAAATCATTGGCGAATATAGCCACGAAAGGCGACTTGTCCGGCCTTTGTCCGAAATCCCGCTCCTGGTTCGGCAAGCTTTCATCGCCGTGGAAGACGCCAATTTTTATAACCATGGGGGCGTGAACCTTTTGGCCGTGGCCCGAGCCGCTTACCACAATCTGACTAGCGATACCCTCCAAGGGGCTTCCACCATCACTCAACAGGTGGCTCGCTCCTTTTTCCTCACTCGGGAAAAGAAATTCATTCGCAAACTGAAGGAAATAATTCTGGCTTTCCGTTTGGAAGGAACATTATCCAAAGACGAAATCCTGTATCTTTATCTCAATCAAATTTATTTAGGCCAAGGAGCCTATGGGGTCGAGGCGGCGGCTCAAACTTATTTTGACAAAAACGTTGAGCGCTTGACCGTGGCTGAGGCGGCCATGCTCGCCGGCGTCACCCAATCGCCAGAAGGCAAAAACCCCTTAAAGCAACCGCAAGAAGCTCGGGCTCGCCAGCTTTATGGCCTGAAACGCCTAGTTGAGGTGGGCTCCATTACGCCTCAGCAAGCCCAAGCCGCCCGCGAGGAAGTCTTAAATGTGGTTGGCGATCGGCCCAATCCCAACACGACGGTGGCTCCCTATTTCACGGAGCATGTTCGGAAAACCCTGGCCGCTCGTTTTGGGGAAGAAAGCCTTTACAATGACGGTTGGCGCGTTTTTACGACCTTAGACGTCAAAGCCCAAGAAGCCGCGGATTTAGCCGTGGCTCGCGGCCTTTGGGAATACGCCCGCCGTCGAGGCTTCAAAGGCCCCATCAATCATTTAAGCGAGGCGGCCATCCCGATCTTTTTAGCCAAAGAAGCTAAAAATTGGCCTTACGAAAATCTTCCGCCCGGCCATTTGTATCAAGCCGTTATCCTTGGTCGGGACGCGGAAGGCTTAGAGGTCGCCGTGGGCTCTTTTCCGGGGCGGATCTCCAATAAAAATTTTGAGTGGATTGGGAAAGCCCTGGCCAAAAAACTCGACCGCGGCGACGTGGTCTGGGTTCGGCCCTCGCCGGCGGAAAACTTCGCCCAAGTCGATCGCGAAAAAGCTTTGGCTTCCTTAACCCAAGAGAGCGGCCCAGCGAGCTCTTGGGCCCGCTCTTTTATCTTGGAAAACCAAACCGACGTTCAAGCGGCTTTATTGAGCCTAGACACTTCGACGGGCGCGGTGGTAGCCATGGTGGGCGGCCGGGATTTTCGGGAAAGCCAATTTAATAGAGCCACCCAAAGCCAAAGGCAACCTGGCTCATCCTTTAAGCCCATTGTTTACGCGTCGGCTTTGGACAATGGCTTTACGCCTGGCTCAATTTTAATAGATGGGCCAGTGGTGATTGACGACCCGGGGTCAGGCAAACGCTGGAAACCCGTCAATTCCGATCGCAAGTTTTTGGGGCCCATGAGCCTATATAGCGCTTTGGTGGCTTCCCGGAACTTAGTGACCATTAAGATCTTAGAGAGGATTGGCTTTGAGGCCTTAGACAAAACGGCCCGCGATTTAGGCATAACCGACCAGTTGCCGCATTCCACGCCCGTGGCTTTGGGAGCCCATGGCGTGCCCATGCCTGAGCTTTTGTCGGCTTACACGGCTTTCGCCAACATGGGCCAAAGAGTCACGCCGCGTTACATAACTAGGATTGAGGATCGTTATGGCCGAGTTGTGGCCACCTTTGAGCCGGAAAAAGTTCCAGCCTTAGATCCGGGCACCGCCTGCGCCATCACTTGGATGCTCAGAGGCGTCGTGGCCCAAGGCACGGGAACCTCGGTCAGGCCCTTAAATCGCCCGGTGGCTGGCAAAACCGGCACCACCAATGACGCCTCCGACGCTTGGTTTGTGGGCTTTACCCCAGAGTTGGCCACGGCGGTCTGGTTGGGCACCGATGAGCTGAAACCCCGAGCGGTGAACGAGGTCGGCGGCCGAGCGGCGGGCCCCATCTTTTTGTATTACAACCAAACGGTTTTAAAAGACCGGCCCATCGTGGATTTTCAAGCGCCCCCCGAAGCCCAAATAGCCCCAGGCGGGGCCTTTGGTATTTGCTATAAGGCGGGCACCATTGGCGCGGGCATTTCGGAAACCCAGATGGCCTTAAGCCTAGAAGAGGATTTTCTGCGGGCCGAGGCTTTAGGGGAAAACGAGCTTGGCCTAGACAATCCGAATGAGGCCAGCTCCAACCTAACTAGCCCCAGCCCTCCGGAAGAAACTTTTTTAGAGGAAATGCCCGCTTCTCGCTAAAAATAATACGCTTTTCAAAAAATAATCATAAAAAACTAAAAAGCCCAGTTGGCGAGGCCAACTGGGCGATATTCACATTGAGAAAGCTCTCTTAAGTTTCGGCCAAGACTTTGCCCATGTCCGTGATGTCGTAGCCTTTCATGTGCTGGAACTGCTCGCGGAAATCCCGAGATTTTAAAATGCTTAGAATGGCCTGAACGACTGGGGTGTCAAAATCCTCTTTGCGCACCACCAGATCATATTGCTCAGTCATTAAGGGCACAAAATCCACGCCCTCGACCATGGAGGCGGCCTTTAAGTCGCCCACGCCCACGTCAGCCTCGCCTTTGCCCACCACGCCAGCCGCGGTGATATGCGAAAGAACCTCGCGATCGTAACCAGGAATGATTTTGCCGCTGATCTTTAAAAGGCGGAGTTGCTCATCCAAGAGAACTCGCGAGCCCGCCCCTTTTTCCCGATTGACCAAGGTCAAGGAGCCATGGCGCAGGTCAGCCCAGGTCTGAACGCCTCGGGGATTGCCAGTGGCCACATATAAGCCCTGCACCCTCTTGGTTAAATGGATGACCACCGCGGACGTCCCTGGCAATAAACGCCGGACAAAAGGCACGTTATAGCGGTTGGTGTCGCCATCCCAGAGATGGGCGGTGGCGGCCTGAACTTCCCCATAATATAAGGAGATCAGGCCAGCGTAACTCCCCACGTAAGCTCTTAAGGGCGGACGATCCACGTCTGAGCGGCGGCCAAGATAACCGGTCAAAACATCGAGCATGGAATCCTTGCCGCAAATTATAAAACCCCGGTCGTGAGCCGGCAATTCGGCTCGAGCCCCGGAGGCTGGCTCGTCGGAAAACCGAGTGGCCGTGCGGGAGTTAGCGATATAGGAGTCCACGTCCGGCCTGGTAAAGCGCATTTTGCGACCAACCTTATAGTGGTTCAGATCGCCTCGCTTAACCAACTCGTAAACGGTGTTCTTGGCGATGCGCAAGATGTCAGCCACATCTTGCGCGGTCAAGGTCATATTTTCGTCCATAATTTGAGTGTCCCTCTCGCGATTGCCCTTTTAATACGCGAATGCCTAAGATAGTTACCCCTGGAAGACGGACTCAAAGCCAGACGGACTCAAAGCCAGCCGTCTCCTTGTTTCCCTAAAAAAGTCAGGCCAATCGACCGCGCCTCTGACCGAAAACCCTCAAAAACCAGCGCGACCGCACCCAAAATAATCTCGTCTTCAAGGATCCAGATTCCTGGCCAACTAACTACCTGTTAGGCTAATAATTCGACGTTTTTTTGGGCCACCGCTATTGTAGCGCCTTTTGACTAAAATTTGGCGTTTAATTTGGGGAAAATAGTTCCATGGAGAAAAAAATTTAACTCTGTCCCCCATTTAGGGGTATATCCGCCCGTTCCGCCAAAATGGCCAAAAGCTCCTGTCCAGAACTAAAATCCTTCAGAATCCTTTTTCATGGCTTGTTAACCCGTCTAGAAATAAACTTATTTTTCCGATGACAGAAAAAATCTGTCATCGTTAGCCTTTTCCGCTTGACAAGGCGGATTTAAAGTATATATACTCAAGCGGTCAAGATAATTTTACGATTTATGAACTGTTTCGCCATGTTTCGTTTTTTAGAGGTGGGCTCTAATTGCGTATAATAGGCCTTAAAAGAGTCCTTGTTGGCTCTTTTTACCGTTTTTTTTCTACTTGAATTAGCGGGTCAACCCGCTTGTGGATTTTTATTTATTTAGTTGGAGGATCCATGAAAAAATTTTGTCTGGCCATTTTGGTCGCTGTTTTCCTAGCCGTTGGGGCCAGCGCCCAGGCTGACGAATTCCAGGTGGCCGTGGCCGCCAATTTCACCAAACCCGCCGAGGAGATCGCCAAGGCTTTCGAGAAAAGGACTGGCCACAAAGCGGTCTTATCCTTTGGCTCCACCGGCAAATTCTATACCCAAATCCAGCAGGAGGCCCCTTTCCACGTTTTCCTAGCCGCTGACTCGGCCACGCCGCAAAAGCTGGAAAACGAGAAACTCGTCAAACCCGGTAGCCGTTTCACCTACGCCAAGGGCGCCCTCGCCCTGTGGTCGGCGAAAGCGGGTTATGTGGACGCCAAGGGAGATGTCCTCAAGCAAAACAAATTCCAAAAGCTGTCCGTGGCCGATCCCAAGCTGGCCCCTTATGGCAAAGCCGCCTATGAGGTTTTGGCTAAGCTCGGCTTGGAGAAAACCCTGGAGGCCAAGATCGTCACGGGCACCAACATCACCCAGGCTTTCCAGTTCGCGGAAAGCGGCAACGCCGAAATCGCCTTCATCGCTTGGTCCCAGGTCTGCAAAGATGGCAAGCTCACCACTGGCTCGGTTTGGAATGTCCCCGCTGACCTCTACAACCCGATTCTCCAAGATCTGGTCATCTTAAAGCTTGGGGCCGAGAGCGCCGTCGTCCAGGCCTTCGCTGACTACGTCAAGAGCGATCCCGAAGCCCACAAAATCATTTTGTCCTACGGCTACGAGATCAATAAGTAAGCCAAAAACCTTGGCCTTTTTGGTTTTTTTCGCTCGCTTCCGAGGTCAGCTGGGCTGACCTCGGGAGTTAGCTCTTCTCGTTCTCACAAGAAAAACCTAAAATTCTAACCAGAAATAATATATAATCTCTAAACTATGCTGACCGACGCCGACATAAGCGCCATAGAGCTTTCTTTAAAGCTAGGAGCCTGGGCCACCTTTTATACCTTAATTATAGGCGGGCCCTTGGCTTGGTGGCTGAGTCGCGGGGACACTTTATTTCGGCGTTTCGTGGGCTCCGTGGTCACCATGCCCTTGGTTCTCCCGCCCACGGTTTTGGGCTTTTACCTGCTCGTCTTTTTAGGGCCAGTTGGGCCCATAGGCCAGGCTTTTAAAGCCATAGGCCTTTCGACCCTGCCCTTTACCTTCGCCGGTTTGGTCGTGGCCTCGGTCATCTGCTCCATGCCCTTTGTGGTTCAACCCCTCCAAAACGCCTTTGAGGCTTTGGGCGAAAGACCTTTGGAAGCGGCGGCCACCTTAGGGGCCAATACCCTGGACGCCTTTTTGACGGTCATCTTGCCCCAGACCAAAGCCGCCTTTTTAACGGCGGCGGTCATGTCCTTCGCCCACGCCATTGGGGAATTTGGGGTGGTTCTCATGATCGGCGGCAATATTCCCAAGGTCACCCGGGTCTTATCCATGCAGATTTATGTCTATGTGGAGAACATGGAGTATGAGCGAGCTCACGCTTTGGCCGGCGGTCTCATGCTTTTCGCTATTTTGACGATGATGACCATACAATTTTTAAATCCTAGGCGCAAAAATAAACCTATGTCGGGTTTGGCTCCTAGATAATTTAAATCTATAAATTTTTATAATATATATATTTACGAAATGACGATTAAAAAATAGACTCACAAGAAACAATTTACCCCTTAAACCATAAATCAAATAATAATAGGTCTTTTAGTTGTTATTTGATTGAGTTAATCACTTTGGATCAAATTTATAGCCCAGAGCTTGGCCAAACTTGGCCTCTTTAGGCTTGGCCAAAAAAAACTTTTCTTTTGGCCAAAAATGATCCAAGATAGCCATAATTTTTTATTGGCCCCTAAAGCCGCTTCTCTGGCTAGCCCTCTGGCTTAGCCTCTCAGGCTTACCTATAGTCATGTCCGAAGAGCGTTTTTTGGGGCCGTTTTTGAGGAGAATCCATGCGCCTTGTTGCCGTTGTTTTCTGTGGCCTATTAGGAATGAGCTTGTTGTTGGGCAATGGAGCCGTTCAAGCCGCCCCGCCCCCCGCTGACCGACCAGCCTCCCCGGATCTGTCCAAATACAAACTGCCGCCCAATTTTGATTCCCTGTCTGAGTCAGAAAAAGTTTTAATTATTCTGACTCAGGAAGCCGAGCTCGGCAACGCCCAGGCCATGATGGAATTGGGTGGGCTGTACGAGCAGGGCCTCTTAGGCCGCGTCGATTTTGGCCAGGCCTTGGAATGGTTTAAGAAGGCCGCGGAAAAGAAACATCCCGCCGGGTATTACAGCGTGGGCATGGCTTATTTAATTGGCCAAGGCGACGCGCCCAATACTTCCTTGGCTTTGGAAAATATTCGCCGGGCGGCCATCCAAAACTTTCCCATGGCCAATTTCCAGCTCGCGGTTATGTATTTAAGAGGCCAACACGTCAATAAGAGCTCCGCTGATGGCCTTAAATACCTAAATAAAGCCGCGGACTCTGGCCTCCCTTTAGCCATCAATGAGCTGGGCGTCATTAGTTATAGCGGCCTTTGGGATCAACCGGTCAACAAAACCTTAGCCTTAAGCTTTTTTAAAAAAGGCGCTGACCTAGGCTATGGGGAATCCATGCGGAATGTGGCCCTTTGCTACTTCAATGGCGAAGGCCAAGCCAAAGACGACGTTCAGGCTTATAAATGGTTCTCCTTGGCCCAGGCTGTGGGCTTCAACTCGCCGGAAATCAGCCAAGCCATTACTGGGTTCAAGGGATCTCTTAAGCCCGAGGAAATAGCCAAAGCCGACAAAGAGGCCAAAGATTGGATCGCGGCTTTCCAAGCCAAAATCCAAGCCACGCAAAATGTCGCCCAAAGCCCGGCTCAACCCGCGGCGGCCAAACCCGCGGCCAAACCCGCCGCCAAACCCGCGGCCAAAAAACCGGCTCGTCGATAGCCTTTTAATTTTATCTTGGCCACGCTTTTGGCTAGTTAAACCAGTTCCAAGGGATCTTTGACCATGTCTTTAATAAAAACCGCCAAATACGCCTTAATAATAACGTTTTTAATGGGTTTAGCCGTTTGGGTTTCGACGAGCCAAACCCAGGCTCAGCCCAAACCCGCCGCCCCAGCCGCCGCCCCAGCCACCCCTCCGGCCAACGCCACGGCTCAGCCGGCTCCCGCTCAGACGGAGACCCGGCAAATTACGCCCCAAGAGTTCTTGGCCCTCGTTCAAAAGGAAGCCGAGGCCGGCAACCCGCAAGCCATGCTGGAATACGGCTCCTATTTCGAGCGGGCGGACATTATTTCGCGCAATTATGGCACCGCCCTCAGTTGGTATAAAAAAGCCGCGGCTAAAGGCTTGCCCGAGGCTCATTTTAAAGTGGGCGTCTGCTATGAGATTGGGGCGGGCACCAAACCGGATCTGAAAGAAGCCTTCAATAGCTATCAAAAAGGCTCCAATTTAGGCTCCGCGGACGCCACCTTTAAGTTGGGCCAATTCTATCTGCAAGGGTTGAGCGTTACGGCCGACGCGCAAAAGGCTTTTCAGATGATCGAAAAAGCCGCTAACGCCAAATACCCGCCAGCCCTAGACGAATTAGGGGTCATCTACATCTTTGGGCAGATGGAGAAAAAGAAGGACGAAAAAAAGGCCTTTGATTTATTTAACCAAGCCGCGGACGCGGGTTACGCTAAATCCATGCGCAATCTGGCCGTTATCTATCGCGATGGCCTTGGCCGCCCAGTCAATGAAGTTCAGGCTTTGAAATGGTTCTTATTGGCCAGAACTTATGGCGACCAAAACCCCGCTCTCCAGACAGCCATCATCGGTATCCGCGATAAACTCAAACCCGAGCAAGTGACGACCGCGGAAAAAGACGCCACGGAATGGCGCAATAATCAAGTCAAAAAGGCCCAAGCCGCGCTAGAGGCGGCTCGAGCCCAAGCCAATCAGCCGAAGAAATAAAAGATAGCTTTGTAAATAATAAATCCCCCCAGAGAAAGCCGAGAGCTACCTATGGGGGGATTTTTTAGTTTTTTCACCAGTCAAGAAGAAGCGACCAGAAACCCAGTCGCCCGCCAAAAGAAGAAGCGAAAAGCTTCTAACGCAACTCCACCCCAGCCTGCTGGAGCTTGGACAAAAGCCGATTGACCAAAGCCCTAAGGTTACTAGCCAAATCCGAAGACAGTTTTTCCGTGGAGAGCTTCTCCAGATCGTTTAGCTCTGGGGCCAAAGCCGTTTTGACGCGCTTTTTTAAGAGCGTCACCTCATGTTTGGCGTCGGCGTTGTAACGCTCGGTGATCTTTTTTAGCTCCTCGCCGTGCTTAACGCCCATTTCGGAGAGCTTGGTCTCTAAGATCTGGATCTTCCCTTGAGCTTCCATTAAAGAAGACGACAAGCGCCGACACTCTTTTTCCTGGGATAGAGTCTGGCCGCGCTCCGTGGCCAATTTCCTCTCTAACCCATCGACGCGGTTGCCCATGTTAATAAGGTTGGAGTTGACGGTCTCAAAATCGCTAGTCAAACGACCCATTTCCGATTGGAGGAAATTGTTGTCGTTTTCCTTTTGGATCATCCTATTTTCCAGCTCCTCATTGTCGCGATGCAGTTTTTTGACCTGCTTTTCGTAACTAGAGACCTTCTGGCTAGCCGTTAATAAGGAACTCTCCATTTCCTCCAGCTGGGAAGTTAGGCTGATCAAATCCTTGGTTAAACGTTCCCTCTCTTGCTCCAGATCGTCTTTGGCTTTGGAGGTGGCTCTGAGAGAGGCCTCGCTTTGCCGCTGCTGGATGCTGGACTTTTTGCGCAAATCCGTGAACATGGTCTCCAAATTGCGCAGATAATCCAAGATGATCCTTAAGGATTGATGAGGATCAAATCCAGCCGGGAGGAGATCGCTAGCTTGCTTATCTTGGGAAAGATCGCTTAAATCCACAGACTGGGGCCGAATATTTGAAATGGCCTCGGCCATACGCTTAGACCTCTCCTTTTTCATAAAATCAAAAAAAGGCTTAAGGGGCGCGTAACACGCTAGCCTTTGGGCCTTCCTTAAGTGGGCCGATAAACCTTGACGGCAAAAGTAGTTGGCTTGACCTCTCCAGCCAAGCTAAAAGCTCGGCTAGCGGCCAACATTAAACCCGGCCCGATTGTTCGGATCTATATTAGCACAAAGCCGGGCCAATGTTAAGGCGAATGGCGAGGCCTTGAGAATAGCCCGCCGCCACAAGACCAAAATCCTTAGCCATAGGCCGGTCTTGGGCCAAAGAGGGCCTTAGGCCAAAGCTAGCCGGAAAGCCAAAAATAAACCAGAAAGAGGTCTCTAGCCTTTCACTAAAGAATCCAAATTAAGCCTTTTTTTATTAAAAATCTTTAAAAGATTATTAATCAAATTAAATATTTAAAAATTTACTACTTTCTAGCGATTTAGCTTCCGCTTGTCCGGCCCGCCCTGAAAAGCGGTCTCGCTAGCCCCTCTCTAAGCGCCCCTGGCCGGCGCTTGACCGCGGAAGACCAAAAAAAACGCCGGATCCTTAAATAAGAGCGAAATTGGCCTTGACATAAGCCTTTTGGGAACTTAACTTTGGAAAAGCTAAGAAAAATTCCGCTCCCCCTCAACACCCGATTGGGAGCTTATTGGATAAAAAATAAATGAGATTTGATAAATTTACCATTAAAAGCCAAGAAGCCGTGGCCAACGCCCAGAGTTTGGCCGAGCGCCGAAGCCATCAAGAAATCACCCCTCTCCACTTAAGCGCCGCTCTCATCCAGCAACCCGAAGGGCTTATAAGGCCCATCCTCGGCAAAGCCGGCGTCCCAGTCCCCCTTTTGACCGCCGATCTGGAAGCGGAACTGAATAAACTGCCCCAGATCTCGGGAACCGGTTTAACGAGCTACACGGGCCCGGATCTCAAAAAAACCTTGGATTTGGCCATGGGCGAATCCGAAAAGATGCGCGACGACTATGTCTCCACCGAGCATCTTTTGCTCGGGGTGCTGGATCTCCGCGAGACCCCCGCCGCCCGGATCCTGGCTGACCGAGGTTTAACGAGGGATCTTATTTTTAAGACCTTAAGGGAATTGCGGGGCCAACAGAAGGTCACGGATCAAAACCCGGAGGAAAAATATCAGGCCCTCCAAAAATTCTGTCGGGATTTAACCGATGAGGCTCGGCGGCAAAAACTGGATCCCGTTATTGGCCGGGATGAGGAAATCCGCCGCGTCATGCAGGTTCTCTCCCGGCGCACCAAAAATAACCCGGTTTTAGTGGGCGAGCCTGGGGTGGGCAAAACGGCCATAGTCGAGGGCTTGGCTCGGCGCGTGGTCTCTGGCGACACCCCAGAAACCCTAAAAAATAAGCGCGTTTTGTCTTTGGACATTGGCTCTTTGATCGCGGGCTCCAAATTCCGGGGCGAATTTGAGGAAAGACTGAAAGCCGTCATCAAAGAGGTGGAAAGCTCGGCGGGGGAGATTATTCTTTTTATTGACGAGACCCATCTGCTGGTGGGCGCGGGCAAATCCGAAGGGAGCCTAGACGCCGGCAACATGCTAAAGCCGCCTCTAGCCAGAGGCGAATTGCGCTGCGTCGGGGCCACGACCATCAACGAGTATCGCAAAAACATCGAAAAGGATCCGGCCTTGGAGCGCCGGTTTGCCCCGGTCTTAATCGAGGAGCCCACGGTCGAGGACACCATTAGCATTTTGCGGGGTTTAAGGGAGCGCTATGAGGTTCATCATAAGGTCAGCTTAACCGACGGGGCTCTCGTCGCGGCGGCCACTTTATCGGCTAGATATATTACCGATCGCTTCTTGCCCGACAAAGCCATTGATCTTATTGACGAGGCGGCCAGCCGCTTGCGTTTGGAAATTGATAGTCTGCCGGCTGAGCTCGATGAGGCTAGACGCCGGGTCATGACTCTTTCCATTGAAAAGGAAGCTTTGCGCAAAGAATTTGACCAAGGGGCTAGAGATCGCTTAACCAAACTGGAAGCCGAGCTCGCCGCTTATGTCAAAAAAGAAGAGGAGCTAACGCGCCGTTGGCAGACCGACAAAGACGTGGTGGCCCAGGCGGGTTCCTTAAAAGAAGAGATTGAAAAGACCCGCGGCCAAATGGAAAAGGCTCAGCGGGAAGGCGACTTGGGTTTGGCCGCGGAACTCCAATATGGTCGCTTGCCTACCCTATTGTCGGATCTGGATAAGATCGCCAAAGAAGCCGGTCAACGCCTCATTAAGGAAGAAGTGGGCCCGGACGACATCGCCCACATAGTGGCCAAGTGGACTGGCATTCCGGTGGGGCGTCTTTTGGAAGGCGAGCGCGAAAAACTGACCCACATGGAAGAACGCTTAGAGCGTCGGGTCATTGGCCAATCCGCCGCCTTGAGCGTGGTCTCCAAAGCCGTTAGAAGAGCCCGCGCGGGGGTCGCGGATCCCAATCGGCCCATAGGCTCTTTTATTTTTATGGGGCCTACTGGGGTCGGCAAAACCGAGTTAGCCAGAGCTTTGGCCGAATTTTTGTTTGATGACGAAAACGCCCTAGTGCGTTTAGACATGAGCGAATATATGGAAAAACACTCGGTCTCGCGCTTAATAGGCGCCCCACCAGGTTACGTGGGTTATGAGGAGGGCGGCCAACTGACCGAGGCGGTCAGAAGAAGGCCCTATAGCGTGGTTCTCTTTGACGAGATCGAAAAAGCCCATCCCGATGTTTTTAA
>JAISWW010000218.1 GCA_031270705.1 Deltaproteobacteria bacterium
CCTAACTTTTCCGTGTCTTCTTTAAACGCTGTCCTAAAAAAATTGTCGTAAAGATCAACGATAATTTTTTGTCTAGCTATAGAATTGTCTATTCCAGAAACAAACTGTTTTATTTTGGACTCGTCCAGCGAAAATACTTTTTCTTTAGCCTTATCATAAAACTTTTGAAGCGATTCAGCGTCTTTTTCTAGAGATTGAGCCTCTAAAAGCGCGACCATAGCCTCTAAAGACTGAGAAACAGGATTATTTTTCGCGAAAGAATAATTCTCAAAAAGAGCGTCAAAAACAGGCCTGGTCACCATATGCTGGGCTAACATCCTGATGGCCTCTTCCTCATCGACTGAGGGATTTAGGTTTTCCCGCAAATTAGCCAGAAAAATCTTAAACTCATCTTGATGGGGGCCAGGCATTTCCACCAGCCTAGAGATCCTTTCAATATAGCCTTTAGCCACATAGGCCACGTCTTCGGCCCAGGTCAGCATGTCGCCTCGACTGCCAACTTTCTTGACCAGTTTAGCGTAAATGGCGTCCCTATACTCACCCATATTGATTAGCGGCGTGAAAAGATCTATATCTTTAGCCTTGGTCTTGGTAGTAGATAACTCGCGCTTTTCGCCTAAGTCCGGCCCACCAATCAAAACCGAGCCACCAGCGTCGGGTATTTTATTGTTGAACCTAATTTTGTTGATCAAGGCGTCAAACCGATCATCGTGGGATTTTAGGGCGTTCAAAACGTCCCAGAGAACTTTGTAAGTTTTGTTGTCGTCCAAAGCTTTTTCTGGAGGCGAGCCAGGCAAAACCAAAATGGGAATAATGATATAACCAAATTTTTTGCCCTCTGAGCGACGCATAACTCGGCCCACGGACTGAACCACATCAATTTTGGAGTTTTTAGCCGACAAGAAGATAACGGCGTCTAGGCTTGGCACATCCACGCCTTCCCCTAAGCACCTGACATTAGTTAAAATATGGCAGTCTCGCGTCTCACTTGAGGCTGATTTAAGCCAATTCATCTTTTGTTCGCGTTTAGAGGCTCCCATGCCTCCATCAACGTGATCGGCTTTCACGGTCACAAGTTTTTCCCGCTCGCTGGGAGTGAGGCTTTCATAATAATAATCTTTATAATCGTTAAACACCTCGCTTATCCGCCGTGATTTTTTAATGGTTTGGCAAAAAGCCACAGCCTTCCTCATGGGCCCAGGGTCAACCGTCTCCAAGATTACGCTCTCTAAGTCCATGCGCTTGGATAAAGCGTAAATACAGCCTATAAACTTGCTAGCGTCGTCGGTATTGATTTCTTTTTGGCCGTCCGCGATTTGCTCCCGCAGTTTTGGGGGAATATTTTCTTGGCTCAAGGTTAAAACCAAAACCTTATAGTCGCAAAGCAATTTTTTCTCCACCGCCGTGGCGAAACCCATCCGATAAACTTCCTGGCCATAAAGAGCGGGATCGTCCATGGAACAAAGAACCGCCGAACTTTCCAAAGCTTTGAGCTTAACGCTCTCATGGTAAATCCTGGGAGTCGCGGTCATGTATAGTCGTTTTTTGGCCGGAATAATTTTATTTTTATGAACGCTAACGAAATGGCTTTCTAGTTCATCGTCCAAGGTAACGCCAGTCGTTCGGTGAGCCTCGTCACAAACTACGATATCAAATTCGCCTCCGATCTTTTTAATGGCCTTTGAAACGGCGACAATGGAATGGTAGGTGGAAAAAACCACGTGGAGAGCGTTTCGATTTTCGCTTTTGGCGATCAAAAGTTGCTTAGCGATCTCCTCAGGGGAAGTAGTCGCCGGCAAGGCCAGGTTTTCTACCCCGTAAGCGACGTTGTTATCTTCATTATAGGTATATTTTTTGGAAATCTCCGCGTCCGAGCAAACGCAGATAGGGTGAATCTCGGCCTCGGCGTCAGCCATCCACTCCCGGAGAGTCTGGCCAACCAAGGCGATGGAAGGAGCTAAAAAGAGAACTAGGCCTCGGCCTTTAGTTTGATTTTCAACAATTTTGAGACTAGCGTAAGTTTTGCCAGTTCCGCAAGGCAGAATCAATTTTCCCCGGTCATGGCTCTTAAAATGCTGGGCAAAGGCCTCTAACGCCTCTTTTTGATGAGGCATGATGGTTTTGGGAATTTTGCGGGCCTTTTCCCCGTAAATCCCCGTGTCCAGCTTAGCCCAATCCACCTCGATGGTCTCAAGATCGGTCAAGGAAATCCGCAGAAAAGGCGGATCTTGATTGGAGATGACGTTATTGGCTTCCTGAGTCCACTTGTCGGTCGTGGCTATCAAAACCCTTTGCGCGAACTTGATCTTCTTATTGCCCGGCCCAGTAAAAAGGCGGCTAGAAGTGGCGATGAAACTATCAATGGCCGCTTTGGGAACAATGAGGTCTTCTTTATAGCACTTACATTGGATGGCCCAAAAATCCTTGGTTACTGTCTCGGCCACCAAGTCAATGCCCACATCGTGATTGCCGATATCCTTTTTATAAGGAAAATCTTCCCATTGCCAGACCCGGGCGATTGTAGTTTGATAAACCGGATAAGTCCTCAGAAAATTGACCATCAACTTTTCAAAAAGGTCGCCTTTCTCCGTCTGAGAGTCGGCTTTGGCTCGGTACTTAGCTAAAATATCCTGAAAATTCACATTAGGCTCTTTTTAAGTTAAAGGATCAAGAATACCGCCCGGCCCTCTTCATAACCACCGAGCTAACCAACCTGCTGAAGCGATGATTCATTGTATCATAGAAAAACCAAATAAACCCTCCTTAAATCCTGACTTTCCCCCGCGCGTTAAAATATTAATTGGTCTGTCAAGCCAATATTTTCTCTAAAATTATTGTTGAAAATATCTTAAAAATAAATTGAACAGCTTAAAATAAGCTGGGATGAAAAAACTTAGCCAAACTTTCCACCGCCGTGGCCACCCGAACCCCAGGGCCAAGGTTAATGAGGGGGATAACCAAGATCTTGTCCGTCTCCACGGCCACTAGCTTAGACAAGATGGGGTCAGCTTTCAGTCTCGCCACCTTCAGTTCCGCTTGAGAATCCCCGTAATCTGGGACGATGATGGCTAGCGGCTGACGATCCCAAATTTCCTCAGGCGTCGCTACCGACCACTCCTTGCGGTCAGAAAAGACATTCACGCCCCCCGCCAAATTCACTAGACGCGTCGCGAAATCCTCTTGGCCAGGGACATAAATACCATCAGCCCGGGGATCATAGACCAGGGCTTTAACGGGCTCATACTCTTCTAAGCGTTTGGTCACCTTAAAAAGACGGGCGTTTAAATCAGCCAAAATCAGAGCCGAACGCTCAGGGATCTGAAAAATCTCCCCCAATTCCCTTATTTGTTGGAAAAAATTCTCGAGCGTTACTGAGCCCAAAACATAGACGGGCGGCCAACCTCTAATCAATTCTGGGGAATTTAAGGCGAATCGGCCAATAATAAAGTCCGCTCCTTTGTCTATGAGCCGGCTCTCGTCATGGTAGCTCTCGATGAGGGGCGTGTCTTTTAAGGCTTCCTTATGCGGAGGGTCTAGTTCCCCATTTTTATAACTAAAGCCCACGACTGTTTGGGCCAAACCCAAAGAAACCATAATCTCCGCCGCCGGAACTCCATAAACCAAGGCTTTTTTGGGCAATTTTTTGATGGTCAAAATCCGGCCATTATTCTCAAATGACATGGGATAATTACCATAGGCCAAACCCGCAAAAGATAGATCAGCCAGAGCTAGGCCAGTAAAAATTAAGATCCCTAGCCCGAAAGCCAAGCCTTGGCGTCTGGCCATATAATATATGATAGTAAAGATGGTTATAATTGTTAAGATGGTCACAATTAGCCGCCTCTAAAAA